>NZ_JAFCXH010000001.1:0-537997 GCF_049898225.1 Pseudomonas sp. DSP3-2-3 | reverse complement strand
ATGGAGCGGGAAACGAGACTCGAACTCGCGACCCCGACCTTGGCAAGGTCGTGCTCTACCAACTGAGCTATTCCCGCAATGGCGTCCCCTAGGGGACTCGAACCCCTGTTACCGCCGTGAAAGGGCGGTGTCCTAGGCCACTAGACGAAGGGGACACGCTAACTGAAACACATGGTGTGTATTCCAGTGCCCAAAGCCGCATCCGAAGACTTGGTTCTGGCTTCACTCAATCTCGCCCGAAGGCCAGACTGCTTAAAAATGGAGCGGGAAACGAGACTCGAACTCGCGACCCCGACCTTGGCAAGGTCGTGCTCTACCAACTGAGCTATTCCCGCAATGGCGTCCCCTAGGGGACTCGAACCCCTGTTACCGCCGTGAAAGGGCGGTGTCCTAGGCCACTAGACGAAGGGGACACACGTACAACATTCACTACTTATTTGCGTTTCGCTGTGTGCTTTACGCTGTAAGTGGCGCGCATTCTATGGATGGATTGATAAGTCGTCAACCCCATTCTGAAAATTTATCTAAATCAACGACTTCGCCGTTCTTTTACAAGATGTCGCGCCTGGGAACGCGCCATCCCAATGACGCCATGAATAAATAAAGTCCGACCAGTACATCTATGCGCAATAGTGCTTAGCCACTACACTCGGCCCAAATTACTTGAAGAAATAGAGGTTCGCGCGGTGACACCACTCATGATTACACTGATGGTAGTAGCTGGCATCGCACTCCTGATCGCGATTGGCTACCTGAACCACGTGGCCGAGAACGCCAAGCTGGATAAAGCACGGGCGAGAGTTGAACTGAGCGATCGGCTGCGTCGCTGCTCTGAAATAGCAGAGACGTTTCCAGGTCAACTGGTGTCCCCGGCATTAAAGCTATTAATGACGCGCCTGGAACTCAACGTTCTGCAGCGCATGCAGGCGCTGGATAAAGGCAACGACCAGGTCAAAACCCGTATCGGCGAACTCAACGCGCTGATTGCCCAGGGTGATGCAATCGTCGTCACCAATCCGGTAAGCCCGATCCAGACCGAAGCCAAGGCCAAGGACGTGCGCTTTCTGTTAGAAGCACTGCACGGCCAGGTCACGCGCGCGGCACATGACGGTTTCCTGCAAACCAGCGAAGCCAAGCACTGGATTCGCGAGATCCGCAACATTCTGGTCATGCTGCACATTGAGTTCTTCAACAACCTTGGCCAGGCCGCTCTGTCACAGGAACAGCCGGGGCAAGCACGCCTGGCCTTCGAACGCGGCGTGCAGTATCTGCGCAACCAACCCGATCCGGTGACGTATCAGAACGCGCTGGTGGCCATGGAAAAACAACTGGCTCGCGCCAACTCCATGGTCCTGACCAACATTGCGCCAACTGAAGACGACGACAATGCTCTGACCGAAGGCCTGAAGGCCGACGAAGTCGAATCGGAATGGAAGAAAAAGGTTATCTACGACTGATTCAAGGCCACCCATCGCGCAGCAAGAATCCCGTGGGACCGGCTTTAGCCGGGAGGACTCCTTCCCGGCTAAAGCCGGTCCCACGGAATCAGCGCCTCGGCCTATGACCCCATCAGCAATCGGTAGCCCTCAGAAATATCCGCGCCAACTCCTCGATACCTTGCTGATCCTGCTCCGAGAAGCGTCCGACACTCGGGCTGTCCAGATCCAGAACGCCAATCAGCCGCCCTTCCTTGATCAATGGCACCACCAACTCGCTGTTCGACGCACTGTCACAGGCAATGTGCCCGGGAAACTCGTGTACGTCCTGCACGCGCTGGGTTTCCCGGCTCTGGGCCGCTGCGCCGCATACGCCGCGCCCGAACGGAATCCGCACACAGGCGATTTGCCCCTGGAACGGACCCAGTACCAGCTCTTCGTCACGGTTCAGGTAAAAGCCTGCCCAGTTCAAATCTTCCAGCTGGCTATAAAGAAACGCAGAAAACTGCGCGGCGTTGGCGATGAAATCGCGCTCGTCCGCCAGCAGTGATTCCAGCTGCGCCGCCAGCAGACGATAGCCATTCAGGCCGCTGCCGGCGTTTTGTAGATCAATCATGGTTGCTGCTCCAACAGTTTGAGGCCGACCCAATAACGTGCGAACTGATAGGCACACCGGCCATTGCGATTGCCGCGCCCGGTTGCCCAGCGGATCGCCAGCTTGTCCAGCTCCGCGTCGCGCTGCCAGGGCAGACCTGCAGTCAGCGCCAGCTGGGTGATCCAGTGCTCGACGACGTTCAGGTAATGCTCCTGGGTGAACGGGTAGAACGACAGCCACAAACCGAAGCGGTCAGACAAGGCAATCTTGTCTTCCACCGCTTCACTGGGGTGCAGTTCGCCGTCGACATGCTTCCAGTTGGCGTTATCGCTGTCTTTCTCCGGCACCAGATGGCGGCGGTTGGACGTGGCGTACAGCAGCACGTTGTCCGGCGCCTGCTCCAGTGAGCCGTCGAGCACGCTTTTAAGCACCCGGTAATCACTTTCACCCGCCTCGAAGGACAGATCATCACAGAACAGCACGAAACGCTGAGGCAGCTTTTGCAACTGCTCGACAACACGCGGCAAATCCCCAAGGTGATCGCGCTCGATCTCGATCAGGCGCAGACCGGCCTGCGCGTACTCGGCCAGCAGCGCACGAATCAGCGACGATTTGCCGGTGCCGCGCGAACCCCAGAGCAGCGCATGGTTGGCGGGCAGGCCGTCGATGAACTGCCGGGTGTTGCGCCCCAGCTGCTCACGTTGCAGGTCTACCCCGATCAGGTCCGACAGGCGCATGTCGAGGCTGACTTCCAACGGCATCAGATAGCCACTGCGACCTTCACGAACCCAGCGTGCCGCCAGCGACGTGTTCCAGTCGACGACCTCCCGGGGCGCTGGCAACAATGGCTCAAGGCGTGCAAGAACAGCGTCGGCACGCTCAAGAAAAGCATTCAAACGAGAATCCACGTTATCTCCTTAGATTGTTGATAAAGCCAAGGGCTGATCGGCTATGCTTGCCCCGCGATGGACACGAGAATTGCAGTGCCCCCTATGGATATAGCGTTTACTAACCGGCTCTCGTACAAACAGGCTCGACTCACTGTCCTGGTGGGCTTCATCCTGGGAACGTTGCTGAGCCTGTTACAAATTACTCTGGATTATGCCAGCGAAGACGCGTCCATCGATCGTGAAATTCGCTCCTTGCTGGAAATCAGTCACAACCCCGCCTCGCGCATTGCCTACAACATCGACGCCGAACTGGCTCAGGAACTGACTCTGGGTCTGCTGCAATCCCCTGCGGTAGTCAGCGCCAGATTGACCGACAACAACAATATGGTGCTGTCCAGCGTCGAGCGGCCTTTTGCCCAGAGCCCCTATCGGGTGGTCAGCGATTTTCTGTTTGGCGAAAGCCGCCAGTTCGAAGATGCTTTGCATCTGGCCCATCTGCCCAACGAATCCATCGGCACCCTGCGCCTGAATGTGGACACCTTCGCGTTCGGTAGCCATTTCCTCCAGCGCGCCGAAATCACCCTGATTACCGGGTTCGTCCGCAGCCTCGCCCTGGCCGGCATCATGATGCTGCTGTTCTACATGACCCTGACCAAACCGCTGATACGGGTGATTGGCTCGCTGACCAATCGCGAGCCCAACAGCCCGACGCCGAACAAAGTGCTCTGCCCGCCCAAACATGAAAATGACGAGATCGGCGTGCTGGTCCGGGCCGCCAACCGGCAATTTGAAAACGTCGCCAATGAATTCGCCCGCCGCCGCGACGCCGAAGACCGGCTCACCGCGCACCTCAATGAACTGGAAGACATCGTTTCGGCGCGCACCATCGAGCTCAAGGCCAGCAACGCGCGACTGAGCCAGTCCAACGAAGAATTGCAGATTGCCCGCAGCACCGCCCTGGATATGGCTCATGCTCGCTCGGCTTTCCTGGCCAACATGAGCCACGAAATCCGCACCCCGCTCAACGGGCTGCTCGGCATGCTCGCGTTGTCGCTGGACAGCCCGCTGAATGCCGAACAGCGCCAGCAGCTGTCCATCGCCCATGACTCGGGCAAAGTGCTGGTGGAGTTGCTCAACGACATCCTCGACATGTCCAAATTCAATGCCGGGCACCTGGAGATGGAGCGCATCCCGTTCGATCTGGGCGTGCTGGTCGAGGATACCGCCAACCTGCTGTCGCAAAACGCCGCGCCCAGTGTCGAACTGACCTGCCTGATTGATCCGAATTTTCCGGCCATGGTCATGGGCGATCCGACCCGGGTTCGGCAGATCGTCAGCAACCTGCTCTCCAACGCCCTGAAATTCACCCGTTTCGGCCGGGTAGACGTGCGCTTGAGCACTTATCAAGATGCGGACACCCATGAAAACCGGGTGCGCATCGAAGTCTGCGACACCGGCATCGGCATCGCCCAAGAAGCCCAGGCCAGAATATTTCAGCCCTTCACCCAGGCCGAAGCCGCCATTACCCGCCAGTTCGGCGGCACCGGCCTGGGCCTGGCGCTGACGCATAATCTCTGCGAAGCCATGTCCGGCCATTTGAGCATCCATTCCCAGTCAGGCCTGGGCAGCCAATTCTGTGCCGATCTGCCGCTGCCCATTCACCTGCCAGCCATCGCCCCGCCAGCGCTGCGCGGCCGAGTCGTGGTGATCAGTGCTGCTGGAAGCGGGCTGGTGGAATTACTGGGCAACCTGCTCCCCGCCTGGAGCATCGAATACCAGCGCTGGGGTATCGACGACAAGATTATCTGCACAGGTCTGGATGCCGATCCCGAGCTGCTGATCACTGATTGCCCGGAATGCCTGTTCGGCCTGCGGCCGGCGACGCACATCCCTATCCTGCTGGTCACCGCCTATGGCAACTTCATGCCTAGCGAACAGGTCAGCGCTCTGGCGCCCTTGCAGCAACAGGCCCGCCCGCTGGCGCGCAACGCGCTGTATCAGACGCTGCGCCGGGTCATGCACCACGGCGAAACGGTTGCTGACGATCTACTGCGGGCCATCGATTTGAGCGGCAGCCACTCGGCGAGAATCCTGTTGGTGGAGGACAACCCGGTCAACCAGTTGGTGGCCAAGGGTATGTTGAGCAAACTGGGTTGCGAGGTCATCGTCAGCAGCCACGGCGCGGAAGCGCTGCAACAACTGGAACTGCACACATTTGATCTGGTGCTGATGGACTGCAACATGCCGGTCATGGACGGCTACGAAGCGAGCCGCCAGATCCGCCGCAGCGGTCGCTGGCCGCAACTGCCGATCATCGCCCTTACAGCCAACGCCATGCCCGAAGAGCGGGAGCGCTGCCGGGCTGCAGGCATGAGCGATTACCTGGCCAAGCCGTTCCGCCGCGGTGAGCTGGTCAGCCTGCTTGATCAATGGATACCGGCCAATAAAAACGGTTGAGCTACTTGAGCAGCGCTTCGATTTCGCCCGTCAGGTCTTCCGGCTTGGTCAGCGGCGCAAAGCGTTTGACCAGCTTGCCGTCCTTGCCGATCAGGAATTTGGTGAAATTCCATTTGATCCGCTCCGAACCCAGCAAGCCTGGTGCCTGCTTTTTAAGCTGGACGAACAACGGATGAGCGTCGCTGCCGTTGACGTCGATCTTCTTGAACAGCGGAAACGTGACGCCGAAATTCAGTTCACAGAACTCGCTGATTGCTGACTCGTTACCGGGTTCCTGCTTGCCGAACTGATTACACGGAAAGCCCAGAACCACGAGGCCTTGATCCTTATAATCCTGCCATATCTTTTCCAGCCCTTTGTACTGCGGAGTGAAGCCGCATTTACTCGCCGTATTGACCACCAGCACCGCCTTGCCGGCGAAATCGGCCAGGGTCTTCTGCTCGCCTTTGATCGTCGTGCAGGGGATGCTCAGCAGGTTTTCGCTCATGACGGTGGCTCCAGAATAGAAACAGGGTTTGAAGTTAGCGCGCAACTGATTGGCGCGCACTTCAATTCTTGGCCGTGATGAGCGGCTATAACCTGATACAGCCACTCAATCGCGCGGAACCAGATCCAGGCAGACCGAGTTGATGCAGTAACGCAGCCCGGTTGGCGGCGGGCCATCCGGAAACACATGCCCCAGGTGTGCGTCGCATTTGGAGCAGACCACTTCGGTACGAATCATGCCGTGGCTGACATCCCGCACTTCAACCACTGCGCTGCCTTCAAGTGGCGCGTAGAAGCTCGGCCAGCCGCAGCCGGAATCGAACTTGGTCTCGGAATCGAACAGCGCCTCGTTACAGCACACACAATGGTAGACGCCTGCGGTCTTGGTGCTGTTGTACTTGCCGGAAAACGGCCGCTCGGTGCCTTTGAGGCGACAAACGTTGTACTGCTCGGGATCGAGCATCGCTCGCCACTCTTCGAGGGTTTTGTCCAACTTTTCCACGGGTACACCTCCGCAACTGAAAAAGCCTGATCTGTATCTTCTCCACAGATCAGGTGGCACGTATGATTGCGCCTTCGTTAGACGCCAGTCTGTCACCCGCGTTTCAAGCATACAAACCCATTTTTCACGGCGTCACACCCGGCGAACCACGTGATCAGCTAGTCGCGGCTCGTCCATTTTCGGGAACAATCACCATGCAGGTCAGCAAATCGAACAAGCTCGCCAACGTCTGTTATGACATTCGCGGGCCAGTGCTCAAGCACGCCAAACGCCTGGAAGAGGAAGGCCATCGCATCCTCAAGCTGAACATCGGCAACCCTGCGCCATTTGGTTTCGAAGCGCCGGAGGAAATCCTGCAGGACGTCATCCGCAACCTGCCAACTGCGCAAGGCTACAGCGACTCCAAAGGCCTGTTCAGCGCCCGCAAGGCGGTGATGCAGTACTACCAGCAGAAGCAGGTCGAAGGCGTCGGCATCGAAGACATCTACCTCGGCAACGGCGTCTCCGAATTGATCGTGATGTCGATGCAGGCGCTGCTTAACAACGGCGATGAAGTGCTGATCCCGGCCCCCGATTATCCATTGTGGACCGCAGCTGTCAGCCTGGCTGGCGGCAACCCGGTGCATTACCTGTGCGACGAGCAGGCCAACTGGTGGCCGGACCTGGCGGACATCAAGGCCAAGATCACGCCGAACACCAAGGCCATGGTGATCATCAACCCGAATAACCCGACCGGCGCGGTGTATTCCAGGGAAGTCCTGTTGGGCATGCTGGAGCTGGCGCGCCAGCACAAGCTGGTGGTGTTCTCGGACGAGATCTACGACAAGATCCTCTACGACGACGCGGTGCATATCTGCACCGCGTCCCTGGCACCGGATCTGCTGTGCCTGACCTTCAACGGTCTGTCCAAATCCTATCGCGTTGCCGGCTTCCGCTCCGGCTGGGTCGCCATTTCCGGTCCCAAGCACAACGCGCAGAGCTACATCGAAGGCATCGACATTCTGGCCAACATGCGTCTGTGTGCCAACGTGCCGAGCCAGCACGCCATTCAAACGGCCCTTGGCGGCTACCAGAGCATCAATGACCTGGTGCTGCCGCCCGGTCGCCTGCTGGAACAGCGTAACCGCACCTGGGAACTGCTCAACGACATTCCCGGCGTCAGCTGCGTCAAGCCGATGGGCGCGTTGTATGCGTTCCCGCGTATCGACCCGAAAATCTGCCCGATCCACAACGACGAGAAGTTCGTCCTTGACCTCCTGCTGTCGGAAAAACTGCTGGTGGTCCAGGGCACCGCGTTCAACTGGCCATGGCCGGACCACTTCCGTGTGGTAACCCTGCCCCGCGTCGACGAGCTGGACATGGCGATCGGTCGCATCGGCAATTTCCTCAAGACCTATCGCCAGTAACCGCGCCTGCCGCCCCCGTTATTGCGCGCCCGACCGGCCGCAATGCGGCGGGCGGGCAACCTGTCAGCAACGGCCATGAAATTAAATCCCCGCCCGCCGGTGAGCTTGCCATGCCCGCCGCTCTGGGTCGGGAGCCTTGCGACTTGACGCAATTGCGACGCAACCCGACAAAACGACACAGTTTGAAATAGTCGCCGGGTTGAATAGCCGCAAGCATCCCCTTATATACCCCGCAACGTGTTACATATTCTTCACGAGGAGAACTTCCACACCATGATGCGCATTTTGCTGTTTTTGGCCACTAACCTGGCGGTCGTGCTGATAGCCAGCATCACCCTGAGCCTGTTTGGCTTCAACGGGTTCATGGCGGCCAATGGGGTTGATCTGAACCTCAATCAGCTGCTGGTTTTCTGCGCTGTATTCGGTTTCGCCGGCTCGCTGTTCTCGCTGTTCATCTCCAAGTGGATGGCGAAGATGAGCACTGGCACCCAGATCATTACCCAGCCGCGCACCCGGCATGAGCAATGGCTGGTGCAGACCGTCGAACAACTGTCCCGGGACGCTGGCATCAAAATGCCGGAAGTCGGGATCTTCCCAGCCTACGAAGCTAACGCTTTCGCCACGGGCTGGAACAAGAACGACGCACTGGTTGCGGTCAGCCAGGGTTTGCTGGAACGCTTTTCGCCCGATGAAGTGAAAGCGGTGCTGGCCCACGAGATTGGTCACGTCGCCAACGGCGACATGGTTACCCTGGCGCTGGTGCAGGGCGTGGTGAACACCTTTGTGATGTTCTTCGCCCGTATCATCGGCAACTTCGTCGACAAGGTGATTTTCAAGACCGAGAACGGCCAGGGCATCGCGTATTACGTGACCACGATTTTTGCCGAGATCGTCCTGGGCTTTCTGGCCAGCGCCATCGTCATGTGGTTCTCGCGTAAACGCGAATACCGCGCTGACGAAGCCGGTGCACGTCTGGCGGGTACAGCGGCCATGATCGGCGCCTTGCAGCGTCTGCGTTCCGAACAGGGCGTGCCGGTGCAGATGCCCGACAGCCTGACGGCCTTCGGTATCAATGGCGGCCTCAAACACGGCCTTGCTGGCCTGTTCATGAGCCACCCGCCACTGGAAGAACGAATCGAGGCGCTGCGTCGTCGCGGTTGATAGAACCGGTTACAGCTTTGAATGAAGGGCGACGCGAGTCGCCCTTTTTTGTGGGCTGGCGGAAGTCAGCGCCGCGCCAATCGATAAACCCGCTCGTCAAGCCGGCTACCGCCGCGCTGAACGAACTTCCAGCTTTCCCCCAGCACATCGCAGGTCTGCAGGGTTTCCAGCTGCCAGCCGGACGCAAACAGGCGTTGCACCTCTTCATCAGGCACCGAGAATGGCGGGCCTTCGACTTCCGACTGTTCATAATCCAGGGTAATCAGCAGCCCCTTGCAGCTCCCGGGCAAAATCTCGCCAAGATGCTCGACGTATCGCTGCCGCATGGCGGGCGGCAATGCGATCAAGGCTGCGCGATCGTAGAGCGCCTGACAATCCGCCGCATCGGCCGCCGTCAGGGCGAAAAAATCGCCACACCACAATTCCACCGGCCCAGCGCTGTAGACCTTGAACGCGCCTTGCTGACGAATCGCAGGCTGCAATTGATGCTCGCTGAAAAAGTCTGCGATGGCCTTTTCCGACAACTCGATGCCTTTGACGCTGTAGCCTTGCTTCGCCAACCAGCCAAGGTCCAGGCTTTTACCGCAAAGCGGCACCAGCACACCCGCGCCCTGCTCCACCGACAATGGCGGCCAGAAGCGCTCAAGGTATGGATTGGTCTGTTGCTGGTGGAAGCCGATCTGATCATTGGCCCAACGTTGATGCCAAAAGTCAGCCTGCATGAAACCTTCCGAAAATTCGATCAAAGCGCGCTAAAACTTATATTAGATTTAGATCAATGTCTGCTTGAAGATGGGCCATCTTATTGCTCAGGACTCTCGACATGTTCCCCAGCTTATTTATCTCACACGGCTCGCCCATGCTTGCGCTGGAACCCGGCGAAAGCGGCCCGGCCCTTGTTCGGCTGGCCGCCGGGATGCCAAAGCCACGGGCCATCTTGATTGTCTCGGCGCACTGGGAAAGCCAGGATCTGCTGGTCAATGGCAACCCGCAACCGGAAACCTGGCATGACTTCGGCGGCTTCCCGCCAGCATTGTTTGCCGTGCAGTACCCCGCGCCCGGCCTTCCGGAGCTTAGCCTGCAAGTCACCGCCCTGCTCGGCGCCGCCGGCCTGCCTGCACGCATCGACAGCAAACGACCCTTCGATCACGGCGTCTGGGTGCCGCTGTCCTTGATGTATCCGCAGGCAGACATCCCCGTGGTGCAGGTTTCCCTGCCCAGTCGCCAGGGCCCGGCGTTGCAGACTAAAGTTGGCCGAGCGTTGGCCAGCCTGCGTGACGAAGGTGTATTGGTCATAGGCTCCGGCAGCATCACCCACAACCTGCGTGAACTGGACTGGCATGCGGGCCCGGAAAGCGTCGAGCCGTGGGCGAAGGAATTTCGTGACTGGATGATCGACAAGCTGGCCAGCAACGACGAAGTGGCACTGCACGACTACCGCAAGCTGGCGCCGCATGCGGTGCGCAGTCATCCGAGCGATGAGCACCTGCTGCCGCTGTACTTCGCGCGGGGCGCGGGCGGTGAATTCAGCGTGGCGCATCAGGGTTTTACGATGGGGGCTTTGGGGATGGATATTTACAGGTTCGAGTGACGCCTCGAATTCGGCTCCTACAGCGTCGTTGTAACCTGCCAAAATTTCGCAGACACCGCAAAGGCCCCGTTCCCAGCAGGCCGAACGCAGGTGTAGCGCAGCGGGGAACTCGGCATGGATGCCGAGTTAGCCGCACTGGGCCAGGGATGGCCCTTTGCGGCGACCCGCGGAGCAACGCCGGAGTGAGGGAAGTCTGAGCTCCGCGAAGACCCAATGGAGGGGCAAGACCTTTTGGTTACTTTTGGGGCGTTTGCCAAAAGTAACCCGCTGTAAGAGCGGAACCATAATCCCGGCAAACGCCGCTAACGGATATGTACGCAAAACCAAGCCCTTTCGAAAAACGATTCCCCCAAACAAAAAAATCCCCGAACCAGTCGGGGATTTTTTTGTTCAGACGATCAGCTCAAGAGTAGATCAATCTTCGCGATAGCGACGCAGCTTCAACTGCTTGCCTGCAACGCGGGTGTCCTTGAGTTTGGTCAACAGACGCTCAAGGCCATCTTCCGGCAGCTCAACCAGGCTGAAGCTGTCACGCACCTGGATGCGGCCGATAGCTTCACGGGCCAGGCCGCCTTCGTTGAGGATTGCACCCAACAGGTTTTTCGCAGCGATACCATCACGCGCACCCAGCGCGGTACGGCAACGAGCACGGCCTTCGGCCAATGGAACCGGAGCACGACGCTCACGATCACCACTGCGCTCAGGACGATCACCCGAAGTCGAACGATCGCTACGCTCACGCGGTGCGCTGTTTGGCACCAGTGGACGGTCGCGTTCGATGGCAGCCAGGGTCAATGCCTGACCGTTGGTAGCCTTGCGCAGCAGGGCAGCGGCCAGAGCACGCGGGCTGCAACCGATATCGGCGGTCAGGCGATCAAGCAATTCGCCGTGGGTCGATTCAGCGTCAGCAACCAGTGGCGCCAGGCTGTTGGTCAATTTCTTGATGCGGGCATCGAGAACGGCCTGGGCATCCGGAAGGCGAACTTCAGCAACCTTCTGACCGGTTACACGCTCGATCACTTGCAGCATGCGGCGCTCACGTGGAGTCACCAGCAACAATGCACGACCTTCGCGACCGGCACGGCCAGTACGGCCGATACGGTGAACGTAGGATTCTGGATCGTAAGGCATGTCCACGTTGAATACGTGGGTGATACGCGGAACGTCGAGACCACGGGCGGCAACGTCGGTCGCTACAACGATGTCCAGACGGCCATCCTTGAGGGATTCGATAACGCGCTCACGCTGGTTCTGGGCGATGTCGCCGTTCAGTGCAGCAGCCTTGTAGCCTTTGGCTTCAAGGGCGCTTGCCAGGTCCAGGGTCGCTTGCTTGGTGCGCACGAACATGATCAGGGCATCGAAGTCTTCGACTTCCAGCAGGCTCAATACAGCCGAGGTCTTCTGGTCAGCGTGAACCAACAGGTGAGCCTGTTCGATCGCGGTAACGGTCTGGGTCTTGGTCTGGATCTTCACGTGCTTCGGATCGCGCAGATGGCGCTCGGCGATGGCACGGATCGACTGCGGCAAAGTAGCCGAGAACAAAACGGTCTGACGGGTAGCTGGCATGGCCTTGAAGATGACTTCCAGGTCGTCCATGAAGCCCAGCTTGAGCATTTCGTCCGCTTCGTCGAGAACCAGGTGGTTCACGGTCGCCAGGACTTTTTCGTCACGGCGAAGGTGATCACACAGGCGACCCGGAGTAGCGACGACGATCTGTGCGCCGTTACGGATTGCTTTAAGTTGTGGACCCATCGGCGCGCCGCCGTAGACAGCAACAACCGTTACGCCCGGCATTTGCTTGGCGTAGGTTTCGAAAGCGGTGGCTACTTGCAGGGCCAGCTCGCGGGTCGGTGCCAGGATCAGCGCTTGTGGTTCGCGCTTGGCCGGATCGATGCAATGCAGGATAGGCAGTGCGAACGCGGCAGTTTTACCTGTACCGGTCTGCGCCTGACCAATCATGTCGTGACCGGCCATGATGATAGGGATAGATTGCTGTTGAATAGCCGAAGGCTCTTCGTAGCCAGTCGCGATGACGGCTGCAAGAATATTCGGATGAAGTTCAAAAGCGGCGAAGCCGCCGATTTCCTGGGTCATGGGTCTGCCTCTAGTGCATCCGCAAAGACCCATGCTCCAAAGCTGCGCGTGCCGTGTACGACCCTAAAGTCACCCTGGCTGCTTTGTCGGCGGGGATTTGCGAAAACGTTTGATGAATGGATCGCCAAGGATAGTCCGCTGAGCGAACAAGCAGCCGAAGCTGGCTTCGGGGAATTGCAATACCTGGACGAGGCCCCGTTAAAGGCCGGCGCGCACTATACCGGAATTGCGCGAAAAAGTGAGGATTTTTTTCGAGGCAAAACGGTGGAATGTCCAAGTCTCACAGGCTTTTCGCAAATCCACGCTACGGTTTATTTCGCACACAGCCCGGGATTGCTGGGGACGATGCTTAAACGGTTCATCTTTCAGTCAGGGTGGCAGGATCCGATCCCACTCAACGCGCTGGAATCTCCTACACAACTTCCTCAATCAAGGACCGCCTCAGCCATGGCACGGTCATCAGGTCGCCGGACGAATGTTCTTGATCAGTTGCAGCAGCGAATAGCCAAGGCGCGGCGCGAGCGTTTCAGCACGTTCGATCAGCGGCTCGACATCAAGCGTCTGTTCCAGATCGGCCGGTACGAAGAGGATCACGTTGCCTTCCTTGACCGGCAGTTCCCAATAATGCCGGTGATAAAGACCACGCAGCAAGGCGGCGCCCAGGGGCTTGCCATCATCGGCCGCCCACTGATTGATGATCAGCCAGCCGCCCGGATTCAGCCGTTGCTGACAGTTTTCCAGAAACTTCCAGGCCAGATGCCCGACGCCAGGACCGACGTCGGTGTACAGATCGACGAAAATCAGGTCCGCCGACTCGGCCGTTTCCAGCAGTTCCAGCGCATCTCCGATGCGGATGAACAGGCGCGGATCGTCGTCCAGACCCATGAACTCAATCGCCAGGCGTGGCACATCAGGACGCAATTCGATGGCTTCGACATCCTCCAGCGGCAGGAATTTGAGACAGGCCTGAGTCAGGGTTCCAGCCCCCAACCCCAAAAACAGTGCGCTTTCCGGCGCCTCATGACAGAGCGCGCCGATCAGCATGGCGCGGGTGTAGTCGTACTCCAGCCAGCTGGGGTCCGCCGTAAAGGTGCAGCTCTGCTCGATGGCATCGCCGAATTCCAGGAAGCGGTAATCGTCCACTTCCAGCACGCGGATCATGCCGAAGTCGTCGTGTACTTCGGCCAGAATCCGCTCCACCCGCTCCTCAGTCATTGCTACTCCTAACGGCGAGCTCAAGTCCAGACTTGGCCATCGCACTAATTCGATACAGTCGCTCGACCCTGAGCGGGAAAGCGCGGATTGTCGGCCAAGCGGGGGCGCGCGGTCACGCTCTTTATGGCCCTGGGCCAATATCCCATGGAGCCGGGCTGCGCCTCCGATCATCCTGCGCACGCTGGCAGCCCGACAGCGAACTGCTAACATGCTCGTCCGATTGCCCTGACTTAGAGTCCACGATGAGCCAACCCTGGAGTCCCGACAGCTGGCGGGCATTGCCCATTCAGCAGCAACCTCAATACCCCGATGCCACGCATTTGCTGCACGTCGAGCAGACGCTTGCCAGCTATCCGCCGCTGGTATTTGCCGGGGAAGCCCGCGAGTTGCGTCGCCAGTTCTCGGAAGTGACTCAAGGGCGTGCATTCCTGCTGCAGGGCGGCGATTGCGCCGAAAGCTTCGTCGAGTTCTCTGCGGCGAAGATTCGCGACACCTTCAAAGTGCTGCTGCAAATGGCAATCGTCATGACCTTCGCGGCAGGCTGCCCGGTGGTCAAGGTCGGGCGCATGGCTGGCCAGTTCGCCAAGCCGCGTTCAGCCAACGACGAAACCATTGAGGGCGTGACCTTTCCGGCTTATCGCGGCGATATCGTCAACGGCATTGGTTTCGATGAGAAAAGCCGCGTGCCAGACCCGGATCGCCTGTTGCAGGCTTATCACCAGTCCACGGCGACCCTGAATCTGCTACGCGCGTTCGCCCAGGGCGGCTTCGCTGATCTGCATCAGGTGCATAAATGGAACCTGGATTTCATTGCCAACTCGGCGCTGGCGGAAAAGTACAGCCAACTGGCCGACCGCATCGACGAAACCCTGGCGTTCATGCGCGCCTGCGGCATGGACACCTCGCCTCAATTGCGCGAAACCAGCTTCTTCACCGCTCACGAAGCCTTGCTGCTCAACTACGAAGAAGCCTTTGTGCGCCGCGACAGCCTGACCAATGACTTCTACGATTGCTCGGCGCACATGCTGTGGATCGGCGACCGCACCCGGCAACTGGATGGCGCGCACGTGGAGTTTTTGCGTGGGGTGAACAATCCGATTGGGGTCAAGGTCGGCCCCAGCATGAACCCCGACGACCTGATCCGCCTGATCGACATCCTCAATCCGGACAACGATCCTGGCCGCCTGAACCTGATTGCGCGCATGGGCGCCAACAAGGTCGGTGACCACTTGCCGCAACTGATTCGCGCCGTGGAACGTGAAGGCAAGAAAGTGCTGTGGAGTTCCGACCCGATGCACGGCAACACCATCAAGGCCAGCAGCGGCTACAAGACCCGCGACTTCGCGCAGATCCTTGGGGAAGTTAAACAGTTCTTCCAGGTCCACCAGGCTGAAGGCACCTACGCTGGCGGTATTCACATCGAGATGACCGGCCAGAACGTCACCGAATGCATCGGCGGCGCACGCCCGATCACCGAAGACGGCCTTTCGGATCGCTATCACACTCATTGTGATCCGCGAATGAATGCCGATCAGTCATTGGAATTGGCGTTTTTGATTGCCGAGACGCTGAAGCAGGTTAGGCGCTAGCAGCGAAGCTGCAAGCTGAAAGCTGAAAGCTGAAAGCTGAAAGCTGCAAGCTGCAAGCTGCAAGCTGAAAGCTGAAAGCTGCAAGCTGCAAGCTGCAAGATTCTTGGGCTTTTCTTGCCGCTTGTGGCTTGCAGCTTAAATCTGCTGGCTTGCCAGCCTTAGCCCACTGCCCCGCTGGCAATTGATCTGCACCTGCGCAAGCCCCAGCCAGTCGGCCAGCTGCCGCAGATTGCTCGCCAGCGCCTGCATGCCCTCTTCGTCCAGCCCGGTTTGTTCTTCATGCACCGCGTGCACGGCGAGACGTCCGTTGGCGCGCTCGGCGCGCAGATCGACGCGGGCGGCGATGCGTTCGTGGTGCAGGAACGGCAGCACGTAATAGCCATATATCCGTTTGGCCTGCGGCGTGTAAATCTCCAGCCGATAGCGAAAGTCGAACAGCCGCTCAGTGCGAGCCCGCTCCCAGATCAGTGAGTCGAATGGCGACAGCAAGGCGCTGGCCGCCACTTTGCGTGGAATCTTGCTATCCGGCAGGCAGAATCCCGGCTGACGCCAGCCCTGCACCTGGACGATTTGCAGTGCGCCCGCTTCCACCAGTTCGGCCAGCGCCACGCGGCTCGGCAGTGGGTCCTGGCGAAAATAGTCACGTAGGTCTTTTTCGGTACCGACACCCAACGCCGCTGCCGCGTGCAGCAGCAAGCCCTGCTGAGCGTCGTTTTCGCTGACTTCGGGATGATCCAGAATCGTTGCGGGCATCACACGTTCGGGCAAATCATAGAGCCGCTCGAACCCCCGCCGCCCGGCTACCGTCACTTCGCCTGCGGCAAACAGCCATTCCAGCGCCATCTTCTCCGCACTCCAGTCCCACCAAGGCCCCGCGCGTTCCTGACGGGTACTCAGACTGCCTGCGCCCAATGCGCCCTGCTCGCGCACTGCCTGTAACACGCGGACGATGGTCGACTGTTGTTCGCGACCGAACGTCGCCAGTTGTTGATAGATGCCTTCGCCTTGAGCAGCGCGCTGCATGCGCCAGCGCATCAGCGGATACAGCTCGATAGGCAGCAGCGAAGCTTCGTGACCCCAGTATTCAAACAGCTTGCGATGGCGGCCCTGACTCCAGGCGGCCTGATCAAGGAGTGTCTGGGAATAGTTGCCCAACCGGGAAAACAGCGGCAGGTAATGGGACCGAACCAGTGCGTTGACCGAATCGATCTGCAAAACACCCAGGCGCTGGATCAGTTGCGTGACATGGCTGGACTTGATGGTCGCCGGCGGCTGCCGCCCGTTGAAACCCTGGGCGGCCAGCGCCATGCGACGTTGTAAGCGCGCGCCGCATTTGGCACCGCGTTGCATTTCTTTTGGCACCGCAACTGGCGGACAGCCCTCGAAATAATGGCGATTCATTTGGCACCACAACCGCCTGACGGCCTCGCCGTCTAGCCAACGCCTGAGAACTGAACTATTCTCCTGAAAACAACTGTATGAACATACAGCATCTGGGAGTTTCTAACGTGGCAAAGATTGTTGAGCTAGACCAAGTACGACGCAAGCGGACAGCCGAGGCGCACGCCGCTGTGTGGGCCGCTATGGCTGACCTTCCCTCTCACTTTGCAGCCGCGCATTGCGCGCCCGCGAGAGCAATGCTTGGCTGGTCAGTCGAAGCCTTAGCGTTCCGGTCTGGCGTTTCTGTGAATGCGATCAGAGGCCTTGAGCTGGGCGTTCGTGACTTACGTCGAGTGACCATGCAAGCCTTGTCATACAGCTTAGAAGAAGAGGGCCTTATCTTCCTTCCTAACAATCCCCCTATGCGAGGCGGCAATTGCAGAGGTGGCACGACTGACCCGAAAGAAAGAAGTGATTACCACTTGCTTGAATGACACCCGATAACGCCTATCGACCTGAGCCGGATGTTGCATAGTGGCTGCTACCTCCAAGCCGCACACCGGCCCAAAAGATCCAGGCTCGCCACTTCGCCACCCCTTCAGCTCTCAGGGCACGATACAGCACGTCGTCCGCGTCTTTACGGCTCAGTTGACCGCTGGTGTAGAGCTTGTCGTGGATGGTTGCCGCGTAGTTGCCGTAACCAGCCACAAGGGCGTACAGGGGAAACAGTACGACGTTATGCAGAACTTGCAGACTGGCGAAATTAGTCTCAAAGCCGATTTCTACCAGTAGACGTCCGTGTTGATCATCATCAAGCACCAGATCTGCGAGCAGCCTGTGGTTCCACTTGCCCCGCTGCTCTGTTTTAAGTGTCGTTAGGAATTGACTCAATCCGGCCACCCGGCATCAATCATGGCATCAGTGATAGTGTCGTCCGCTACCGCAGCGATCAACTCGCCCTCACGGTCGTAACATGCCTGGACGTAGTTGAACGCAGCATCTCCGATTTGGACCATCTCAGCATTCGTCGTAACGCGATAAAGAGGCTGCCCGGTCATTGGGTTACCGCACTTCCAAACAGCACTATCACTTCTGACACCATCTTTTGCAGCCGCTCGCGCGGAAGCGATTTTTGGTTGCGATACCCGGTCAGTATCAATGAAAACACTATTCCAAATGAAGCCGCGAACCTCGGCAGTGTATCGACGGTCTGCGATTTTATCAGTCCATGTTTCAGCGGTCGGTGTGCTTTGATCAACCCAAGCGCCGTTTAGGAATTGAGGCGGCTGACCCACCGTATAGATTGGGGGCAGAGTCGTTGAGTTCTCAGGGACTCCATCGCTCTCACAGCCACCGATCAAGTATCCCTGTGCGTTATAAATATAGTGAATAGCCATTAGCGAACCCTCACATATTGGCCTGCGGTCCCGCTCAGATACATCCAATCGCTTGTACTTAAATTCTCTGTATAAACAAGCTGATTGTAAGTGACACCAGACGAAACAAATGGCGCTGTAATGAGGAACGCCCCATTTCCGAATACTGAATAAACAGCTCCTGCAATACCATTCGCCCGCTGTGACCAATTAATCGCATCATAGGAAGTCATAGAGCCTGTTGCGCCGCCATTACCGGTACACAACCAAACCCCGTCCCCATATGCTAGCTGTCCACCGGTATAACTGGCTGGCGTTACTCGTACCGTCCACGTCAATCCGTCAGGCGACGTGACGATACCAGCGCCTGCCGCAGAGCTGCCTACGGTGGCTACAAACAATCCACCCGCATAAACGACTGAGCTATAAGCTTTGTTCGGCAAACCTGCCACCACAGCAAACGCTATGCCGTCAGTTGTGCGAATCATGTTACCGCCAGGGTTAAGCGCGATAACACAGTTTGGGCTTGCTGCTGGGTAATATCCGCCGCCAGGCGTTGCCCTCTGCGTCCAAGTTACGCCATCTGGCGAAGTCGCACACGCGGTGCTATTCGTGAATGCAATGTATAACCCTAACTGATCAGACCAAACCACTGACTGATAAATCAACGAGGGCATGTTGCTAGTTGCCCATGTGATGCCATCACTTGAAATGCAGCACGTGGACGCAGCAGTACCGCCTTGAGCAGCCCCGACAGCAACAAACTTTTGATTACCAACTGGTCCGCCGTAGCATATGCCATTCCAGTTAAGACTTGAGGTGGCGGTAGACGGTGTCCATGTAATACCATCGAATGAGTAAAGCGAATCTGCCGAAGTGTTAGTCGCGTTGGAAGTCATCATAATGACGAACATTCCTTTGCCAAAGGTTCCACAGCGGGCGAGCGAACTACTGCCAACTAGTGGTTGAGCGACCAGACTGAAAGCATATGCACTCTTTCTCGGAAACGCCGCCGACATTTCAGGATAAAGGGAGCGTTGAATCGAGGTGCCAATGGCTTTATAGGCGTCTCCACTCGCAAAGACTGTTGCAAGCCCGCCTAATGGAACACTGGATACCGTGAAGCTGGCGCCGCCAGAGGCGGTATTTACGTTACCCACTTATTATCCCTCCATCCCATGTGCACGAACCGAGACATTTGCCAGACTGGAGTAGACCCATAACTTTTCGCCAGCCGACATAACGATTCCCGTATCTTCATAAAGACCATTGCCCGATATCAACATATCGAAGCTCAGATAATCGGCGCCGCTCGGTACAGCGCCGGAACCGACAGCTACGCGCACCCGGATTGACGCGGCATTTCGGTTCGCAACGCGAACGTTGACGGTTGCAATTTTTGATGCTGGTACGGTGTAGATCAGTGTATCGGTAACGGCGAGCAGATCGGCTGAGCCAAGCTTTCCAGATGGCATTATATTTGCCCCATGAAGTAGGAAATATATGAGGCTTGGAGCTGCCCCAGATTGATTGCATGCTGCGATTTTGTCCCGGTCGGGACTTGAATATTAGCGCCTGTGCAGCCTCGCAATATCCAAGAGTCAAGCCCAACGCTATAAACAATATCGGCAATACCCGTCGCGAATACTTCGCCGCCTTGTAGTGCCTGCTGTGCTGCACCCAATAGCGGTTTAGGGCCAATCCCGTTGACGGTGATTGTTGATGCTCCGCTGTTCGTAGTTTTAGCAAGGAAGCGCAGAGGCATACCATTAGCAAGTGCTGTGAACGTGGGCGTGTAATTGACGACATAGACGTTAGCGGTGCCGCCATCAACGGCAAAGCTGCTATCAGCACTACGAATTATCGTCTTGATTGCCGTATAGACCTGGTCGTCTTTATCAGGATCTAGAGCAAACCCGCTTTTCTCTACAACGCTCACTAGTTCGCGCTGTATCGTGTTCAACCATTCAGAGCGCAGCAGCGTCGCATAAATGCCTTGTGCCGCACTACCTTCCGTAAACTCGCCGCTGCTATCGGCGGTATCGGTACTGGCTCCAATCTTCTGCATCAGTTAATCCCGTACTTAAATAGCAAAATTGACTCTGCGGGTTTCAGTTGACCCAGGCGGCACTCAAGGGCCTTTCTAACTGGGTCAGTTTCAAGCGGAATCACAGGGACATCGACGCGCCAGGTGAATGACCAATCCCCGCCGTTGATGGGATCGCCCGCTTTGGCAAACCCAGCGCGCGCGGGCCGGAAAGTTGCAATCGTAACGTCATAGCCAAGGCTCTTCGCGAGTGCGATAAAGAACGGGCGACTTTGCCCGCCACGATTGCGCAACTTGCTTACAACAGCCTGCACACGCTGTTCCGGGGTTTGAGTTACGCCCTTTAGGCAAGGGTCGGGTAACGCCAATGTGCGTTCCCAATCGGTCAGTCCGGCGCCCGTGTCGGGGTATATCGTTGAATGAACTTCATCCGACCGACCGTCAGATACAGTGAGTGCATTCGCCTCGGCTTCGATGACCGCAGACAGCTTCGGAGCCAGACCGTCGTATGAGACGGGCGGCAGCAACAGCCTTAGTTGATCGGCAAGGCTGGTCACTGCATCAGGCCCAAGGTGATTGTTCCGGGGCGAATCCAACCGATTAGCGCGAGGTTGTCCGAGGCATTCAAGTTATTAGCGGGCGTGCGTACAGCGCGATCAATAACACCCGGCAAGTTGTTGACCATGGCCTCGATCTGCGAGCGCTTGAGCATGTCGCGCGGCTTCATGGCGCCTAACAGCGTCTCATAAGCCGACTGCGCCATAACCTGGACCTCTTCCAAGAGGTAGTCGTCCGCAAGTTCGACATCCGCTGTTGAGTTGACAACGCGGACTGCCGGGACGAACACCCAAACGTCAGAGATGACTGAACACTGGCTTTCGATATTAGCCAGGCACTTGGCGACCACCTCAACAGGAGGAACACCCGTGCTGCCGGTGATGATCACATCGACCGTGCCCGCGCCACGGCGCTTTGGCAGCACCAGAGCATCGTCCACGCCATCGACCTCTTTGGCCCAGCGCTTGTAGTCAGCTAGAGAGCCGCCAGCAGGTGGGGTTTGCAGATCCTCAAGGAGGCGAGCCAACAGAGACTCCGCCGACTCCTGATCAACGCCGCCGCTGGTGCTGCCTACGAAAGCAGCTGTCGTACTCATGCCTAGCGGCGGGCTTGTGAGCACCGCAGCACCGGCCAGGTCGTTGAGTGCAGCACCTGAAGTCTGTGCCTCGCCCATCACGATTGCAGTGCCATCGGTGCCAAGTTTCGCGCTAGTAAGGGCGGTAAATAGCTCACCTGAGGCGACATGCTTGATGGTCGAGCCAATCAGCAGCTCGACACCAGGAGTGCCCTGAAGAGCAACGGGGCCGCGTGAAGCGACTGCCTCTTTACGGTCAAGCCCGCGCAATGTCGCTGCCCTGACCATCTCGTCTTCGTCGGCTGAGTCGGGGAAGATCTGGCGGTACGTCCAAGCCAGCTTCTGATACAGCCCCTCAATGGCGGCGGCAACGGCGGCAGAGCGCACGTAATGGTCGCTGTCGCTTTCAATGTCGGCCTCGCTTTCGAGGCTTCGGATATCCCGCAGGATGCCCGCCAGGATGCTGTCGAGCGATGGAGAGGTAAAGGCCATGTCAGATCACCCTTACAGGATGGCGAAACACCTGCGGATTGCCGGTGGCGTCGATGATTTCAATATTGAGGTTGAGCCAGCCGCTATGGGGCTGGTCGGCAACGACCGTGATGCGCTTGGCCCGACCGTTATCGAGCAGAGGCTTAAGGGCCTCTTCGGAGTACTGCTTTGCGAGGATGCCGACGCGGGGCCGGTCTTTCTCGCGGCGCAGCTCATGCAGTCGGGAACCCAGCGAGGTATCAGCCCACCAACTGCCAAGAGGCGTCATCAGACGGATGTACACGGCATTGCTCAACGTCTGGATGCGCTGGCCGGTCAAGTCGCCTGAGTTGGTGTTTATGCCTGAGTCCATGTCGGGCAGGATGCCCACGCGCCTGCGCGAGCGGTATTTCAGGAGCGTTTAAGACTGCTCGCCTTGCTGGCTACTGTTGCTGGGTTGGCGTTGGGCTATTGCCGTGCTGGTGGACGTTGTAGATCTCGCGGTCAGCCTGCATCGACCGAACGCGGTCGCTGATGTCAGCGGCGCTTGTGATGCTGCCCGTAACGTCGGCTTGGCCGTCTGTCTTCTGGTCGCCGGTCATCTCGACCAGGGGCGTTTCGAAGCGCACTTTGACCCTGGCTTTGACCACCAGGGTATCGGTGGCCACCTCAACAACACGGCCGCGTTTCATATGCACGTAATCGCCTTCGTCGGTGTAAAGCGACACCTCGCCATCAGCTACAGCAATCCGGTAGCGGCCGTCCTCGCTGGCAACCACAATCGTGTGCTTGCTGTTGCCGCCGACTGGAATTGCAAGGTATTCGGCACCGGGCAGCGGCGCAGAGCTGAAGCCATAATGCTGGAACAATTCGCCCGCCACGGTCTCACCGGCCAGCCCTTCCATGTTGGTGCCTATCAATACGCCGTGGTCGTTGTTCGCCGCGACAGCCCGGAATGGATGTCTGAAGCTCGCCATTACGCGGGCGACTTGCTCACGAACCAGTTGCGGTATGGACTTCATCAGTACCCCTTGATCTGTTGGATAAAGCCCGCGTCTTCGTTGCCCTTCTTGTGCTTTTTGACCTTCGCACCGTCGATTACCCACGTCTTATCTTCACGCAAGCGCAGCTCAGTGATAGCGCCCTCGCCACGGGACAGGCGCAGGGTGCGAGCCATGAGAAAGTAAATTGCATCAATGCCATGCGGCTCACTGCGCACGACAACCCGCTGACCTGGCGCCCATATCTGACCGTTTGGCGCTCGATGCCCGGCGACAATGGCGCGGCCCTCAAAGCTATCCAACTTACTGTCGGCCAACAGCTTGGTAGCACGGGTCTTGGCGATGTCCTGGTTCTCACACGCACTGTCGATGACCACCTTCGGGCGAAAGATCCCGCGCCGCGCCAAGGTCTCATCCTGGATGACGGAGCGAACATGCGAGCGCGATGTATCAAGGCCGTCATTGTCGTACTGCCCGTGCTGGCCGAGGACAGTGATTTGACTGAAGCGGTTGGCAATCGAGCGCCGGACGCTCAGGCGCTGGACATTGTTGCCCACGCCATCCTCACGCAAGATCAGCGCTCCAACAGGCGGCGCGGTGTAATCCGGCCCGCCAATGATCAGCCGACCATCGGGTTCAACCCAAGGCCACAGGCCATTCACTTCAGCGACTTGCAGCAATGCTTCCCAAGCGGTTTGGCCCGGCTCAATCTGCACACGGCGGCGGGTGTCGGCACCCTTCGGCGCCCTGATTTCAACCTGGTAGGCGCCCAAGGGTTTTACGACCAAATCAATAATCTGCTGAAGCGAGACCTCGCGAGCGGCAACGAATGGACAAGAGCAATCGACCAGTGCGGCGGCCATGTCCCGACCCGTAATACGCAATGCAATACCTTGACGGGAAACGTCATGCTCAAACTCGTCTATTTGCCCCGTGAGCACGGTGTCGCCGCTCAAGGTCAGCGTACAAGGCGCACCCTCGGCCAATACCTTGGGCAGCCGTACAACCTGTTTGCTGTAAAGCTCAAGCTCGAAGCCATCGGCGGGCGTCAGCAGATCAGACTCAACCGACCACCCGGCCCATGTCTCATAGGATGCGCCGCCAATCGACAGGCGTATAAATTCATTCTGCGTAGGCACGTAGCACCTCACCGGCATTGATGTTGTGGGGAGTCTTCAAGCCGGGGTTGAGACGAATCAACTCGACAGCGCGGGTATGGTCGCCATACCACCTATGAGCAAGCAGGCGAAGGCTTGCGGGCGTTTCAACAATACGGTCAACCATGGGCGGACGCAGCAAGATCACCTGGCGGGCACGCACCTGGATCAGTGCCGCCGTATTGCGCAGTGCTTCAATGACCGGGCGGGAGGTCTCAACATCGTACAGGCGCCGCTGAATGAGGATGGCGGACTGGACAAGCGAGCGCACCAGGTTAACCAGGCCCTCCAGATCCAGCGGGCTTAGAGTCGGCGTTGTCGCCTCCTCTTCAATGATGACGGCCACCGCCTGAGCATGGGCCAGAGCAAGTTCAGTGATGACCAGGACAAGCAATGCAAATGCATTGGCCTCGACCGGATCAGTCGGCATGCCGAGGGGCAAAAGGTCAGCGTCTGGCTCTGTACCCTGTCTTGCACTGACCAGAAATGCAGCGCCGACACGGGCAGCCGCAGGCGTCAGGCCATCAGCGCCGGGCAGCGTGATCGGCAGTCCCGACTTAGAAAGCAACGCGGTTGCCGTCGTAGGCGTGCCGCCCTGGATCGCTGACCGGATCTCTGTCGGAGTGCGGAACAGATCATGCAGCGGATCGAACGCCGCTGATGAGTGCTTGAACATCGACGCCACGCCCGACACTACGCCGAGGATCTGCGACCGCAGCTGCGCAAAGCGCAGGCTGATGCCCGGCAGGCCAAGTGCCTTTTCGATCAGACCGACCCAGCCGCCGCCGATCCATGACTGAATCTCGCTAACCAGGGAGTCGATACGACCGAACAGCTCAAACACGCCATCCTGCCAACTCGGGCCGTCGTCAATGTAGACCGTTTCGCTGCCTGTGATATCACCGAAGGGGCGGAATATCAGCGGAGTGTCCGGCGTATCCTCGACAAACAGCACAATGACTTCGGCGTAGTCCGGCATTTCTGCGTGGTGCTTCACTTCCCAGGTATTGGCAACCACGCTGAGTACACCGTAGATTGGGTGTACCAGCTCACCAGGGCCGGGTATGTCCAAGGCACTGATGATGTCTTGCAACTGGATTTCGTAGTTGTCGCCCCAGCAGACAAGACGCAGCTGAAACTTCCGCGCGCCACGGCCAAGATCGACAACCGAGTCACCGTCCTGGAACGGGGTCCCGTGCTCTGCAAGTGAGCGCTGCGCCTGCAAGGTCTCTTCAATAACTTGGATATCAGAGCCACGATATGACGCATCGAGCAGCGTTTCTGACCAGCTCATTGTCCGCGTCTCTGCTGAATGTTCGCCCGGCGTTCAACTTCGGCAGTAATCATGTGAGAGTCCGTCCGCACCTCAATGACCAACGGCTTACCAAGAAGCTCTTGCAGACGGGCCACTGCGGCTGGCGTCTCCGCACCCGCAGTGACGGCGCGGTTTGCAATACCCGCCGCCCAGTCCTTGGCACCTTGTACCGGCAAGCCAGCTGCTGTCATGCCGGTCTCTTGCATCGCAAGGCGCTGCGCGTTGCTCGATAGCGAGTCCTGATCCTGCTTTGGGTTCTGCTCTGCAAGGGCAATTCGATTGCGATAAAAAGCGGTTTGATAGGAGCGCTCGCCCTCATTCAGCATCACGTTTCTTTGAGCATCGCGTAAACGGCCCTCGTCTGTACTGGCACTATCGCCGCCGAGCTGCGTAGCGCTGGCGCCCAATGCAAGCGGACCCAGCCACGGGGCCAAAAAGCCGCCTGGCTTGCCCTTCTTGTCCTTCAATGCATCAGGCAGGTCCGGCTTAATCTCAGGCCCGCCCTGCATGTTCCCCGGCCAGTTCGTGACGAACACGGAAGTTACGCCTGTCGCTTCCTCCAGAACCTTGCCGACAGCAATGTTCTTCAGTGTCTCAGGCCCACCCATGAACTTATTCAGCAGTGCGCCTGCACCGGCTTTGGCACCGCGACCAGCGTAATAACTACCTACACCGAGCGCGGCACCACCCGCCAACATCTGTTCGCCGGAAAGTTTGAGGTCATCGAGCAAGTACGACCCCATATCGGCAAATCCTTTGTTGAGGGGCTGCGCCATGCGGTCTATTGCCTGCCCAAAAGTGGCTTTCATCCGCGCTGCGGTGCCGGTGGCGCTCTCGGTGTTTTCCTTAAGGTCTTTGTCCAACACCGGACCGGCATTGTTGATCTGCTTGGACTGATCGCCAAATGTCTTCAGCCGATCGCCGGTCAACATAATGCGCATACCCCGGATGGTGTCCTGGTCCATGCCCTTGAACACCACACCCATGAACTGGGCGCGTTCCTTGTCTGTCTTGAGCTTGTCGTACTTGCGCTTCAGGTCGCCGAACACGCTTTCGGGGTTCCTGGACTTGCCGTCCTTCTCAAAAAATTTGACACCGCTGGTTTTCGTGATGGTGTCGCGATAGGTTTTGTTGCTGAAGACACGTAGCGTCGATTCGGCCAACGTGCCCAGCCGATCTGGCTGCATCTCGACCGTGGAAAGTGTTTCTGCAAACGCCAGCGCCTGCGACATGTTCATGCCCGCAGCAGCAGCCGCGCCGCCAATCTTGGGGAACAGGTCGGCGAGGTTTTCAAGTTCAGCGTTGCCGAGGCGACCGGCAACCGTCATCTTTTGCAGCAGCTCAAGGGCGGCACCCTCTTTGTTCAGGTCAACATTGAAGGCACTTGCCCCCGCAACAACTGCCTTGCCCAACACGGCAGAGTCGGCGCCTGTTACTGCCGTTGCCTGCCCAATCGCCGCAGCGGTTTTCTTCGCCGGTTCGTATTTGACGCCAGAGGCGATCAACGTGTTGAAGCCGCTGTCTACGGCTTCACGGTTCACGCCATAGTCCTTGGCGATGCGCCAACCCTCATCACGCCATTCGTTTTGTTGCTCCGGCGTCATGTCGGCTGTCTGCTTTGTCCTGATCAACTGGCGGTCCAATTTTGCACTGCCGGTCAACCCGGCAACGACCCCAACCCCAACGCCCAACCCGGCCAATTGGCCCTGAGCAGTGCTACCAAGCGCCTTGATACGGTCGAACTCCTGACGAACACCTACCGCAACAGACTTCAATACGCGAAGGTGCTGCGCGCTGTTGCGAGCCATCTTGCGGAATGAGTCTTCGGTCTTTTCGACGCTCTTACGCAGTGGCTGGACGCCCTGACGGTCGGTGTTGGCCAACTCCGTTTTGGCATCGCGGGCGGCTTTCTTTGCCGCAGCCGACATCGCTTTCAGCTCGGCAGAGGTCTTGCTGACTTCCAACCTTGTTTCAGCGCCAGCCTTCGCTGTTTCACGCATGGCCCCACGGACGACTTTATAGCTCGTCGCCCCGGCCTGGCCTATCTTGGTCATGGCCCCGGCAGCCTTCCAGCTTTCGTCGGCCAGGGTTTTGGCGCCTTCCTTGCCTGCTTTGCGAAGGTCGCGATTGACCTGCTCGATTTCGCGCCGGCTGTTACCAGCATTGGCCGTGAAACGAAGCGCGACACGCAGATCAGAACTCATCGAACACCTCAGGAGGTCTTACAGGAAGAAGAAAGGCCCGTCATCGAGCCTTTAGGTGGTGGTGGTGTCTAGCGCTTGCCCTTCTTGCGTTTTCCGGGCTTACCCTGACGACGGCTGACATAGCGCGTGGCCGTGGACTTGCCGACGATCAGATCCACACGGGTATCGATCTCGGCGCGGGTCATGGCCCTGAATTCGGCAAGGCTGTAGCCGAACCGGATAAAGGCATGCTCGATGCGGCGGAAGTTGATGAGGCCGCGCTCGGCGGCGCGAGCTTTTTTTCCAGCTCTTCATCCGCAAGAGCGATGACTGATAAATCGCTTTCGGTCAAACCTTCCCGCAGCAAGTCGGTGGTCAGGGCTTCTGCCGGAATCGCTCCTAGCGAAAGCAGCTGACGCCGGAAGGTTTCCAGCGTCACCAGCTGGAAAGGGCCGTCCGGGTGTTCTTCCTGTGCGGCGATCAAGTCACCGGCTACACCGACTCGCAAAGTGAATGTCCGGTGGCGAGTGCCTGCGTAGTAGACGCCGATGGGCAGTTCGCGGGTGATGGTCAGACCATCCCATTGCTTATTGGCTTGCACGCTCATGAGGTCACTCTGTGTAGTAGTTGAGAGCGGAAATGGTCAGGTCACGCGTGGCCTCACCTTCGACCTGGTACTTGCTGCCCATCTCCATCAAGGCGCAACCCGTCCAGGTCTCGCGCTTACCGCCGCCGTCCTGCGGATAGATTGTCAACTTGGCATCCAGCAGAGCGCGCCAGTCCGGCTCACCGTCTTTCGGGATGGCAACCGCGATTTTCAGTTCATGCTCTTCGATGCCCTTGGACGTACCACTTGGCCGACCGGTACGGTTCATGGTCTTGACGACCTTGCGCCCGGTCTTGAGGCTAGGCTCCATACTGGTGACTTCGTATTCCGTGCCGTTGATTTCGAGGACGATTTGCCCTACGTAGCTATCAGCCATTTGAATGTTCCCCTTACAAAATCATGTCGATGCGACCGGCAAAGACATGCAGGCCATTCACAACGTCAGCTGGGATCGCGGATGCAAGCCAGTTCGCGTCTTGGGTAGAGCGTTCAACGATCAGGCCCTCGGCGTTGTCATCTACGTTCTCGATGATCTCCACCTCTTCCAGCTTTTTGAGCACGTCCAGCAGCTCACCACGAACAGCAGCCGGAGTCCTGGACGAGAGTTTGGCGCGCGGGAAGCGCAGGCGAATGCGCTCGCGGCAGGCATTGCGCACATAGAACAGCGTGCGAATAGATGTCAGGTCGAGCAGGGAGACATCCGCCGCACCCGCCGCCGACTTGGTGTAAGTCGTGATCGCACGAACGATTTGAACGACATCACCGGCCGCGACTTCCAGAGGTGTCACCCCATTGGCGAGGGCGGTTTCTTGTTCAGTACGGCCCAGCCGCTGAGCAATACCCGGCACTTTGATACCGGCTAATGCCAGCGTATTGAGTGGCCGCGCAGGATCTTCTTCGGAGGCAATGACTGCGGCGTAAGCGGCTGCAACCTGTCGTGCTGTCGATGCAGTTCCAGGGAATGCGGCAATCGTGATCTTCGCAGCATTCAGTGACGTGGCGAGCGTCGTGGCGGCTGACAGAGTGCTGACAACTGCCGCAACGCCGACGATGCTTTGTTGCTCAATGGACCCGGTGTAGGTCTCGATGTGAGTCCTCAAAGCGGTCAGTGATGTTTGGCTGTACCAGGCTGGCACCAGGAGAGTGAAACCGCCCAAGGCCGTGGCGTCGAGCGCATCCGTAATGTTCGGCTCAGCATCGCCCTGAACCACAACACCCACCACAGATAATGCGACGTAGCGATAGGCAGCGATGGCTGCCGCGACCATCTCTGCCGCAACGTCGCCGCACGCTGCCCTTGCATCGTCAGCGCTGTAAACCCGCGTAGGCACATTGGCCGCGATAGTTGCGCCTGCTCCCAACGGAACAATCAGGCAAATGCTCTGTGCGTTGCTGGCGAGCGTTCGAACAGCCAGGCTGGTGTTGAACTCCATGTAAACGCCAGGCTTACGGGTCGAAGCCGGGATAGTGTCAAAAGTTACGCTCATTCGGCGGACTCCTGTTGTGCGGTTTCTTTGGCACCGGCACGTTTTTTCGGCGCAGGCAACAACTCACCTGCCGCAATACGGCGACGGTAGTAGGAGGTATCTGGCACCTCGACCGGATCGGCCTCGATGCTTTTGAGTGGTTCGTTTTCCATCGGAACCCGATGACCAGGTGCAGCGATGACAAGCATTAGGCGTCCCTCAGTTGAACTTCATCAGTGACGGTTGCGGCTGGGTTTCCGGCCGGGACGTGGTAGCTCAATGCGATACCCTCCAGCCAAGGCAATGCCTGCTCTGGCTTGACCCAATCCAGCTCGATGACAAAGGACTGGCCCAACACGGACAGGTGGTCACTCGCGAATTTTCCGTTGACTAGGTTGGAAAGCTCCGTGGGCACGATGGCTGCGCGGTCAGGCCATGGCTGCCAGTCAACCAGCTTGTGCATGCAGGCTTCCCAAAGGGAGTAGCTGCCAGGATCGGTCGGAGTCGTACCGCGCCGAGTCTCCTTTTCGCCACGGGGGTGACGGGTAGCAATCACCAGGCGAAAGGTGATTGATATGCCGTAACGCCCTTGGCTGCGCTTACGAAGCGTGGCTTTTGGCACCATCAACAGCACTGCCGGGCAACGCTTGAGCAGGGTCGCCAACAGATCAGGGTCCGACAGCTCACCGCCGTAACTCTCGACAACCAGACGCGGCAGCACCGAATTCAGCTCTTTCAGCCGCGCCTCAATCAGATCCTCAAGCTCCCCGAGCATCAGAGCCCCCTCAAACTGCGGCGGGTCATCAGCCGTGGCTGACTGGTGACTTGCAGACCGGACTCCCCAGCCTCAGACGCCCCTTGCTGCTGATCCTCAGCCGCGAGTGTTTCCAGGCGCTTTATTACGTCCTTGTAGATAACCCGGACTGTCGAGGTTTCCGCACCGGCATCGTCATACAGGTGATACCTGGCGATCTCGGCCAGATCATCCGTGACCCAATCAGGAGCGTCAGAGCCCACCGGGCGGAAGCGCAGATAGAATGAAACCTCACTGCGCGCCCGCGTTACCGCATCGGCAATCCTTGCCAGAGTGGCAACGGCGATGGCGATATCTTCAGCAGACCAATCGTCCAGGGGCTCACCGGCCGCTGCCGCCACCAACAAGTCCGGCTCAATGACGCGCTTGTCATCCGGTACGGCGACCTCGGTAATATCGCGGGCGCCGAATCGGACCAGGAGCTGGCTGGCAGACGGCAACGACAGGTTCACTTGGCGTCGTCCTTGGGCTTGTCCGCCTTCGGCTTGTGAGCCTTCGCAGGCACTTTCGCTGGCAGCAAGGCAGCCGCATCACGGTCAGCGTATTCCTGATGGGCCTCATCCCAGCAGGCATCAGCTTCGGCCAATCGCTTGGCAGACTCGCGGGCGATGTGTTCCAGGTGCGCTTCGTCCCATGCAGTAGCTACAAGAGCCGATTCCGCATCGGTCGAAGCTCCGGCATCGACCAGGAGTTGGCCCCCAGCGTCACGAATTGACGCAGTGCTTGGCGCAGGCGACTGCGGCAAAACTTCTTGTGGGGCGCTGGACGCTTGCGGTGCCGGAACTTGCGAATTGTGTACATCAGTCAACTCCCGATCCGGCTCACCCGGTTTATAGGCGATGATCAATTGAGGCTCCAGCAGCAGGGCCTTCAGTTGTTCTTCCGTGAAATGATCGTCCGCGTAAGGGGTAGGCTGGTCGGAGTGGGCGATGCCAAAACGCCGAAAGCCGTTACGCTTTGCCGTAATGATGATGGTCATGGCGCCCCCTTAGCCCAGCCAGCTTGGCGACAGGACTTCAGCGGTGCCCGCCCATTCGTTGCCGTTGTCCGCGTCCTTGACCACGATCTTGCGTGCCGCACCTTCCAACTGGGACGGCACAACCAGCAGACCAGGGGTAACACCCAGCGGACGGCCACCGTCACCCGCAAATGCTTTCATTGCAGCGCGAGCCGAACCGTAGTTTTCGGCGGTCAGCGGCGCTTTCGAGCAATAAGCGAACTGCCAGAAGCCAAAGCCGACGTTGACGCGGGAATCAACGCCATAACGATATTCGTCGCGCATGAACACGTTTTCATCGTCAGGGCTGGTCATCGCTTTCAGGGCGTAATCGCGACGCTTCTGGAAGATGACCGGCTTGATAGCGCGGCTGACATCGAGCAGATACCAGGCCGGGCCGGTGCCTGCCTGATAGTTACTGACCGACACGGCTTCACCCGTACCGTCGGTATTGGGATAAACAGGGTGGTCGGTGTCGAAGAAGTATTGGCCGTCGTAACAGGCCGTGGTCAGGCCAGCTTTGAGCAGACCGAACACCAGTTCGTCCGGGTGCGCACTGGCGGCACGTCCCATTTCGGCGAACAGCGGCTTGTAAACGCCGATCTCATCGTCTTCGATAGCATTGCGAGGAACACCCACCGACGATTCATAGCTTTTGTTAGCAATGGCGTAGCTGTGCGCCGCCATGTTCTTCATTACGCGGTCGCCGATCCACTCGCGGAATGTCGGAAACTGGCCCAACCAACCATAGGTGTTACTGGCCGAAGACGAAGGAACCAGGGTAGCAATGCGCTGCCAGTCAGTGGGTGTCGCTGTGATAGCGGTCTGAAACTCTGCCTTGTACGCGGTGAACAGCGCGTTCAAGGTCGCGGTGGAAATGATCATGAATGCTTCCTATATATAGAAGGAGGGCTTACGCCTTACCTTTGGTGAATTCGTCGGCGCTCATCCCCATCAACGCGGCTACCTGTTGTTCCTCTGCGTTCAACGCGGTGCTGTGCGCCTGGTTGGGCTTTTGCTCGCCTAGGCTGGACGCAGCAGCAACGACCGGCGCCGCCTCCACGAACGCCTTGAAGCGAGCCAGGCCCGATTCGTCCTGGCAGGCGGCGCGGTGGTAATCGACCGTCGCAGGCGTGATCTTTCCGGCCTGAGTAGCGGCGGTGATCAGCGCGTCCACTTCCTTGTTGTGCTCAGCCTTCTTGTGAGTCGCTAGCGCTTGTTCTGCGTTGGTTGCCCGCAACTGCACTGCGTCGTAGTCGGCGCGGGGCATGAACTGTTCAAGGTTCGGACGCTGTTCGGTGTTGGCTGCCTGCGCCGTAGCCTTGAGGCTGGTCGCGGCGGCAAGGGCTTGATCTTCGGTGGCGGTGTCGGGCAGGCCGAGCAGTGCCAAAAACGCTGGGGAGAGTTTCACTGTGTGCTCCGGGTTTTCTTGGTTGAGGGCTGTCATCAGAAAATTCGGCTTGTTGGTCAGGCCCGCACTCACAAGCCGCGCGATGCGTCTGGTGTCCGGGTCAAAGTCGAATACGGGGGAAGTGAAGCGATACTCGCGGGCTTCTACCTGCATCGCCGCGCGAGGGGTCCAATCAACCTGGCCCCACAGTGCGCCGTCGCGGATCTCAAGCGACTTGATCCACGCCCCGGCTGGGGCGTCCTGACCGACCGGCGCCCGCAATTGCGTTGCGTGCTCCCAGTCCAGGGGCAAGTCAATGGCGCGCTCGGTAAAGCTGGACTGCACCAGCGATTGCGAGGCGTCATCAAACAACCAGGTGCGGCCATCACGCCCGGTGACGACCGGACCTGCGGGGATAAGCTCAACCCAGTCGGGGGCCTTCCCATCGGAAAGCTCGACGGAACTGAAGATTTCGGAGTTGAGGGCGAGTTGAGTTTTCATGCCGCCAGTGTCGGCGGCATGTCATGCGGAGGGAGTTTCGGGGGGGCTTAAGGTTAGCGCTCTATGCGCAGACCATCAGTGCTCGATATGAAGGTACTTGTGAAAAACCTTGTCGATGTCCTCTAGCACCTGGTGCATCCTGCCAGCAAGCTCAGTAAGTTCAACGTTCAAGGACTGGCCGTTAAAGTCATCGTTCGCGACTTTACGCCGCAACCCATTGTCAAAAAGCCTCGTTGCCAAGTCCCATATATCGCGGTCCAGGTATGCCTGGATCTCTTCGTCGAACAGCCATCTTGCGCCTGCCACTCCCTTCAGATAATCCTGCTGAGCCGCAAAATACTGCTCCTGCTGCATAGTCAGTGTTGAGATCAAGAACCTCTTCGCAGCGTCGTAAACTACTACCCGCCTATCGTACAAATCGAGCTTAAGCTTATTTCTGGCTATTCGAGCTTGCGTGCGAGCGATTACCAGAGCGAGCCCCGCAATTGCTGGCGTAGTCAAGGCCGTCACCCACGCCGTCCAATGAACGCCAACAGGCGGCGAAGGTGGCGCAGAGGAAACCTGAGAGAACACGTTAAAAATCTGTACAAGGTAGTGGTCCATCACAGATCCCGATGCGCAGAAAAAGAGAGACCGTTTATATCGGATGTCGTCGATCCCCACAATTCCGGTATATCTCTCACGCATCTTGCCATCGGATAGCGCTCAAGCTCCGTCTAACGCCAATCTAACGCCCCTACAGTTTGTTTTTGCGGCGGATGTATCTGCACGCGGACTACACGCCGCCTGCACGATTCTAAGCGGTCAGCCCTCCACGGGTTCCAACAGGTAATCCTGGATGATTGCGAGGATCTCCATCTCATCATCCGAGGACAGCCCAAGGTATGGCCTGGCAGGGATGTCACCCCATGGCAACGGCGTCCCTTTACTGCTCGTTCCTGACGCGCCTTTCTTCTGTCCGAACTGGTGAACTGCGCCGTATGGGCGGTCAGTACCGAATGCCAGTTCATTGCCGGTGACGGCATGGCGGAACGTGTCCTGAAGCGCTCCAGACTCACGCAGGATGCCTTTACCCTTCTTCTTTGCCAGCGTTACAGGAGAGAGCGGCGCCCAGGGCGACCCGTCCGGGGCAACCTTCTTCCGAAAGCGCTCATCTGTTGACTGGTGCAGATACTCCGCGATATCAAGAAGCGGAGTGCGCAACTCCCCTAGCCGGTTCATCAGCTCGTCCAGGGCAGCGCCTACCCGGCTGTCGTCCAACTTCACATCAAGCATTGCGCCTGCCATCCTCACCCCCTACTATCGAGACTTGTCCATTGAGTGAGCAGTCCCCGCCAGGACCTCCAGGCCTACACTCAGGATTGTTATCGCGTGTGGCGGCGCGCGGTGTTGATCATTCATCTGTTGATCTGCGATACAGCCGTACACCTAACCTGAGTTGTTCCAGGTAGTCAGGGTCGTTCGACTCCGGCGAAAAGGTTGTAACTCCGTCCCACCCGTCTTCCCCAACCTCAAACACCGACAGTGCCGGTACTGGCTCGCCATCTACGTGATAGCGTGAAATGTACCGCCGCCTGACCACCGCTTTGTTTCTGGAATAAAGCCACTCCAGCCTAACCCACACCTCATCCGGGTCTTTGATCGCATCAGCGAGCAACAGCAGCTCGCGCGCGTGACCACGCTTACGGATCTTCAAAGCGCCGGTTTTGGCACTGGTGAACAACTCCCGGCCGATGACGACGGCATCGCCAGTCACGTCCTTGAATACCACCGGGCTTGCCTCGGTCGCGCCAAACTCTGCCAGGAAGCGACCGGCATACTCTGCATCTGATAGCCCCTGCGGCAGCATTCGGCCGGGTGCCATCTCGCGAGCTGGCGGCAGCGCACCAGGCGGACGGCGGTTGGGCAGACCAGCACCTTGCACGCTACTGGCCCGCGCGCCCGGATCGGGCAACGGATCGTAGGCACGTAGCGGAGGCACTGCGGCGTTGAGGCGGGATTGACCTGGTGCAAACTCAAAGCCGGGATCGATGCCCTTTGGCACACGAACAGTGCGCGGCCCGTTCGGACTGTTCACGCCAATGGTCTTGTCTTCGTACTCGATGACCGGAGCCGGGCCAACGCTCAGTCCCTGCCGGTCCACGTCCCTTTGGCTGACCATGAACTTTTTGCACTTGCAGCCCCACCCGTTTTGCGGGCTATGACTGAACCACCACGGGTCATCCAGCGGGAGTGTGGTCCCGTCCCAAGCAAGATGTTGGGGCCGTGGGTGCGCAGAGTCTCCGTGTCGGTACACACCGAACGGACGCCGCTTGCGCAACTCCGGGTCGGCCATCTGCTGTTCACGGCCAGCGTTGTACGACTGCCGCAGGTTCGTCTCATAGATGACCCTCGACCGCCAGCCCCGACCGCCGTTGTAGTCCCAACCATGCTTTTCAACGATCTGGTCGAAGTCCTTGCGGAACTGGTCCAGCGTGAGCCCTGATGTGATGGCCTTCTCAACAGCACCGCGCATGTCAGACAGCAGCCCTTGCTTAGTCGCACCGGCTACAACGAAAGCCCAGTCGTGTTCGACGTTGTAAACGTCGGTCCAGGCGCGGGTCGGGATGTCAGTCTTACCCCGGAAGTAATCAATCTGCTCCTGGAATGGCAGCGAGCCGTGAGAGACGGCCATTACAGCCCCCTCAACACGTCATAGCGACCGGCCATGCTCGCAGCCACCATACCGTCAGCCAAGGCATCAGCCAGTTGCACGGTAGACATCTCTGGATAGACCTCAATCAGTCGATCCCGCAGCTCTTCCAGGCTATTCACTGAGTCAACCATTTCCCGGATCTGATCAATCATATCGTCCATGGTCGTTGCCGCATCCTGCCCCAAGCGGTCAACCTGATTATCCACGATGTCCGGGATGGACGCGGGCAGCGCCGGGGCCTGCTCTCGGTTGGTGGCCTGGCTAAGCGCTGGCTTAGCAGCAGGAGCGCCCAGCAGCTCCGCCCCTGCTGCTGGCTCTGGAATATTGAGCTTGTCCCGGATCACCGATTGCTCAACACGCAGGCCCAAGGGAACAAGCGCCTTCAAGGCATCGACCAGAAGCTTGGTGTCTTCCGGCTGGGGCACGTCAATGACCAGCTTCGGATAGGCCCGACCAGGTGCAAAGTTCAGGTCGCACCAGGGACGGACAAAGTAGCGGTTGAGCGTGTTGGACTCAGCCTTCGCGTCAGCCTGCAACAGGTCTATCCGCACTTCGTTGTGAATGGTCGCCTGCGCCTGGCTTGAGCCATCGTCGGTGGACATCGTCTGGCCGACCACTGCCTTGCTGATTTGCTTATCCCACCATTCAGCCAGGCCCTTGAAGAAGTCACCGGCCCCGGCAACGTTCGCGGCTTGGGTGAAGTCGATGCGCATGCTGTCTGGAATGACGGCGGCGGCATCACTGCCCAGGTTTGCTACAGCAGACATCAGCGTCGAGATGTCATCCTTGCTTGCACCCGGCCCGTAACGGCCAACACGCATGGGCATACCGAAGATATCCGCGAAGCCCATCCAGTCCTTCCATGTCCACGCCTTGCACATATAGCCAACTGCGGCCACACGCGCCAAGCCACCCCGGATCGGCAGCCCCGAACGAATTCTCGGCAGATGGACGATGAACTTGTACGGCGCTAGCTCAACACCGAATATCGGATCAGCCTCATCCAGCAGGCGTAGCTCCCGCCCCGTATTTTGATCGAACTGGAAAAAGCGTTGGTCGCGCGCTTCGAAGCGCGACGGGTTCCAGGTCTTGCCGCTACGGTCCCAAATGATTTCCGATACCGCGTAGCCCTTGCCCATTGCGTCTGTGAGGTCGGCTTGCAGCTCGCCGAACTCGGGAGCATTCACCACTTCGCTCAAGGCATCAGCGCGGCGCACGTCTTCCGGGTCATCGCTGGCCGCTTCTACGCGGATGTTGAGCCCCGATATCGCGAGCTTGCGCGTGCCCAAGACAGATGCGTAGTGCATGTCCCGCTCTTCCATCTCTTCAGCGAGCGTCAAATAGTCATGCGCGGAACCATCGGCGGCGGCTTGCAGGATGTTTGCAAGGCGACCTGGTGTCAGGCCACTGGCAACCGACTGGTGCCAAATTTGGCGAATGCCGGTGGTTCTCGCCGCCGCCAGTTCTTCAGTGAGTTTGTCGTATTGAATCGGTCGCCCATACTGATCGACGATTTTGGACTGAGCCATTACCAGATGCCTTTCGATGTGCGCCAGCCAGCGCCCAGCTTGATTTCGCGATCATGCTGAGAAGCGGGCTCGACGCGGTGGTATTCAAATATTTCGGTGTCCTGCCGGGATGCATAGTCCGCGAGCACTGCTGCGATACCGGCGTCACCGTGACGCTTGCCCCCGGTCTTTTCGCCTTTCTCGGTGGTACGTTTTTCAGGGATACGTGCCACACCCTTGACCATGCGAAAGGCGCGCACATCGCTTACTACATCCTTGTCAGCCGGAATGTCGTAGAAGGTGTCGTCTTCCAGTGCTGCTTTGAAGGGGGGCATATTTTCGCGATACCAGCCCTCCGTGAGCATGACGCGCTCGATACGATTGAAACCAAACTCAATGGCGGTTTCTTCCGAGAGCTGGGAGCCGTTGCCTCTGGCGTCGTCAGCGCCTTTTAGAAAGTTCGGCAAGCGGTCGAGTATGTAGAACTTGATCTGACGCTGTTGCTTGAATGGCACGTTACGCAGCTCGACGACAAAGGGTGTTCGCTTACGTAGGTTCTGCTCCTTGAGCAGCGGCCAAATGACCGAAAGGTCACCAGAGCGCGCGAAGTCCATGCCGTAATAGCTTTGGACATCCAATGGGATAGCCTTTAGTAGCGGCTTTAAATATTCTTCACACCACTCTAGCGACTCTGCCAAACGCACGGGTTCAGCAATGACCTCATACCCTTGAGGGTAGGAAAGGCGCAACACCGGCACCTCGCGGTTACTCCGTTGCTCGACCAGGGCAAGGCTGAGAAATGCGCCACCACCGTGAGAGGGCACGCAGTCCAGTTCTTCTTCAGCAGCATCACCGTAGAAGTCGTAAACGTCCTGCACCCATGCGGCTTCGGCGTCAGGCTCATACGCAATGCCTTTACGCAGGCACACACGGTTGTAGAGCCCGTCTTTCACGGCATCGCGGAACGTGCAGCGGAACAGCTTGCCCTTTCTTTTACCTGCAAGAATTTCTTGGATCAGTTCATTGAAGGCGTTTTCCGTGCCGTCGTGCGTACTGATCACATGCACCTCACCGCCCCAAATAAGCAGCGCGAGCGCGGCTTTAAGCAGTTCGGCCAGATCCTGGTGGAATGCAGCTTCATCGATCACGACAACACCCTGACGACCCCGAAGGTTCGACGGGCGACTGGTCAGCGCAACGATGCGGTGACCGCTGGGAAAGACAATGGTATAGGTCTTGATGTGCTTATCTGGGTCGCTGTCCGGCCAGATACCTTCCTCGATTTCTCCGGCCGCATAGTCGAAGGCTCGGGCCCACATGGCACAGGCCTGGATATACTCGACGGTCATGTCCTGGTTGTAGCCCAGGTAATAAACCGTCTGACCACCGGCTGCCTTAGCGGACGCCGCGACCAGCACATTGTCAGCGGCTTCCGCCCATGTCAGACCGATACGTCGGGACTTCTCTCCGACCTTGAGCGGGGCGCGGACGCCTATCCATGTTTTCTGGTATTCCAGCAGCACCGCTGGCGCGTCCAGGGTGGCAGTACTGTCCAGCACAACGGGGACGCTCATGCCTTCTTCCTTCGATCCAATGTCCAGGCCAGTGCCAAAAACAGCGCAACATTCATGTCACTGGTCAGCAGCATTCGGGCATTTTCTTCGGTGGCAAGAAGCCCCGTAAGGGAGAAGCAGGCGCATAACGAGTAGACGTAGTTCAAGGCGCTATGTCCTCTTCGCTAATAGCAACAGGGCGCATGCCAGAGTCGGTTAGATGGCAAGCCATCTCTTTATGGGTCAACTCTTTCCGGGCGAGCATTCCATCGCGCAGGGATATCAATATCAAGTTGCCCCGGCATTCATTAAGCGAGGCGTCGTATCCAATGATGTAGCGCTCTGCCCGGTTGTGAGAGTCAACCTGTCGTCCAGCAACAACGTCGTGCGTCTCCCATAAATATTTCACGATGCCATCCCCAAGATTTCACGGCGGATTTCATCCACAGTGCTGGCGTTCAAGCCACCTTTCTTGGCGATCTTCTCCACACGGGCAGCGGCGGCTTCGGCCTTGTCGCGGAACTCCGCTTGCCATTTCTTCTGCACGACAGAGGCTTTTCCTAGTTCCGCCACGGCCTTGGCGACTTTGGGGAGGTCGATCTGGTCGCCGTTGGTCATCAGCAACTTAAACAGGTGCTCTTGAACAAGCCGCATCAATGCTTCGTTCACTGCGCCTTCGTCATCAGGCGCCGCCTGGACAACCGCCCTGGCCTGTTCGGACGCCATCTTCAGCGAGGCCAGCTTTACTTCGAACTCAGAGCCGTAGCGATGCAGCGCGCTCTTGCCAATGGAATAGCCCCGGCTCTCCAGTTCGGAGGACAGCGATTCATAGCCGGAAAAGTTCGACTCAACCAGGGACTGGTCCAGCCACTCTTTGACCTCTACCGGTAGTGCAGCGACTTTGCTTCGCGGCGGCATGGGATCACCAGTATTTGACGGGGCGGGCGATGCCTGCGCGGCAATCGACGGTGTACTCAGCGATATCCACGCCCAGCGATGTCAGGCCGCAGATCCACGGGCCGGAAGGGGTTTTATCCAAAGTGACCATGGAACGGTCCTTCAAATACTCCAGTTGCGTCCGAAGCTCCAACGGGGTGGCATCTGTATAGACGGCCTGAATCGTGGACAACACAAGTGCTTCATGCGGATCAATCGGCCGCGAGGTATTCAGCGTTAAAAGGATGTACCAGCGCATAGATTCGCGCCGGATCTTAGGGGCATCAATGCTCATTCGCGGGCTCCTTTGAGCTGTACGTTTTCAAGCTTCAAGGCCAATGCATCAAGCTTGGCCTCTAGAACGGTTTGGTTGCGCACGTAATCTTCGCGGCGCACGTAATGCAACGGCATCTCCCCTCGCAGCCGCTCAAGGCCGATCTCGACCTGGCGCAATCGTTCGGAGTCTTTGGCGACCGCTTCGAAACGGTCATCCATCATCGAAAACCGTTGATCCAGTCGGCTTTCCATTTGGCCCAACAGCAACTTGACCAGCCCGGCAAACATGGCGAGAAGAGTTATTGCAGATCCAACCATCTGCCATACCGGCAGTTCAATCGTCGTCATTTGCGCGCCAACTTTTCGTGGAATGACTGACAGTCGATGCAGAGCAAGACACCTGGCAGCGCGAGACGCCGACCCTCAGGGATTGCCGCTCCGCATTCACAAAGCAATGCTGAGGCACCAGCCGGTTTCGGCACCTGCGCCAAATGCGCCGCAATCGCGGCCTCTCGGTTCGCTTCCTCGACCTCGGATGCGCGATCAAATACGTCCATGGGTGTTCCATTCGATAAGACTTTTGAGCTGAGCGCGGCACGACGCGTATTTCTCGTTGTTGCGCACATGGTTGGTTAACAGGTCCTGCTGGGTTACGCCGCTGGCGAGTTGGTCAGCGGCTCCGGCTCCTCCGGCAGACGCAGCAGTGTCTCCGGTGGACTTGCTTGAAAGCATTGCGTCGGGGCTGATGGCGCTGTTCCACACGCGGACAAAGCCAGTGGTAAAGACAGCAACAGGCAAAGGCTCAGGCGGCGCCTCCAAGGCGCGGCGGTATAAGGTCGTGACACGGGAAATCTCTCCGTTGAGCTGTTCGGTGTGCTTGCGCAGTTCGATATTCTTGGCGACCAACTGCGCGGCCAGGCCATCGCCGCGTTTGGCCTCGGCAGCCAAATTCAAAGCGGCGGTCTCGGCTACTTTCCGAGCCGCCGTTTCGATCTCACTGCGATAGTCAGAGAGGGCCTTGTCGCCCTCGGCTTTCGCAACGCGGAATCCTTCGTCGTACCCGCCCTGGCGATTCAGCAATGCCAAACCAATGAGGACGACTGCGATCACCAGCGGCGCGAGGTACTTGGCGACGTAACTCATGAGCAAGCCCCCGTACCCCAGCCCGCGTCGATGTAGAGGCGTTCCCAGCGTTTGAGAATCAGTTGTGGGTACTGTCGGTTTTCACGGAATGCGGCGGGCGAGCGGCCCGCGTTGAACCGCTCTATCGAGTTGAACCAGACCAGCGAATCGGCGCCCTTTGCCGATGCCAGCCTACGGTCACGGATCAGCCACCCAAGGCCGCCGTTATAGGAGGACAACACCATTGCGCTCTGCTCGCAGGCATCCCGAGCGGTGATGCGATCAGCCAGCCATCGGTCGTAGCTGATCAACGCCATCAGTGACCAGGAGGCGCTTTCCGGCTCAACCTTCCCCAGTGTTACGGGGAAGATCTCGGCCAGCCAGGTAGCGGTCGAGGGCATCACCTGGCCCAAGCCTTGCGCACCAACGGGCGACCGTGCATCAAGCCGCCAACGGCTTTCCTGGTGAACCTGTGCGGCGAACATCGCCACAGGCGCATCAAGCCCCCATTCAGCCTGAGCAATGCGCGTCAGGCTGCGGCGGTATTGGTCGGCTTCAGTTGGAATTGCATCCGCAAACGCATGACCACAGGCCAAGACGCAAGCGATGCCGATCAAAAGGACTCTGCGCATGTTCAGAGCCCCAAGGTCAGGCCGAGAACGCACGCCATAACAACGATGGCGCGTCGAATTCCGGCCATGGCGCGATAGGCACGGTCTACGTGGTTCGGTCGGGCATAAGGGAACAGGCCACGGTCGATCCAATAGCCGAGCACACCGCCCAACGTGACCAGACCAGATTTGTAGAGAATGACCGGAAGCTTTGTCGGAGCAACAATCGCAAGTACAGCGATCAGTGCGACCGTAATCAAAGTCCAATCGGTCATACGCGGCGCGCGGGGACGCCGCTTAGGGATGTAAGCCATCAGCGATATTCCTGAGTTTTAGTTATGGCGGCACGGATACCCGCGAGAGAGCGCGCAGCTACGACGGGGTTGCCTCGCACGGCAGCAGGCGCTTGGTAGGTGCCCAAATCGGGCGATGGAAGACGTGATTTTGGGCGCAGCTTTTCTTTCTGCTGAACGTATTCCGCTACACGGCGTTCATGCGCATCGACAATTAATTTGACCATCTCCACCCAGTCGGGCGGGCACTTGTCCATCAGTGCCTTTTGCCCGTCAGCGAATGGCTCACTGATAACGAGCTGGGCGTATTGCCTGAATGAACGAGGGGCTGCGGGCATGTGGCGAACCTGCCGGAGAAGATGACGGGGCTAGATTCGCTCAGGGGGGTAGAGGGTTGTGTTTCTTAAACGCACAAGAAAAAGCCCCGCACTTGGCGAGGCTTTGTCGTAACAGTTGGTCTCAGACCACCGGATGAACGAGCTTATCGGCAGCGAACAAAAGGAGCATCAGGACTCCCCAAACAACCAATGGCGCTTGGCTTTTGTTCAGAGCCCGCGACCGTAAGCAAAGATAGAGAAAGGGCAAGAGCACCGACCACATCGCAGGTTTCGCGTACCCCGCTTTTCGAAGCTTACCGATGTCGATGCAGGCGACAACAATAAAAATGATAGCCCCAGTGTAGGGGCCGCTACCAGGGGAGACGATACCGATTAAAACGCCAATCACCGGAGATAGTGCAATCAGCCACACCAACAGATCGGATATTTTGGCACTGGTCAGTGGCGGCGGCGTTCCCGCCGCGACTGGTGCCAACTCAGTGCTTCCAAGCTGTACCCAATCAGCAAAGCCAGTACGCCACACGAGTGTGCCGGGGCCGACCTGCTGACTGACCAGTAGTTCTTCAAGCTGAGATTGAATGACCGGGCCTTTCCTTTCGCCCCTCTGCTCGTAGAACCACTGTGTTTCTGACATTTAATGCAGACTCCCTTCTATGTCGTCATAGCCAAATAGGTCAGGGCTGTTGCGTCGATGCAACGCCCTTTGCCGCGCGATGATCTCATAAATGGTCGGTGAAGCAAGTTTGTACATGCGGACCAGATCAGTTGGGGGAATGTTGCGTTCGTGCCAATCGCGGTAAATGGCGGCGTCGCGCATGGCCTTCTTCAAAGCGTCGCCACGCGGTAGGTAAACGACAGACCCGCCCATCGTGTCACAAATGGCGAAGACGACAGCCCGAGCAAACTCGGGCACGTCGTCTAACCGATCTGGCAGCTTGCCGCGTAACTCGGCCTCGGCGATTTCGACCATCTCCTTAATCGTGCCCTCCCAGCGATGCATGACCGCCGGGTCTTCCATGTGCGCCAAAACCTTGTTCGGGTCCAGCTTGTTGGTGTCGTCCGGGAACAGCTGTTCGTTGCTCATTGGGTTGGCCTTTGATGCCTTTTGGCATCGTAGGTCAGCGCGGCGACCATGCTTCCAAGCTGCTGAGGGTTCAGCCATTCCACCCGGTCAACCTTGAACATGCGCAGTGCCATGCCATCAGCATATGCCCATGAACGACCGGCCTCGGCCATGAATGCTTCAATTTTGCCGACCAGTTTCTGACGGTCTGCGGCAACCTTCGGCGCGTCCCGTCCCTTGGCTTTAGGCTTCGGCTCCCAGCCCAGCCGCTGGAACTCCGCCAGAACGGCAGCGATTTTCACCGGTGTCAGATCCTTTGCGGACGTGACACCGGCAACACGCTTGAGCACCGCCCGGTAGGTTTCGTCGTCCAGGGCCAAATCCTTCTTGGCAATGTGGATCTTTGAAAGCTGTATGTTGCGTCGATTCATCATCTCCTTACCTCCGTTCGTTGGCTGCTCATCAGTACCCGAATGCCACCCCGGATAGACCGCCCCGGCAACGCGGAGCGGTTTCGCTCAGTTCAGAAGTGCCTGATCTCGACCACCGACACCGTGATTCAAGCGAACATCGCTTGCAGCAAGGATGCCGTGCATAGCATCCGTCACAGTGCGATTGCTGAGCTGTTTGCCTGAGTTGCGATGCAGCGGTTTTGACTGCGTAGTGTCCGGGTGATGCCTAAGCATGTACGCCGCAGCCGCTGGAGATGGAACGGCGCTACCTGCAAATGCCATTACCTCTTTACGTACCTGGTACACCCAGGCATCGCAAAACACATCTGCACGCTTGGTCTTGGTCGAAGCCTTGCAACGACTGAGCTTTTCACTGATGAAGCCCTGGCGCGCCTTACGTAATTGGCGAAGCAGAACGGTCATCGTGTAACTGGCTACCTCGGCAAACTCGCCAATGAAACGCCATTCACCAATGCCCGCCATGAACAGAAATTCACAGGAGTACGCACGTTTGACGCAGCCAGCCAAATTGGCCTCCCAACTGACCGGATTAACTTTCGAGCCGCTGCGGGACGCCGATTCCTGAATGTCAGACAGAGCAACATCTACGGCCTCGATGCGGAATTTCTCCATTAGGGATCGAGCTTGCCGCATGGCTGCGGCAGCCTCATGCGGGTTGTCACTTGCCGCAAGGCGGAGCAGTTTCTTGATTTTGTCTACGGCTTTGCTGTAGTCCATTTCGTCAAATCTCGGGGATTAGGGCTGCTCTTCAGTGCCAGGCAACCACGCCTGACAGACCACCCCAGTTGCCCAGGGTGGTTTCGCTTAATGGATAGTCGGGTTGAGGGCGATCTTTTCGCGCATTGCCTGGCAGATTTCGCAGGTGCAGCCAAAGTGGTTGGCTGCCCCTTCAAACGGGATACGGGCGATCAGTCGCACTGACTGAATCATGGCCGCTGCTACGAAGCCTGCTTTAGTGCTATTGGTTTGATGGTTGTCTACGGAGATAGAGACGCCATCGCCATTGTCTTCGACGGTGATCTGAAACTTTGCCATTTGTAGTGTTCTCTTGATTGGTTTGTGTCGGCTGGTTTTTTAAGGATCGTTTCAGGTCAGTGCAAAGTCGCTTGCGCTGTGTCCGATACGAAAATGCTCGCGATATCCAAGGGGATAGGGGCGTACTGGTCGGAATCACCAATGCGCTCATAGACCCGGACATAGCTCTTGGAGCCGACGACCTGAACGGCTTCGCTGATGGCTTGCATCGCCCGTTGCCATCGTTCGTCCTGAATCTCCAGCCTGCGCAGACCCAGCACGCGACCCGTGCTGATTTCACCGGCCTTATCGGTACGGAACGCCTCATTAACCAGGACACGCACTTCGCTACGCGCACCCTGCACCCACTCAGCCGCACATTCGTCGATCAGCACGCGGGCGGCCTGAAGCCGTTCATCGAACTTGATGGAGTCTTGGACGGCATGAATGATCTTGTAGCGGCCATCGAAGGTCAGCAGGGATACGTTGCCCTTTTTGCCGCCGATGGTTGCCCCGTATTGCTCGGCAGACATCTCGACGAACGCCTTGATGTCGCCGAACGCGGCAGTCTTGAACTCGCCCAATACCTTGGACACTTGCTTAGCCTTCTCGACCAGCTCCATCACCAGCTCATCACGGGCCAGATCAATTGGCTTGATCAAATCGACCGGCACCAAATGCCCTTTGGCGTCTTGGCGAAAACCTTCCGGGATACTCATGGTTGTTCTTGCTCCATATCTGTTTGAGGTTTGGCAGTGCGGTGTTTCAGGCCGCTCAGGATCTCGCTGATCTTCTGACGGCCGTTGGCGCGTTGTTCTTCTGTCAGTGTTGGCTTTGGTGACGCCGTGTCTTCTATCCGAGCAGGTAGCTCACGGATAAGCCTTGCCGGTGCAGGCCAGCGCTCACAGCTTGCGAATAACGTTTCAAATGCTGATCGGATGCGCGCGGCGTCCCGGTGCTCTTCCCATCGCTGGCTCTTCATGAGCGCCACCAACCAAATATCCAGCGTGAGGGTGATTGCGTCAGCGGCCGGTGCCCCATCCAGCCTCAGTGCCACAAGTCCCGACAGGCCGGACACCAGCTCCCGTTCAAACCAGTCATCCACCATGCAAACGGCCTTGCAGCGCGGCGAGTGCTGCGGTGGTCTGGCTGGGGCGCCCTTGTACCAATTGCTTTTGGGGGCCGGGCTCAGATGCAACCAATGATGTCCCTGACTCTCCCTGCCATCCGGTGATGACCTGGTAGAGCCAGCCATGTCCTTTCAGCGGCGTTACAAGACGCCCTGTATCCCGCGCAGCGATGGCTTGTTCTATCGCCCATACCCAACATTCGGGCGGCGCGTTAAATACCATTCCGTTCCGTTCAATACGCTTGGCTTGCAAGTCCGGCAGCAGCTCACCCAGCAGCTTGCCGACGCGATCCATCGTCAGCTCGCGCGTCTCCGGGCGGAACAGACCGATGTAGCGAACAACGGCGTTGCCGAGTGGACCCGAAAGCTTGAAGGCCACGCCTAGCGCCTCCCTGGCGCCATCGTGAGCAATCAATGCGTCCAGACTTAACGTCGTGCCGCAGTTGGGGCATCGAGTACGCATCAGTGCAGGCTCCCGCGTTGCTTGAGTTGTTCCCGCTGGTCCGCAACTTGCTGAGCCAGACGATAAGTTGAGGCCATGCCCACCCATTGCCCGCCGTCGTAGACCCGAATCATTCCCCGTCCGGCAATCAAAATTTGAATCGCTGGAGCCACATCGCGCACAACATCAGTGGACTGTTGCATTACCGGCACCTGAACAATTCGGGTTGAAGGGGCAGTGCTGGCATGCTTTCCAGTGCTGCATCGCTTGCGGGTTGTGCGTCGGCGCCTGCTTCTGGCGGTAGTTTTGGCACTGCTCGTTGGTCAGCACTTCACCAATTGCCACGCACTCAATACGGCCCAGCGCTTCCATTACTCGCCGCTCAACGCCCTTGGTCGTTGGGCTCCTGTAGTTGTTAGTCAGCAACAGGCTTACCGCCGTGCGACTGATACCAATACGGAGGGCAGCCTGAGTACGGTTGGTAACGCTTACTTCGGCGGCAAGAAGCCTTACAAACAACGGCGGCTGCTCACCCCAACGGGAAATATCTACATGGTTCATTAGGCCAACTCCAACTGAGTCCGCTGGAGCAGATCAATAGATGGAGCGCTAGCACCTTTACTCATAAACTCTGACAACAACTTTTTCATGCGCAGGTTTTGTTGCTGTAAATCGTTTTCAGGAGTTGATTCGACTGTTACGCCACCTTTAGTGGCTCGTGCAAAAACCACCTTGTCCAGATTGGGGTCATACACTTCGATAGATTCAGTCCGACGAACAATCGGATGGCGTGGACCAACGCCACGGCTTGACGCCAGCCTATAGGTCCTGGCCCTTGCGACTTCGTAATCACTGCCGATCAAATAGCCCGCCCGTACAAGATGGACGAAGTAATTCAACACATAAGCTTGGGATACCTTCATATCCTCAGTGCTCGCCATCTCAGCGGCTTGTGCTGCTGTTACTTCTCCCATGATGCGGATGGTTCGCCATAGGCTTTCAAGCACCAAACCGTCCTTCGAAAGCTCGCCCTTGGCATTGACCTTTGGGAAATGGGCGCCTTCATCACGGATCAGTCGCCATCGATTATCCGCGACCAACTCAGCTTTATCGACCAGTTCAATGTATTGCCCTTTAGACAATGCGTTGATGTACTGGCGAACGCTGTCATCTGACTGTCCCGAACGCTCTGTTACCTGACGTGCAGTAAAGCCATCACGATTATTACGAACGACTTCCCACATAAACTGCCGAGGTTCTTTTCCGCCGATTAGGCGAAGTTCTGTTGGCTTACCCATCAGTTGACCCTCCGTACCGGCGCATCTCCGCTGTCAAAGCCACGCTTCCAGTCGGCAAGTGATACCGACGTTTTCATTTTGGCGGACATTTCCGATTGGACTTTATGAAGATTTACTGCGGCCCGGCGAATACAGCCGCGAACAGCAGTGTTCATTGCATCCAAAATATCATCAGAAAAAGACATGTCCGGGTATGTAGATTTCGCCAGCTGTTGCAAGTCTTCCAACGATGCTGGTTGTGCTGGGACCCACTCCAGAACTCGATTATGAAGTCGTTCAAGTCGAGCGAGCGATGAAGGGACGCGCTCCTCACCAATCAAAATAATAGTGCCTTGGCTTGCGTTGTAGATATCCGTCAAGACGTTTGCTACGGCCTTGTCGAGCAGGTACTGAACATCATCAATGATCAATGGCCGCATTGAAGTTGAAAGCTGCACCGCAACCTGATCGACCATTTCCGACATGGTTCTGGCGGGGTACACGGACATCTCACGCAAAATAGCTTGAAGGAAAGCTTTCTTACTCCAGGCGTCACGGCATTCCAGGTAATAGGCACGGTAGCTATTCGCGGCAAAAGCTGCGGCGGCGCTCTTTCCGTAACCGCTCGGGCCATACATCGCAACGACACCAGGGAGTCCTATCGGACGCGCTTGGGCACGTTTAATTGCGCCTGCCAGCAACGCAACATTTGTCAAAGGAACAATCTTAGTTACACTCATTGTGCTACATCTCCGTATGAGGCGGGATTCCAGCCCGCTTACTGCTTGAAACACGGGTGTCAGCCCGTATGCTGAAACACTTGTTGCATCACGGCGAAGTCAGCATGGCGGGGGTATGCTTCCCACCATCTGGCTTCAGCCGTAGTCAATTCGTCATCGGCTCTAACCCGTTTATCCAGCTTCACCCACAGTCTGTAGCGGGCTACATCGCTGTCAGGGATTTCGAATTCCGGCTCTACCAGTCCCAGTTCCTGGACTACTTCTTGCGCTTCCTGCATCAATTCAGCTGAGGGCGTGGCTGATGGCCCATTACCGCGAGCAATCATCGTCACGCTATGGCCGGTTAACGTTTCCAGCTTGTCCATTCCGCGCTTAATCTGTCCTTGCTCGCGCTTTGCCCTGCTGCGCTCCAGCATGCTCATTGGCATGTAGTCGGATGAATTACCATCCAGCAGCGCTTCACCGATCAATTCTCCGTCTAACGTGTATGCCCAAAGGCGCCCAGCATCTCTAACGTCGTAGCCAATACGTATTTCTTGTCCATGCAAGTGCCTTAAGTCATCAAGGAAATACACCTGGTTGAGCCAAGCAATTTCGCCTCTGTGCGTTTTTCGAATGAGTTGAGGTCTCATCAGTGACTCAACCAATTCCGGCGTCGCGGCTAACGCCTCCCAGCCTTCAATAATGGCGGCTTCCCATGCCTCATCTGGACTCGGGTGCCTCATCAGTCCCGTGTAAGGGTCGCGAATCTTTTCAAGTCCACGATGGGGAGCGCTGTTGTAGTTTTCTATTTCGGCTTCAACTCCGGCGATAAACTCACCAAAAGTCGGCATCAATCTTGTAGCTCCAACCTCTTTTAACTGCTTTCGCCCCAACCGATGCACGCGGGTGCCCGCCTGTTTATCCATGTCGGCACCGATATAACTCGTCAATTTTTTTGCAGCACGTACCCAAATCGTTTTATGGCCCCGCTCAGACAAACCACGCGCCTGACTGTTATAGGGAATTGAGTGCTGCATAGTCCCGCCCAAGCGATCTACGACTTCCCGCACCGTATCGTTATCAAAGCCGGAACCGTTATCTACATAGAAAACAGCAAACATGCACTTGCGCACTGCATCGCGAAGAGCATCCAAAACCCCGATAGCTGACTCAGCTTCACCAACAGAGATACCTACTACTCTCCGGGTGGCGACATCCAGCACCGTGGTTATCTCAGGCCGATACGGCTTGCCGGTAATCGGGTTGATTACCTCTGCGTCAAACTTGTGGCCGTCAGCCGTATATACGTCACCAGGGAACATCCTTTTTGTTGACCGCCGTCTGAATGGCTGCAATGACTTGAGTTCTTGCGGGCTCATGCGACCTACGTTCAAGGCTTCCGGCGATAGCTTTTTCAGAAAACGGTGAACCACATATAAACTGGGTAGATCCCCGTGATATGTCCGCGCGAACTCCGAATAACTCGCCACCACACTTGGCTTCGTGGGGCGCTGGTAGCACCGCAAAAAATCCTTTGCCCATACCGGTATGTTCAGATTCGGACGCTGGCGCAGAGGCGCTATGCCTTTTTCGCCACTCTTTCTATAAGCAGAAATCCACCGTTTAAGGCTCCGTTCCGACAACGAGCGATCCCCTCCCTTCTTATGATTTGCCAGCTCTACCCGCTCTGTCAGATATGGACTCAGAGCGCCATTACGTGCCTGGCTAACCAGGATGGAAATTGCCTTTGCCTGAGATACCGCCGAGCACATGCGGTCAATCTCACGAATAAAACAGAGTCTCGCCAGCATTACCTCGCGCTGAGCGTCGTTCATTCGCGCTTGATGGTCGCTGCCCGTGACATCAGTTTTAGCCGCTAACGATGTTGCCGGAGCAATCATTGACAGCGAGGGCTCCTCCGTAACTGACTGAGCGATGATCGCGGTTTGTGTTTCTGGTGGCAGACATGCGAATGCGTACTCAATCGCCTTGGTCCCCAAGCGCCGTTGGCTCTCCCATTCCAGACGAATGGCAACCTTACGCACGCCCGGCACAGTGCCCGGCAACCCCGGCATTCCGACCAGTTCCTGAGCCGTATACCAGCTACGCATCGGAATCTTCCTGCTGGGTTTTACTGTGACCTACCGGACTATCTCCGGTATGCTTTCGATATACCGAATTGGCTTCAGCTCTGTTCGGGCGTTGGCGAATCGGAGTGCCATCTACGTTCCAGCGCTCCGGCCAGAGTTGAATGGGTTTAAGCCCTAATGCCAAAGCGATGGCACGCTCTACCCGTGGGTATGGACGCAGCTTGGCATTGCGGATGGCTCGCTCATTCAACTTATGTTCCCGCGCAAGCTCGGCCAAATTGGTTCCGCGTACTCGGAGTTGGAATTTGATCCACTCCCAGCGGCGTTCCATGTCGAGAGGTATATCGAAGCTTTCCATTTAAGAACCATCGTCAAGGGTGGTTTTTTTCGGCTCTCTAACAGCCGGTTCAGGACAATATATCCCGTATGCGGGATGCGGTAAACCAGATACGGAGGTTTTTATTCCCGTTTTCGGACTGTTTCATCCAATAATCGGAAAAATACAATTGAAATCAGGCTCTTACGATGAAAAGAAACAACCGCATTCGGAAGAAAATGCAGTTTCTTTTCCGCATTCGGGAATAGAAACCCGGATATCGGAGGTTGTAGGACTTTTCGATACCAAAAAGGCAGCGGCCCTCGCGGCCGGAGTCGGGTTGTCGACACTGCACAGGTGGATTGCCGGGGAAGGAATGCCCGCATTCGATTCGCTTGCCGCACTTGCGTCGGCGAAAGGGGTATCGCTGGACTGGATAGCCGCAGGCAAAGGCGAGATGCAGCAGGGCTCCGCAGGGGGCAGTGATGATGTCTACGCTTATGTGCCGCTGTATGACGCACGCATCAGCCAAGGCCATGGGGCATGGAGCGAGGGCGCGCGAATCCTCACCATGCTTGCCTTCACTAAGTACAGCCTGCATAAAAAGGGGCTGGTGGCCTCACAGCTTGCAGCCGTGCGTGTAGATGGAGACTCAAACGAGCCCATGTTGAAGGACGGCGATACCGTGATGGTCGATCTGTCGCGTAACGCCATTCAGGGCGAGGCGTTCTACGTCATACGGCTGGACGACTTGCTTTACGCAAAGCGGTTGCAGCGCCTGATAGACGGTGGCGTGTCGGTGATCAGTGCGAATACGGCCTATCCGCCAATCAATGTGCCTGTCGAGCAGCTCGACCGCCTGGAAGTCATGGGCCGTGTGGTTTGGTCCGGCGGTTGGATGATCTGACGACCAGTGCCAAAAAGCCCACAATTTGCGGGCTTTTTCATTCTTGGGCCATTTTTTCGGCTTGCATCTCTTTTGGCACTGTTCTACCTCGCCAATGATGCTAAAGCCCCGTTGTTCCTGCCTCGCCCGTTTTCTTCCTGTTTCTTCCCGCCAGTTTCCTTTAGTGCCATATCTCTCACTGCCTCACAGACGTGCTTGTTTGAGCGACAGTTCTAACGGCATGTGAGGCTCCCTGTGAACCTCAACGCTACCTGATAGCACCGGCTCTTGTCAGCGCTTCATCGGATCAATCCAGAAGTGCTGCTCGGTCTCTTGATAGACATCCGCGCGACTCAGACCGAGATCCTTCAATGCCTCATCGCTCAACTCGGCCAGTTGCCGACGCTGCTGATGCAGCTCGTACCAACGCGAAACATGGCCTTTCACAGACTTGAGCAACCGCTCGATCCAGGAATCATGCGAAAGCGTTTTCAGTACCAGTACATAACCTTTTTGACCTTTCATCATTTTGCCCTCCAGTGGGATGACTAAAGTCTCGCTCTGGAGCTAAGATCAATCCAACGAATGTTTCTTATGCACTGCATCTGGGAGATTGATGTATTGGCCAGCTTCCCGAGTATCGATACCGAACTGCTGCGCACCTTTGTCGCCATCGCCGACGAGGGCGGATTTACCCGGGCGGGCGAAGCGGTCAACCGCACGCAGTCGGCGGTCAGCATGCAAATGAAGCGGCTTGAGGAAGACTTGATTCAGCGCCCGCTGTTTCAGAAGCAGGGTCGCAACGTCAGCCTGACGATGGAAGGCCAGGTGCTGCTGGGTTATGCGCGCAAAATCCTCAAGCTGCATGGCGAAGTGTTCAACACCCTGCGCGAGCCGCATATGGTGGGCATGGTGAAAATCGGTACGCCCGATGATTACGCCATGCGTTTTCTGCCCGGCATTCTGTCGCGCTTCGCCCAGGCCTATCCGCTGGTACAGATTGAAGTGCACTGTGAGCCGTCGAAACAGCTGTTGCAGCGTCAGGACCTGGATTTGAGCATCGTCACGCGCGAGCCGGGAACCGAGATCGGGCAGATTCTGCGTCAGGAACGCTTTGTGTGGATGGAGGCGCAGGGCTTCTCGCCCCATGAGCACACGCCATTGCCGCTGGCGATGTTCAACACCGACTGTTTCTGTCGAACCTGGGCCTGCAATGCGCTGGATACCATGCAACGCGATTACCGCATCGCCTATACCAGCGCCAGCCTCGCGGCAATCAGCGCAGTAGTGACAGCGGGGCTGGCGATTACCGCGCAGCTGGAAAGCCTGCTCACGCCGGATCTGCGCATTATTGGCGAAGCTCAGGGTTTGCCGCAGTTGCCGCTGGCCAGCATCGTTCTGCTGCGCAACCCGCACAGTGTTTCACCGATCACTGAATGCCTGGCCGAACACATCGCCGAAGGCTTCAAACTTTAAAGGCAAGCACTACGGCGCAGATCACCAGAAAGCCACAGAACAGCGTACGCAGCAGACGCTCGGGCAGCGAGTGAGCCAGTTTCACTCCCCAACTGATACTCGCCAGCCCGCCGATTGCCAGGGGAATACCCATGGACCAGTTGACGTGGTCATGCAGTGCATAGGTAAACAGGGTGATTGCGGTACTTGGGGTCGCCAGGGCCAGCGCCAGACCTTGGGCGACAACCTGAGTTGCGCCGAAGAATCCGGTCAGGATCGGCGTGGCGATGACCCCGCCACCGACCCCGAACAAACCGCCGGTGATGCCCGAACCGACACCCAGCAACCACAAGCGATTGGTGTGCCGCAGCTCGGTGCTGGCATCTCCTTTACGCCAATACATCTGCACCAGGTTGAACACCGTCAGGATGATGAGAAAGACCACGAAACTGATGCGCATGATTTGCGGGTCCAGCCGGACCGCCCACAGTGAAGTCAGCCAGGCGAAGCAGAAGCTGGGAATGATCAGCATCATGGCATTGCGCAGCGAAATCCGATTGCGCTGGTTGTACCGCCACAACGCCAGTAACACGTTCGGCAACACCATCAACAGCGCGGTGCCCTGCGCCAGCTGTTGATCCAGACCGAACAGCACGCCCAGCGCCGGGATCGCAACCAGGCCCCCACCAATTCCGAACAACCCACCCAATGTGCCCATGGCGGCGCCCAACAACACAAACATCACAACGTCGATCACACCGCTTCCCCCGAATTATTGGCAAGCATGCTACGCATTCTCGCGGGAGTGGCAAATGAATAGCGCGGACCGAGACCAGAATTTATCTGGCGCATTAAAGATCAGGACACTAAATTGTTTGGCAATGACACATTCGTACAGGAGGACTGCCCATGAACGCAGACGATATCTCTACACCCGACGTCGCTGAGCGATGCGAAGCCTTGCTGCTCGATAATCAGCTGTGTTTCGCCCTCTACTCGACCTCGTTGTTGATGACCAAGGTTTACAAACCGCTGCTCCAGGCGCTGGGACTTACTTATCCGCAATACCTGGCGATGATGGTGCTATGGGAACAGGACGGCTTGACCGTTGGCGACGTCAGCACCCGTCTGCTGACCGATCCCGGCTCCCTGACGCCGCTGCTCAAACGCCTTGAAGGCGAAGGCTTCATCACCCGCACGCGCAGCAAGGAAGATGAACGCGTGGTGCTGCTGCGCCTGACCGAACAAGGTCGCGCATTGCAGAAGCGAGCCATGGACGTACCGGGCTGCATCCTTTCCGCCAGCGGTCTGGATCTACAGAAAATGCAGAAAATTCAAAACGACCTGCTCGAGCTGCGCGGGAATTTGCGTGAGCATGTTTGATTAGACCCCTTCCGTTGGAGGCTTGCCCGTGAATCGGGCTTTCACGTGGCACATTTTTCGCCTGAAATAATGCCTTCGCGGGCAAGCCTCCCTCCAACGGGCACAACTGAAATCCGTCCCCTCAAAATATTAGCTTGCGCGCAAACTATTCGTGCGCTACATTTAATTCGTACTCAGTTAGCGCACAAACATTTAGCGCAAACAGGCAAGTTTTTCCAAAACCAGTCCCTACTATCAGTTTTCTTTTTCGCGAGGCAACGCCATGGACACTCTCTACACAGCAATCGCAACTGCAACCGGCGGCCGTGACGGTCGTGCTGTTTCCAGCGACAACATTCTCGACGTCAAACTCGCCACGCCAAAAGAACTCGGCGGCGCAGGCGGTGCGGCGACCAACCCTGAGCAATTGTTCGCTGCCGGTTACTCGGCCTGCTTCATCGGCGCCCTGAAATTCGTCGCCGGTCAAAGCAAACGCAGCATTCCGGCAGACGCCTCGATCACTGCCCATGTAGGCATCGGCCAGATCCCTGGTGGTTTCGGTCTGGACATCGACCTGAACATCAACCTGCCGGGCCTGGAACAAGCCGACGCAGAACAACTGGTCGAAGCCGCTCACCTGGTGTGCCCGTACTCCAACGCTACTCGCGGCAACGTTGATGTGCGTCTGCATGTAACGGTGTAAACGCCGCCCACAAAAAAGCCCGCATCGCTGCGGGCTTTTTTGTTACAGCGGTAAAAGCTGTGCTTATTTGGCACGGCCTTTGTAGGAACCGCCGTCACGGGTGTCGATTTCGATCTTGTCACCGATTTCGATGAAGTCAGCAACTTGCAGTTCAGTACCGTTGCTCAGCTTCGCAGGCTTCATCACCTTGCCGGAAGTGTCGCCACGAGCCGAACCTTCGGTGTAGTCAACTACACGAACGATGGTGGTCGGCAGCTCTACGGAAACCAGACGCTCTTCAAAGAAGATCGCTTCGCAAACGTCGGTCATGCCTTCTTCAACGAATGGCAGAACGGCTTCGATGTCTTCAGCGTTCAGCTCGTACATGGTGTAGTCAGTGGTGTCCATGAACGTGTAGGTGTCGCCGCTGATGAAGGACAGGGTCGCTTCTTTGCGATCCAGGATCACGTCATCGAGCTTGTCGTCAGCGCTGTAAACGATCTCGGTCTTGTAACCGGTCAGCAGGTTCTTCAGCTTGGTCTTCATGATCGCGCTGTTACGACCGGACTTGGTGAATTCAGCTTTCTGAACCAGCCAAGGATCGTTTTCGAGACGAATCACGGTACCGGGTTTGAGTTCTTTACCAGTTTTCATTGCGTATATCCGAATTTGGATGGAAGTTGCCGAGGCTCTGTACGAGAAACCGCTTTCCCGTGTGGCGAAAAGGTCTTTTTCGTACAGAGCCTAATCTCAAGGCCGCGTATCATACGAAACTCCACAAAACAGTACCAGCGCCGCAGCAAGATCAGCGTGCGAGGCCTGTTCCAGACACCAGCGCCCGGCGTGGTTTTCAATTTCCGGCCAGTGTTCCATCAGCGCCAGCCAGCTTGCACTGCCCTCGCGCCCGGCATTCCAGGCCCGCCAGAAATCGGTCAGGGCCTGAGCGGCAGGCTGCGAGAGCCCCGCAAGGTATAGCTCAAGGAAGGCATCGAGCTTGGCCCAATGCGCATCATCGTCCTGTTCATAGATGTGCCAAAGCAGCGGTCGCCCCGCCCATTGCGCCCGCACGAAGGAGTCTTCGCCGCGCACGACGTTGAAATCACAGCACCATAACAGCCGGTCGTATTCCTCCTGCCTGACGAACGGCAACACCTGCACGGTCAGGGCGCCACGTTTTTCCAGCGCCCCGGCCGGCAAACGGTCGACGCCCAGCCAGCGTTGCAGATCACCCAGGATTCGGCCTTCCGGAACCAACAGATGAGTGGCTCGGCTGTCCGTCGACAACGCATCCAGCCAGCCGTCCAGGCCCGGATTCTCATAAGCGAAAACCGAAACAAGCCGGGCACCCTCTTCAGGCACAACCGCCAGCTGTTTGAGGAAAGTCCTTTGGGCAGCCTTGTTCTGCTGAAACGCCTGACGCGCTTCGATCAGGCCGTTTTCCCGTAGCAGGCCACCGGTCGTCGGACGAAATCCCGGAAAGAAGAAGAATTTGCGCAAGCCGTTGGACTGCACCGACGGCAAACCATGGCAACCGGTAACCCAGTCCTCGGCGCTCAGGTATTCCAGATTCACCCACACGGGCCTCGGCGAGCATTGCAGGATGGCTTCGGTGTAAGCAGGCGGCAATCGGCAGGCGAATGCCTCGATGATCACGTCAGCGACTTCCACGGGTTGCCACTCTTTCGGCCAGTGGTGAACGCTGACGCCCTCCTGCCACTGTTGCGCCGCGTGGGCATCAGCCGCTGGACACAGCCGCACGAAAGCCTGCAGATCATCGACCCACAAACGCACCGCCACGTCGTGCTCGGCCACCAATTGCCGGGCCAGGCGCCAGGTCACGCCGATGTCGCCGTAGTTATCGACGACGCTGCAAAAAATGTCCCAAGAGGCTTTCATTCCCGGCTCCCTGCGGCCCAATAATCAAAAACGCTGATTGTCCGTCAGAACAACCCGCATTCACCAGCCTTAGGTCATGGCACAATCGCCATCACCTGCCGTCAACGCCGAGAACACGTCATGCCCCTTTCAAGTCGTCGCGAGCTGAACGTCTCTGTCCACCCGTTGAAGCTGATTGCCTGTATTGCCTTGGGCATCTGGCTCGGCATCGCTGCGGTGGTGTTGACCGGCGTGCTGGTTTTTCGGGCGATGCCTGAGGCGCAGACTCAGGCGGTGAGCAACGCAGTCACCCGATTGAGCACGCCAGCGGCGGCTCCGGCCGAGTCGGACAAGACCATGTTCGAGAAGTACGAACAGAATCTGCGCGAGAGCGAAGCGCGGCAGGCCATGGAACAAACCCAGGAACAGCAGCAAAAAAGCTTCAGTGCGCCGAAATGCAATTTCTGGCTGCAACAAGACCGAACGGCGCCGAGCGACAAGAGCCGCGCCAATGTGATCCAGTTCTGCGGATAGACCATGAACAAGCAAACCGTCCTGCAAGCGATCATCGACAAACTCAAGGTCGATCTGGGTGTTGCCCAGCGGGCCGCGCAGACCGCCTACGAAACCGCGACCCACGAAGAGAACATCGCCGAGAACAAATACGACACCCTCGGTCTTGAAGCGTCTTATCTGGCGGCAGGCCAGGCCCGGCGTGTGGAGGAAATCCGCCAGTCGCTGCTGCTTTATCAGAAATTGAACCTGACGCCCTTCGATGAGCAACGCGGTATCCAGACGGGTGATCTGGTAACGCTGCAAACCGAGACCGGTGCCGAACAGCACCTTTTCCTCGGCCCGGATGCCGCCGGTCTGAAGATTCATCTCGAAAACGCGATCATCACAGTGATCACGGCCCGAGCGCCTCTGGGCCAAAGTCTACAAGGCAAGTTCGAAGGAGATGAGCTGCAAATCACCGTCAATGGCAGCCAGCAATCGTTCGAAGTCACGCAGATAGTGTGATCAGCTATTCATTTACAGGGTTGATCGCTCCAGCTTTTTCTGGGTATGGTGGGTCGTCGCCACAAAAACCCGTGACCGGGACTGAATAGCCGGAAGCAAGGACTTAGTAAGTAGGAGATATTTCATGACAAACGTCATTACTTTCCCTGACGCCCATGAACGTGATCACCTCAAGTCAAGTGACCATCCTGGGCTGAGATACCTGAACAAGAAAGAGCGACTGCTGATCGACCAATTGCGTCAGACCAGCCATGCAGGACGCCAGTACGTCTATGACTACGCGAGCATCATGCACCTGTCCAAACCGCTGCATCCTGAACCGGTGGATTAAACACTCAACAGTGTGGGATCCCCGTCAGTTCAAAAACGTTCAGCACTCATTCAGCCCTCCTGAAGCACCAGACCTGCACAAACGCCTATAGTGGCCGCACGTATTGGTTATCAGGAATCCGCCATGAATACCGCAGCGCCAGTGCCCGCTTCAATCGAGCCCGCTGTAAAAACCGTCGATCATCTGCGCTTTCACAAACGTCACGCGCACTTGACCAGCACCTTTGGCAACGATTCGTTCGCCCTCAAGGCGGAAGCGTTCGCCCGGTTTTTCGGCACGCCGACATTCCTTGGTGCGCAAACCGTCATCGTCGTGCTTTGGGTTGCCTGCAATGCGACCGGCCTGACCCATTTCGATATCTACCCGTTCATCCTGCTCAACCTGGCGTTCAGCCTGCAATCGGCCTATGCCGCGCCGCTGATTCTGCTTGCCCAGACGCGTCAGGCCGCGCGGGATAAAGCCAACGCCGACGCCGATGCCCAGCATCGCGAAGACCTGGCTGTCGCCAACGAGCAGCGGCTGGCGATGGCTGCGCAAAACGCTGCGCAGATGTTGACACTGCTGGAGCAGAACACTCGCTTGACCGAGCTGACCAAGTCCCTGACTGAGCGCATCGAATCGCTGACGCTGGACATGCACAAGCATTTCGTAAAGCGCGACACGGCGGACTGCACAAAACCGGCTCAATAACCCGGGCTGCGTACAAGCGGCCCATCCCTTCGAGGACAAGTCCTCTCCCACCAAAGCAACGCGTACTGTGGGAGAGGACTTGTCCTCGATAAAGCATTTGAGACTGAACCAGGCGTAAACCTTTCAGGACTAGACAGTATTCAGAAAAAACTCCGGCGCAGGGCTGATCTACGCTTTTGCAGCAGCACTGGGAATCTTTATATTGCAGCCATAATCAATCAGTAGGATTATGGTCGTAATTTTTTTTTTTTTAGGGTTCTTGAGTGATCAATCCGGAGTCATTGCCATGCAAATCCTCTCCCGTGACGAAAAAACCGCCCTCTGGCTGGAAGAAGAACAAGCCATCCGCGCCAGCCTCGGCCCGGCGGGCACCACGAGTCTGGCGGAAGTGGCCCTCATGGAGCCCACGGACTTTCTCGAACGCATCAAGCGCGGCGAACTGCCCTGCCCGCCCATTGGGGAACTGATGGATTTCATTCCCCTGCGCTGGTCGCCGGGCGAGTTCATCTTCCAGGGCACTCCCGATGCCCGGCATTACAACCCGCTGGGCAGCGTGCATGGCGGTTATGCCGCGACGTTGCTGGACTCATGCATGGGCTGCGCGATTCATACCCGACTCAAGAAAGGCCAGGGCTACACCACCCTGGACCTGCGCATCAGTTATGTCCGCGCCCTGAGTCATGGCACCGGCCCGGTTCGCGCGGAAGGCAAAGTGCTGCATATCGGCCGCTCCACCGCCCTGGCCGAAGGACGTTTGTACGATGTCGATGACCGGCTCTACGCCATCGGCAGCACCACTTGCATGATTCTGGACATGAACAGGTGAGGCCGATTCCCGAAGGAACAGGAACGATATCGACTCGACACTGACCAAACAGACACGCTCATTCGTGTTTGCCAGGCAATTATCCCTTTCCGGTTCGACTGTTTTTCCCAAGGACCAGGCCGGGATACTGCGCTCACGTCTTATATCTCACGGAGTACCGCAATGACAGTTCCAGCATTTGGCCTTGGCACCTTTCGTCTCAAGGATCAGATCGTCATCGATTCGGTCACCAATGGTCTTGAAGTCGGCTACCGCGTCATCGATACCGCGCAGATCTACGGCAACGAAGCCGAAGTCGGCCAGGCCATCGCCGCCAGCAGCGTGCCACGCGAAGACTTGTTCATCACCACCAAGATCTGGACCGATAATTTTGCCGCCGACAAGCTGATCCCGAGCCTCAAGGAAAGCCTGGCGCCACAGTGGGATTGATCTGAAAGGGTCGAGCGATGTTGCAGGAAACATCGCTCGATGCGCTTTACTGCCAGCCGAAACGCCGGCTGTAGAAGCCTTTAACCGCTTGGGTCAGCGCCATGTAAGTCAGGAGGATCAGCGGCAGATACACGAAGTACATCAGCGGCAAGGCCTGCAATTTGAAGTAGCCCGCCAAAGGCCCCATCGGCAGGAAAATCCCGACCGCCATGATGATCCCGGTCATGATCACCAGCGGCGTCGCGGCACGGCTCTGGATGAAGGGAATTTTCGGTGTGCGGATCATGTGGATCACCAATGTCTGGGTCAGCAAACCCACCACAAACCAGCCGGACTGAAACAGGGTTTGATGTGCCGCCGTGTCGGCACGGAACACGAACCACATCATCAGGAAGGTGATGATGTCGAACACCGAGCTGATCGGTCCGAAAAACAGCATGAAGCGCCCGATCTCGCCCGGCTGCCAGCGCTGCGGCTTCTTGAGCAGTTCTTCATCAACGTTATCGAACGGGATGGCGATCTGCGAAACGTCGTAGAGCAGGTTCTGCACCAGCAGATGCATCGGCAGCATCGGCAGAAAGGGAATGAATGCGCTCGCCACCAGCACCGAGAATACATTGCCGAAGTTGGAGCTCGCCGTCATCTTGATGTACTTGAGCATGTTGGCAAAGGTGCGCCGTCCTTCCAGTAAGCCCTCCTCCAGCACCAACAGGCTTTTTTCCAACAGAATGATATCGGCCGCTTCCTTGGCGATATCCACCGCTGTGTCAACCGAGATGCCGATGTCCGCCGTGCGCAGTGCCGGCGCATCGTTGATGCCATCGCCCATGAACCCCACCACATGGCCATTGCTTTTGAGCAGGCGCACGATGCGCTCCTTGTGCGCTGGCGTCAGGCGCGCAAACACGTTGTGGGTTTCGACGGCCTGGGCCAGCGCTTGATCGTCCATGCGCTCCACATCGCTGCCCAACAGCAGTCCCTGCTGCGCAAGACCGACTTCGCGGCAAATCTTGGCGGTGACCCGCTCGTTGTCGCCGGTCAGCACTTTCACGGTCACCCCGTGCTCGGCCAAGGCCTTCAAGGCTGGTGCAGTGCTTTCCTTGGGCGGGTCCAGAAACGCCACGTAGCCGATCAGGGTCAGCGCCTGTTCATCGGCGACGCCATAGCTATATTTCTGCACCTGGGACTCACGGGCGGCGACCGCCACCACTCGCAGGCCTTCGTCATTCAACCGGGCAGTGACATCGCGAACCCGCGCCAGCAAGCCGGCATCAAGCGGCTCGATAATGTCGCCGTGCCGCACCTGAGTGCAGACGCTGAGGATCTCTTCCACCGCCCCCTTGCAGATCAATAGATGAAACTGGTCCGACTGCGCCACCACCACTGACATCCGGCGTCGGGTGAAGTCAAAAGGGATCTCGTCGACCTTGGCAAACACCGTTGCCACATTCAGTTCACGATGCACTTCCCCGTGCTCAAGAACCGCGACATCCAACAGGTTTTTCAGTCCCGTCTGGTAGTAGCTGTTGAGGTAGGCCATGTCCAGCACCACGTCGGACTCCTCGCCCCACACATCCACATGCCGCTCCAGGAAGATACGATCCTGGGTCAGGGTGCCGGTCTTGTCCGTGCACAGCACATCCATTGCCCCGAAATTCTGGATGGCGTCCAGGCGTTTGACGATGACTTTCTTGTGCGACATGACCACCGCGCCCTTGGCCAAGGTCGAGGTGACGATCATCGGCAGCATTTCCGGGGTCAGCCCTACCGCGACCGACAAGGCGAAGAGCACCGCCTCGGCCCAGTCACCCTTGGTGAAGCCATTGATGAACAGCACCAGCGGCGCCATGACCATCATGAAGCGGATCAGCAGCCAGCTGACCTTGTTGACCCCGGCCTGGAACGACGTCGTCGTACGGTCAGTGGCGGTGACCCGCTGCGCCAGTGCGCCGAAATAGGTGCGATTGCCGGTGGTCACGATCACCGCCGTTGCCGAGCCGGAGACCACATTGGTGCCCATGAACAGGATGTTCTGCAGGTCCAGTGGCGTGCTGGCTTCAGCTTCCTGCTGGCAAACGAATTTCTCCACCGGCATGGATTCACCGGTCATGGCGGCCTGCCCGACGAACAAGTCCTTGGCACTCAGCAGACGGCAATCGGCGGGAATCATGTCCCCGGCAGACAGGTGAATCAGGTCGCCGGGTACCAGCAAGCGGATCGGCAATTCGATGCGCCGGGTGCACTCGGACAGGCCACCGTTACGAGAGGGATTTTCAACCTGTTCCCCCGGCTCCAGCTTGCGCAGCACAGTGGCCGTGGTGCTGACCATGGCCTTGAGGGCGTCGGCCGCTTTGTTGGAGCGGGCTTCCTGCCAGAAGCGCAGCAGGCTCGACAGCACCACCATCGTGGAAATCACCACCGTGGCTTCCAGGTCGTCAGTCAGAAACGAAATCAGCGCCAACAAGGTCAGCAACAGGTTGAATGGATTGGTGTAGCAGTGCCAAAGATGCCGCCACCACGGCAAAGGTTGCTCATGGGCCACCTCGTTCAGCCCCACTTGCTCGCGGCGTGTCGATGCCTGGCTTTCACTCAGGCCAGCGGCGTGGCTGTGCAAGTCGGCCAGCAGTTTTTGCGGGTCACTGCGGGACGCGTTTGTCAGCGTTTGCGCCAACGTATCGGGTACTTCGCGGCTGACGCTGGCGGGCGCGATGCTTTCGAAAATCGTCAGCCGCCGGAAATGCCGATCGATGTGACGGCTGCGCAGAAAATGGGCGAAAACTTCTTTCAAGAAGGACATTTTCAAGGCTGTCTCCTTACTGCAAAACAGGAGAAACCAGGCAGGTACCACCGTCACGGCCCAACGCTAAGGCAGGGCACAGCGCGGCTCGCCTGTCGCACGACAGACGCGTCCGTACAGCGGGCAAACGCAGGCGCAACAACGCCGCGATCAGCTGCTGATCATTTCAGTATCGATGAGGAGGCTTCGAAGGGACGGCCACAGGTGACCGGTTACCAGGGATGCCGTTTCTCGCCTTGGGCAAGATAACGGCAGGAGAGGCGCTGCGCGTTAACGTGCCAAGTGTGTGCAGGTTGCAAGAACCTGCCGACTACTGTCACTCGAACATGTACCCACGAGGGTCTCCATTGGGGGGGTTGTGGCGCGAAGCATACCCTTGGGTTTTGGCCGGGTAAACCAGGGTTGCCCGATAAAAACGGGCAACGCTCCGGTTGTTCAGGAAGGGTTCAGATTGCCGGTCTGTAACTGACGAAACCCCGGCTATTCAGCCCACCGCCAACACCCGTTCCAGCACCGCTGCGCCACGATTGCTCTGGGCCACATTGGCATACAACGACGCCGCGATTTCGTCGGCGCGGATCGGCAGCACTGACAGCAGTGTGTCGCTCAAACCGTGGCTGGCCTCGCAGAAACCCTGCATGTAGACCGACGCCTGGCAGCGCGCATCGGTTTTGATCCGGTAGTCACGAGACACTTCGAAATCGCCCATATACTCAGCCAATGGCGCCAGCAAGTGGCGATGCAACTGGCGCTCGTAGCCGGTTGCCAGGACCACGGCATCGTAAACCTGGGTTTTGCTTTCGTTGCTGGCAAGATTGCGCATCACCAGTTCGATACCCTGCGCCGTCGCCGTGGCGGTTTCCACCGTGGTCAGGCTGTGGAAGGCGTGGCGGGCAATGCCGGAGACTTTCTGGCGATAGAACACGCCGTAGATGCGCTCGATCAGATCAATGTCCACCACCGAATAATTGGTGCTGTGGTATTCGCGGATCATCTGTTCGCGTTGCGCGCCACCCTGGCTGAACATCAGGTCAGTGAACTCCGGAGAAAACACTTCATTGACGAACGGGCTGTCATCGGCCGGCTTCAGCGCCGAGCCGCGCAGGATCATGTCCACCTGCACCGACGGGAAACTGTCGTTGAGATCGATGAACGCCTCGGCCGCGCTCTGCCCACCGCCGATGATCGCGATGCGCATCGGCTTGCCGTTGACGCACGCCTGTCTGGCCATGCGCTCCAGGTATTGGGAATGATGGAACACCCGGCCATCATTTTTCAGGCCCGCGAACGCTTCGGGAATTCGCGGCGTACCGCCTGGGCTTACTACCACTGAACGCGTGGTGCGGACGTGACTCTGGCCTTGGGTATCCCGGGACAGCACCCGCAGCGCCTCGACCTTGCTGTTGTGCAACACCGGCTCGATGGCGGTGACTTCCTCGCCATAACGGCTCTGCTCGCCGAACTGCCCGGCGACCCAGCGCAGGTAGTCGTTGTACTCCATACGGCACGGGTAAAAGGTGCCGAGGTTGATGAAGTCCACCAGACGGCCGTGTTGCTTGAGGTAATTCACGAACGAGAACGGGCTGGTGGGATTACGCAGCGTGACCAGATCCTTGAGAAAGGAAATCTGCAGCTCGCTCTGGGTCACCAGGGTGTTGCCGTGCCAACGATAATCAGCCTGTTTGTCGAGGAACAACACATCCAGCGCTCCGGCCGCCTCGCCGCGCTCCTGCAAGGCAATCGCCAGCGCCAGGTTGGAGGGGCCGAAGCCGATGCCAATCAGATCGTGAACCACGGCAGATGCAAGAGCCTGTGTCATTCCAGTGTCCTCAGGAGGTGTTGCGCACTCAATCGGGATGGCCAGCAAGGTGGCCTGTTGCAATAGGGAACGAGAGCTGTGAAATAAAATTTAACAAACCGCTGTACGACCCGGGATTTATCCCGTGGGACCGGCTTTAGCCGGGAGGGCGAAATATCTGGCGACACATCTGCTGCGAATGCCCGGACCTCTTCCCGGCTAAAGCCGGTCCCACACAGGCTGCACGGCTCTCGGGCTGCCATCCCAATCACCTTAAATTCTCGCCCCCCGGTCACGTTTACCACTCAGTCCCTTGCCTTTGACGGTCATCCCTTGCATGAAACCGCCCCGCCCTGCCCGACGCCTGCTGCTCATTGCCCTGTGCCTGCTTCCCGTTATCGCCTTTGCGACCTGGCAAGCCCTGCCTTCTGGCCGAGCTGATCTGCCCACGGTGCAGGTGGTGCGTGGCGACATAGAAAGCAGTGTCACGGCGTTGGGCACGTTGCAGCCGCGTCGCTATGTGGACGTCGGCGCCCAGGCTTCGGGACAGATTCAGAAGATCCATGTGGAAATCGGTTCGCAGGTTACCGAGGGCCAGCTGCTGGTGGAGATCGATCCTTCGACGCAAAAAGCCCGCCTCGACGCCGCGCGCTATGCCATCGAAAACCTCAAGGCCCAGTTGCAGGAACAACGCGCCGAACACGACCTCGCCCGGCAACGCTCACAACGTCAGAAAAACCTCGCCGCTGGCGGTGCCACTCGTGAAGAAGACGTGCAGAGCGCCGAGGCCGAACTGCGCCGCACCAAGGCCCGCACGCAGATGTTCCAGGCGCAGATTCTCCAGGCCCAGGCCAGTCTGCGCAGCGACGAAGCCGAGCTGGGCTACACCAAGATTTACGCGCCCATGAACGGCACCGTCGTCGCGCTGGACGCTCGGGTCGGTCAGACGCTCAATGCCCAGCAGCGCACGCCGTTGATTCTGCGTATCGCGCGACTGTCGCCCATGACGGTCTGGGCCGAAGTTTCCGAAGCCGACATCGGCCACGTCAAACCGGGTATGCAGGCGTACTTCACCACCCTCAGCGGTGGCGGGCGCCGCTGGCCGAGCACGGTGCGGCAAATCCTGCCGATTGCGCCGATCCCCCTTGAACAGCTCAGCCAGGGCGGAGGCAGTCCGGTCGCTGCGGGCAAGGGCAGCAGCGGCCGCGTGGTGCTCTATACGGTTTTGCTCGACGTTGAAAATGACGATCAGGCGCTGATGGCGGACATGACCGCGCAAGTGTTTTTTGTCGATGGCCAGGCCCGGCAAACCCTGACCGTACCGGTCGCCGCGCTGCAACCCGGCCGTGACAGCCAGAGCCGCATGGTTCAGGTGGTGGCGAAAAATGGTGACATTCAACAACGCCAGGTGCGGACCGGGATCAGCGACCGGCTGCGTACCGAGGTGCTGGAAGGCCTCGCCGAAGGCGACTATCTGCTACTCGGCCCGGCCAGCGGAAGTGGCGGCTGATGAGCACGCCATTGATCGAACTGCAAAATCTGCGCAAATCCTACGGCGGCGGCGACACGCCTCAGGTTGACGTGTTGCGCGGCGTAAACCTGGCGATTTATCCCGGCGAATTCGTGGCCATCGTCGGCGCCTCGGGCTCGGGCAAATCGACCTTGATGAACATCCTCGGCTGCCTGGACCGGCCCACCAGCGGCTGTTATCTGTTCGCCGGTGAAGACGTCGCCGGGCTCAACAGCGACGAACTGGCCTGGCTGCGGCGCGAAGCGTTCGGCTTCGTGTTTCAGGGCTATCACCTGATTGCTTCCGGCTCGGCCCAGGAAAACGTCGAGATGCCGGCGATCTATTCCGGCATGCCCGCCAGCGAACGCCACTCCCGCGCCGCAGCGCTGCTGGAACGCCTGGGCCTGGCCAGCCGCAGCGCCAATCGGCCGCATCAGTTGTCCGGAGGACAGCAACAACGGGTATCGATTGCCCGCGCCTTGATGAATGGCGGGCACATCATTCTCGCCGACGAACCCACTGGCGCGCTGGACAGCCACAGCGGTGCCGAAGTCATGGCCTTGCTGGATGAATTGGCCTTGCAGGGTCATGTGGTGATTCTGATAACCCACGACCGGGAAGTGGCGGCGCGAGCCAAACGGGTCATCGAAATTCGCGACGGGGAAATCATCAGCGATACGGCCCAAGACACAGCCGCGCCTGAACGACCGGTCTCGGGCAGCCTGCAAGCGGTGGACTTGAAACAACGCCTGAGTCAGGGCAGCCAGGATCAGGGCGCCTGGAAAGGCGAGCTGGTCGAAGCGGTGCAAGCCGCGTGGAGGGTGATGTGGATCAACCGTTTTCGCACGGCGCTGACCTTGCTCGGCATCATCATCGGCGTGGCGTCCGTGGTGGTCATGCTCGCCGTGGGCGAAGGCAGCAAGCGCAAGGTCATGGCGCAGATGGGCGCGTTCGGCTCGAACATCATTTACCTGAACGGCACGGCCGCCAACCCGCGTGCGCCTCAAGGCATCGTCAGCCTGGGCGACGTCAAGGCACTGGCCGTGCTGCCGCAGGTTCATAAAGTCATGCCGATCAATGGCAATTACGCCAGTGTGCGTTTTGGCAATCTCGATCAGCGGGTCTACGTCGGCGGCAGCAACACTTCGTTTCAGAGCATCTTCAACTGGCCGATGTCGGCTGGCAGCTTCTTCACCGATGCCGATGAAGCCTCCGCTGCCGCTGTGGCGGTGATTGGCGAACGGGTCAGGGAAAAACTGTTCGGCCAGGTCAATCCGCTGGGGCACTACATCCTCATCGAGAATGTGCCGTTTCGGGTGATTGGCGTGCTGGCGACCAAAGGCGCCAGCTCCGGCGACAAGGACAGCGACCTGCGCGTGGTGGTGCCCTACTCCGCCGCCAGCGTGCGTCTGTTCGGCAACGAAAACCCCGAATACGTGGTGATCGCCGCCGCCGACGCGCGCAAGGTCAGGGACACGGAAAAGGCCATCGACCAATTGCTGCTCAGCCTGCACAACGGCAAGCGCGACTTCGAATTGACCAACAACGCTGCCATGATCCAGGCCGAGGCGAGCAGCCAGAACACCCTGTCGTTGATGCTCGGGTCGATTGCGGCGATTTCGTTGTTGGTGGGCGGCATCGGCGTAATGAACATCATGCTTATGACCGTTCGCGAACGAACCCGGGAGATCGGCATTCGCATGGCCACCGGGGCACGTCAGCGGGACATTCTGCGCCAGTTCCTGACCGAAGCCGTGATGCTTTCAGTGGTCGGTGGTGTTGCCGGCATCGGCCTCGCGCTGCTGATCGGTGCGGCGCTGCTGCTCGGCAAGGTGGCCGTGGCGTTTTCCCTCAGCGCCGTGGCCGGAGCGTTCGCCTGCGCGCTGGTCACCGGCGTGGTCTTCGGCTTCATGCCCGCCCGCAAGGCAGCTCGCCTCGATCCGGTCACGGCGCTTACCAGTGAATAACCCTTCGATGAAACCCAGACTCAGCCTTCTGACCCTGTGCCTGCTGCTCGGCGCTTGTGCCAGCCCCTCCTCGCCGATCAACAGCGGCATCGACGCGCCTGCTGCCTGGCAATCGCCGTGGACCGCCGCCGCCCGTCAGACCAGCGAACACTGGTGGCAACAGTTCGACAGCCCGCAACTGAACCGGCTGATCGAACAAGCGCGGGTCGGCAGCTACGACCTGGCCGCCGCCATGGCGCGGGTTCGGCAGGCGCAAGCGGATAGCGTCATTGCAGGCGCTTCCCAGGCACCGGAAATCACCGGCGGCGCCAACGCCAATCGACAACGCCTGATCAGCGGCAAAGGCTACCGCCAGCTGGATGCTTATGAGGCGGAACCCACGGCAAAGTTTTTCGATGTCAGTTTCAGCGCCAGCTATGAAGTGGATTTCTGGGGCGGCAACGCTGCCACACGACGCAGCGCCGAGCAGAACCTGCACGCCAGCGAGTTCGATCAGGCCACCGTCGAGCTGACGCTGCTCAGCGCCGTGGCCGACAGCTACGTGCAAAGCCTGGCCCTGGACGAACAGACCCGCATCGCCGAGCTGAATCTGACCAATGCGCAGCACGTATTGAAACTGGTGCAGACCCGTTTTCAATCCGGCTCGGCCACCGCGCTGGATCTGGCCCGCCAGAAAAGCCTGGTCGCCGGTCAACAGCGGCAGGTGCCACTGATTCGGCAACAGGCACAAGCAGCGCGCATCACCCTTGCGACCTTGCTGGGCCAACCGGTTCAGCAGCTGACCCTGGAAAACCAGCCTTTCGAGCGCTTGAACTGGCCGGATGCAAGTCCCGGCCTGCCCAGCGAGCTGCTCAGCCGCCGCCCGGACATCGCCAGTGCCGAAGCCAGACTCGCCGCTGCCCAGGCCGACATTCAGGTGGCACGCGCGGCGATGCTGCCAAAACTGACCCTGAGCGCGAGTTTCGGCTCTGGTGGCGACGTGGCGTCCGACATCCTGCGCAGTCCGTTCTACAACCTGGGCGGCGGGCTGCTGACACCGATCTTCAACAACGGCCGCCTCGGCGCCGAACGCGACAAGACCCTCGCCCGTCAGCAAGAACTGCTGGAGACCTATCGCGGCGCAATCATCAGCGCCTTCGCCGACGTGGAAAAAGCCCTGAATACCATCGACGGACTGGACCAGCAGCGGCGATGGCAAAGCGAAGAACTGCACCAGGCGCAAAGGGCTTTTGATTTGGCGGAAAATCGCTACAAAGCGGGGGCTGAAGACATGCTCAGCGTGCTGGACACCCAGCGCACGCTGTACCAGGCGCAGGAACAGAACGTCCAGCTGCGGCTATCGCGGTTGCAGGCGAGCGTGGCGCTGTACAAGGCGTTGGGGGGTGGGTGGAAGATGTGAGGTGATCGGTTGTTGGAGCGAGCGGGCGACGCTAGTGGGACCGGCTTTAGCCGGGAAGGCGTCGGATCAGGCAACACATCAGCAGCGGCGCCTGAAAGCCCTTCGCAAAATGGACCCGGCCGTCAGGACGGAACCTCAATAAGCCGCACCACAAATGCTGTTGGCGCCACCCGATTCAAAGCGCGGCGCCCACCTCACCAAAACCACCTCTTCACCGAAATATTCCGCGCATACCACGGCCGCCTTGGCACGCGGCGGAACAGGTTGGCGATTTTCTTTTCGTCGCCGAAGGTGATCTTCAAAGCCAGCTTCATGACCTCCGGGTCCATCTCCATACTCTTGCCGGGATCGACACCGGGCGCGGTGCTGCAACCATGGGTCAGCGGACCCAGCCACGGGTCGTCGATTTCCACCCAGCGACCCGGCGCGAACCAGTGCACGCCGTTGACCATCAAGCGCTGCACCTGGCCCGGATGAAAGCGCTCGTGGGCGCGAAACCAGTCTTCGATGCGGTCATCGATCCAGCCATGAAAACCCCAGAACACCGGGTTCACATGGGAAGAAAACGGGTCGCCCAAAAAGTCGTTTTGCGCCTCGTACCAGCGCGGGGCGAAGTCGGACGGATCGCGGGCCATGGGCACCGGCTGACCATTGGACGGATCGCGCGGCACCGACGCCCAGCGCATGTGCAGCCAGTCGTGCAGATTCAGCTCCACCTCGGAACCGAACTGGCCGAGGGTCAGCTTCGACAGGTAACGCGGGTCGCGGTATCGGGATTCCCAGACTTCGAAATTGGTGTGGTAGGTCTCGGCGCTTTTCACATCGCTGACCCACTGGCTGTACTCGTCGTCCCCGGCGGCGCGCCAGGTCGGCGGCAAGGCGCAGCCGTCGTGATTGTCAAAGTACCGGGCGAATCCCTGGCGATCGCGCTGCAATTCCGGCTGCGGCAGGGGGAAACGTTGCCACGATGGCAGCTCCTGTACCGCCCGCGCCGAACCCAGCATGTGCCGGTGCATGAAGAAAAAATCCACGCCAGAGCCGTTGCGATCCTTGCGTGGCCCGCGGGCGTCACGCTCCTTTTCCCGCGGCCCCGGCTGCCAGCCTATCCCGCGCAAGGCGTCGCGCTTGCTCTCGGACAGCTTGTGCCATTTGTCACGGGACGCGTGCCAGAGTTGGTGGAACAGGCGATGTTCCGGGCTGATCAGCAGGGCCAGCAGCGGCGGCTCAAGACCGATGCGCTCGCGGCCTTCGGGGAACAGACGCTTGACCGCAATGAAGCGATTGTCCAGCTCGATCAGGGCAGGATCGCGATCCAGCCGATAAATGCGCCCACTGAGCGTCGCGCTGCCAGCGTTGCCAAACGCGGCCCAGACTTCATCGAGCACAGCAGTGAATTCGTAGGCGGGTGTTTCGTGCTGCGCATCCGAAGACGTCAGGCGCCAACTGAGCGACGCACCATTGGCCGCGGCAAGATCACCGAGCAAACTGTAATGCGGCACGGCTTCGGCACGCAGATTGGCGCCGGTATCCAGCACACCACGAATGCCCCGGCCACGCGGGGCGATGTCGAGAAACATCTCCAACCCATCGCGGGGCAAACCATCGAGCCCGGCGTCGGCGCCTTCAAGACGAATATCCCAGACACCCCGCAAGGTATCCGCCAATTGCCGGCCAGCCGCGTCCGCCACATCAAAGGATGCTTCGCCGGGAGTGATCGGTTCATCGGGCCCTTTCAACTCGCGATGCGCGTAATAGGCAGCCGGCACCGCAGCACCGGTCAGTGCCAGGCCCGCCAGAAAGCCTCGTCGAGAAATCGTCATCGCCCTACCTGTATCAGCCCTGAAACGGGCGTTATCCAAGCTAGAACGTTGGATTGACGGGGAAATTTAAGGCGAAGAGGCGTTGATACTGTGGGAGCGAGCTTGCTCGCGAAGGCGTCAGCCCTGACACCGAGCTGTGTCAGGTAAATTCCCGGCGATCAGACTGGCCCATTCCCGGATAAATCCGGTCCCACGGGTATTCCACCCGCCATGGCATCGCGCCTAAATTTCCCCACCAACCACTCGTTCTTCCCAGATAGCAAATCCCTGGGGCTGCAATGAACAGAAAAGCGTTATACATCGGTCTGCCTCTGGCGCTGGCCGTGACCATCGGTGCAGCCGCGCTGGCTTGGGAACTCTGGTTCAAGGGCTATCCGAACTACCCGCTCAAGGTCATGAAACAGGCCGAAGCGTTGCAGGAACGCATCGTCTCGTTCGACAGCCACATCACCCTGCCGTTGAGCTTCGGCACCGAAGGCAAGGAAGCCGACAAGGACGGCAATGGCCAGTTCGATCTGGTCAAGGCCGGACGCGGGCGCTTGTCCGCAGGGGCGCTGACCATCTTTGGCTGGCCGGAAATCTGGAATGGCGACAACGCCCCTCACCGCCCGACGCCAGGCTTCGTCGAAGAGGCGCGCAATCAGCAGGAAATCCGCTACAAAGCGATATCCGGCATGGTTCGCGACTTCCCCAATCAGGTCGGTATCGCCTACACCCCCGACGACATGCGCCGCCTGCAAGGCGAAGGCAAATTCGCGATTTTCATCAGCATGCTCAACGCCTACCCCCTGGGCAACGACCTGAGCCTGCTGGATAAATGGACGGCGCGGGGCATGCGCATGTTCGGCTTCAGCTACATCGGCAACAACGACTGGGCCGACTCGTCACGTCCGCTGCCGTTCCTCAACGATACTGCCGACGCGCTCGATGGTTTGTCCGCTATCGGCAAACAGGCCGTGCAGCGCTTGAACGATCTGGGCGTGATCATCGATGTTTCGCACATGTCCGACAAAGCGTTGCTGCAAGTCAGCCAGCTGAGTCGCACGCCCATGGTCGCGTCGCATTCGGTGCCGCGCGCCATGGTCGATATCCCGCGCAACCTTAGCGACAAGGATATGCAGCTGATCAAGAACAGCGGCGGCGTGGTGCAGATAGTGGGCTTCCCGGCGTACCTCAAGCCATTGAGCCAGGCCAGCCAAGACAAACTCAATGACCTGCGCGCCCGCTTCGATCTGCCACCGCTGCCCAACCTGGCCATGGCGCTGATGCCCGGCGACCCGGTGATCGCTGCCTGGTCGGAACAAAAATTCGGCCAATACGCCAGTGGCCTCTACGCAATTCTGGATGACGAACCCAAAGCCGGCCTCAAGGATTTGGGCGACGCCATCGACTACACCGTGCGCAAGATCGGCATCGATCATGTGGGCATCGCCTCGGACTTCAACGAAGGCGGCGGGCTCAAGGGCTGGAAAGACGTCAGCGAGACCCGCAACGTCACCGCAGAACTGCTGCAACGCGGCTATTCCGAGACCGATATCGCCAAGTTGTGGGGCGGCAATTTCATGCGCGTCTGGCAACAGGTTCAAGACGCCGCAAAACCGCTTTGAAACGCCTTTTCCCGACAACGAGACGATGCCATGAATATATTTGCGTCACGCAAAATCGCCACGCTGCTGGGCGCGGCCATGCTCGCGCTGCTCTTGCCCACCCTGGCTCAGGCAAGCACTCCCGAGGCTAAACCAGGCAGCGTAATCAGGGACTGCAAGGATTGCCCGGAACTGGTGGTGTTGCCTGCGGGCACCTTCAGCATGGGCTCGCCCGATGATGAAATGGGTCGGCAACCCGATGAAGGACCGCAGCATGACGTGACCTTCACGAAACCCTTCGCCATCAGCCGCTTCCAGGTCCTGAGCGGCGAGTGGAACGCTTACCTGCGCGACACCGGCTACACGATGCCGGACGGCGACAAACGCCCCGGTCGCGAATGCATCGCCGGCAAGCCCCGCTACACCATGACCAATCGGCACCCGGCGGTGTGCATGGACTACAAGGAAGCCACCGCGTACGTCGCCTGGCTGTCGAAAAAGACCGGCAAGGCTTACCGAATGGTCAGCGAATCCGTGCGCGAATACGCGGCGCGTGGGGGCACTTCCGGGCCGTTCCCGTTCCCGCTGGATGAAGGCAAGGAATACAGCATTGCCAAACATGCCAACACGTACGGCCCGGAAGACGGCTTCAGCTTTGCCGCGCCAGCCGGCAGCTTCGCGCCCAACGCGTTCGGTATGTACGACATGCACGGCAATGTCTACGAGTGGGTCGCCGACTGCTACAACGACAGCTACAACGGCGCGCCCACCGACGGCAGCCCGTGGCTGACCGGCGACTGCACCTTGCAAGGCATCCGCGGCAACGACTGGACCGAAGCGCCGATCTTCTCCCGCTCCGGCAACCGCAACAACCTGCGTCCCTACCTGCGCGGCGACTGGCTGGGGTTCAGGGTGGTGAGGGATTTGTGAATAACCCGCAGTGATTCCGTTGGAGGCTTGCCCGCGAAGGGGTCATCGCAGGCGATAAATATTTCGAATGAAATTACGATTCGCGGGCAAGCCTCGCTCCAACGGGTTTTTGCGCCCCCCGCTAAATCCCTCGCCTCATCACTCGTTCCTTTGCACTGACAACCCGTCATTGTCTCGACCGAGGTAGCCCATGTCCGCAGCACCGCGCAGCGCCCTACGTGAACTCTTGAGCCTGCTCAAGCCCTATCGGCCCATTGTCATCGCTTCTGTCCTGCTGGGCATCATCGGCGGGCTGAGCGTCACGGCGCTGTTGGCCACCGTCAACCAGGGGCTGCACAGCGACGGCGGCATGAGTCGCGGCGTCGTCATCGCGTTCGCCTGTCTATGCCTGCTGGCACTGCTGAGTACAATTGCGGCGGACATCGGCACCAATTACGTCGGCCAGAACATCATCGCCAAGTTGCGCAAGGATCTGGGCGCCAAGGTACTTTCCGCGCCCATCGAACAGATCGAGCGCTACCGCACGCACCGGCTGATTCCGGTGCTGACCCGCGACGTCGACACCATCAGCGATTTCGCTTTCGCTTTCGCGCCGCTGGCGATTTCCATCACGGTCATCGTCGGTTGCCTGGGTTATCTGGCGGTGTTGTCCTGGCCGATTTTCCTGATCACGCTGCTGGCCATCGGCATCGGCTGCGCGGTGCAGTTCGTCGCCCAGTCGAAAGGCATCAAGGGTTTTTATGCCGCCCGTGAAGCCGAAGACAATCTGCAAAAGCACTATTCGGCGATTGCCGAGGGCGCCAAGGAATTGCGCATTCATCGCCCGCGTCGGCACGCCATGCTGACGAAAAACATTCAGGGCACCGCCGACCATATCTGCGCCACCCATGTGCGCTCGATCAACATTTTCGTGATCGCCAAAAGCCTGGGCTCGATGCTGTTCTTCGTGGTCATCGGCCTGACCCTGACCCTGCAAAGCCTGTGGCCCAGCGCCGATCCGGCGGTGATGAGCGGTTTCGTGCTGGTGTTGCTGTACATGAAAGGCCCGCTGGAAACCCTGATCGGCAATCTGCCCATTGTCAGCCGCGCACAAATTGCCTTCCGGCGCATCGCGGACCTGTCCGAGCGCTTCTCCTCGCCGGAACCGCACTTGCTGCTGCAAGCGGCCGACAAGCCTGCGCCGAGCATGGAGCATCTGGAATTGCGCGATGTGCAGTACGCGTTCCCGCCCGTGGAAGGCAGCGCGCCGTTCAAGCTTGGCCCGGTGAACCTGAGTATCGAACCGGGGGAAATCCTGTTTATCGTCGGCGAAAACGGCTGCGGCAAGACCACTCTGATCAAGCTGCTGCTGGGCCTGTACACGCCGCAACAGGGCGAAGTACGCCTCAACGGCAACAAGGTCGACGCGCAAGGGCTGGACGACTATCGGCAGATGTTCACCACGGTATTTGCCGATTACTACCTGTTCGACGATCTGGTGCAGAACGACAAGACCCTGCCCAGCGACGCCACGCGTTATCTGGAACGTCTGGAAATCGCCCACAAAGTCAGCGTCCGCGACGGCGCCTTTACCACCACCGACCTGTCCACCGGCCAGCGCAAGCGACTGGCACTGATCAATGCCTGGCTGGATGAACGGCCGGTGCTGGTGTTCGACGAATGGGCGGCCGACCAGGACCCGACCTTCCGGCGGATTTTCTACACCGAACTGCTGCCGGATCTCAAGCGCCTGGGCAAGACCATCATCGTCATCTCCCACGACGATCGGTATTTCGATGTGGCGGACCAACTGGTGCGCATGAGCGCCGGGCAGGTGGTGAGCGAGCGGGCGATGGCGTGAAACGAAATTAAACCTGTGGGAGCGAGCTTGCTCGCGAAAGGTTTCCGGCGCAAAAGATGTATAGCCTGAATTAGCGCCTTCCCGGATAAATCCGGTCCCACAGTTCGGACATATTCAGCCAGCACAACTGCCAGCCCCGCTAAATCTACCCCTCCCCCCTTCGTCTTTCTGACAAAGCCAATTCCTCTGCCGACGGCGACGAGAGCGATCATGAATCAATTCAATCAACAACCCGACGACGACCTGCTGGCCCTGCTCATGGCTGATGAGCAAGGCACCGAACACGGGATCAAGGCCTCGGCCACACAAGGCCCGATGCCGGTTTCGTTCGCCCAGCAGCGGTTGTGGTTGTTGCAGCAGTTCGCCCCGGACAGCGCCGCCTACAATCTGCCGCGTGCCTTGTCGATCAAGGGTCGGCTGGATGTTGCGCTGCTGGAAAGCGCACTGCGCAAAGTGGTGGATCGTCACGACATCCTGCGCACCCGCTTCGAGGATATCGACGGCACGCCACAGCAGATTGTCGAGCACAACGCGCAGTTGAATCTGATCCGCATCAACCTCGCTGATCACAACACACTCGCCGGCCATATTGCCGCCGAAGCTGCTCGTCCGTTCGATCTGGGCAACGCACCGCTGATCCGCGCCACGCTGCTCAAGCTCGACGAGCAGGAGCACGTGTTGCTGCTCACTTTGCATCACATCGTCTCCGACGCCTGGTCCAATCCGATTCTCATGCAGGATCTGGTCACGGCTTTTCAGCGCCTGAGCCTTGGCGATCCCGAAGCTCTCAAGCGTCCGGCGATTCAGTACCTGGACTACGCCTGCTGGCAGCGTGAGGAATACGTCACTACCGAGGCTCACGATCAGGCCGCCGCATACTGGCAAAACTATCTGGGCGACGAGTTACCAACGCTTGCACTGCCGACCGATTTTCCGGCCAGTGCGGTACGGAACAACAGCCAAGGCAGCGTTGCACTGACGCTGCCCGAAGCATTTTCCCGACAACTGCACGGGTTCTGTCAGCAGCACAACTTGTCGCCATTCGTCGTGCTGTTGGGCGCGTGGCAATTGCTGCTGAGCCGCTACAGCGGCCAGCGGGACTTCACCGTCGGCGTGCCCAACGCCACGCGTAATCAAAGTGCAACCCAGGAACTGGTGGGCTTTTTTGTCAGCAGCCAGATCTACCGTGCGCGTCTCGATCCGGAGCAATCCGTCAGCGACTTCCTGCATGACCTGCGTCACGCTTCACGGGCGGCGCTGGAACATGCCGATTACCCGATTGAATTGCTGCTCAACCAACTGAATCTGCAACGCAGCACTCAAGCCAATCCGCTGTTCCAGACCCTGCTCAACTGGCGTATCGCCGAGCCGGTCGAAACCACCCTGCAACTGGGCGACTTGCAACTCACTTCGTTGCCAGTGACTCTGCCTCAGGCGAAGTTCGACCTGAGCATCGATATCGAATATTCGCGACACAGCATCCGCGCCGACCTGGAATACCGCTCCGAGTTGTTCCTGCCCGAAACCATCGAGCGCCTGGGCCAGCATTGGCAGAACCTGTTGCAGGCGGTGCTCGATAATCCCGAGCAGCGTATCGGCGAACTGCCGATGCTCGGCGCGCCGGAATTCAAAACGCTGCGAGACTGGAACGCCACGCAAACCGCTTATCCGCTTGATCAACCGGTGCAGCGCCTGATCGAACAACAGGCGCAGCAAACTCCGGACGCCACGGCGCTGGTCTTTGCCGATCAAGCCCTGAGCTATTTTCAGCTCAACCAGCAAGCCAACCAACTGGCACACCAACTCATGGCGCTGGGCGTCGGCCCTGAAGTGTTGGTGGGCATCGCCGTCGAGCGCAGCGTGGCCATGGTGGTCGGCCTGCTGGCGACTCTCAAGGCGGGCGGCGCCTACGTGCCGCTCGACCCGGAATACCCCCGCGAGCGGCTGGCCTACATGATCGAAGACAGCGGCATCAAGCTGCTGCTGACGCAAAAAGAGCTGCTCAATCAGCTGCCCACCGAGCGCGGGCTGAACGTCCTCAGCCTCGACGAACTGGATCTTTCCGACTTCCCGGCGAGCAATCCCGAGATCAGGGTTGCCCCGGAAAACCTGGCGTATGTGATCTACACCTCAGGCTCCACCGGCCAACCCAAAGGCGCGGGCAACCGGCATTCGGCGTTGACCAACCGGCTGTGCTGGATGCAGCAGGCTTACCAGCTGGACAGCAGCGACACCGTGCTGCAAAAAACTCCGTTCAGTTTCGACGTTTCGGTCTGGGAGTTTTTCTGGCCGTTGATGACCGGTGCGCGCCTGGCCATGGCCGCGCCAGGGGATCATCGCGATCCGGCGAAACTGGTGGCACTGATCGAACGCCATCAGGTCACCACCCTGCATTTCGTCCCGTCGATGTTGCAAGCCTTCCTGCTGGATGAAACCGCGCAGCGCTGCACCGGTTTGCAACGCATTGTGTGCAGCGGCGAAGCGCTGCCAGTGGACACTCAACTACAGGTGTTCGCCAAACTGCCCAACGCCCGCCTGTTCAATCTCTATGGCCCGACCGAAGCGGCCATCGACGTGACCCATTGGACCTGCCGCGAGGAACAGCGCGACAGCGTGCCCATCGGCCAGCCCATCGCCAACCTGACCACGCACATTCTCGATGGGCAATTGCAGCCAGTACCCATCGGCGTGATCGGCGAGTTGTACCTGGGAGGTGCAGGCCTGGCCCGTGGTTATCATCAGCGTCCGGCGCTGACTGCCGAACGTTTCGTCACCAGCCCGTTCGGCGATGGCGAGCGTCTGTATCGCACCGGCGACCTGGCCTGTTATTGCGCTGACGGCGTGATCGAATACCGTGGTCGCATCGACCATCAAGTGAAGATTCGCGGCCTGCGCATCGAGCTGGGGGAAATCGAAACCCGCCTGCTGCAACTGCCGGACATTCGTGAAGCGGTGGTCCTCGCCGTCGACCAGCAACTGGTGGGTTATGTGGTGCCGGTGCAGCCCGCCGAAGCCGGCCGTCACAGCCGTTTGCAGGAGGCAATCAAGGCCCGCCTCGCCGAGCATCTGCCGGATTACATGGTGCCCGGCCAGTGGGTATTTCTCGCGCAGATGCCGCTGAGCGCCAACGGAAAACTGGACCGCAAGGCCCTGCCCGCGCCCGACGCCGCTCAGCGGCAAAACGCTTATGTTGCGCCGCGCACCGAGCTGCAACAGCGCCTGACCGAGCTTTGGCAGGACGTGCTCAAGCGCGAAACTATCGGCATCACCGACAACTTTTTCGACCTGGGCGGCGACTCGATCATCTCCATTCAACTGGTCAGCCGCGCGCGTCAGGCCGGTATCCAGTTCAGCCCCAAAGAGCTGTTTGAGCATCAGACCATCGTCCATCTGGCCAACATCGCGCGCATCGACGACGTCGGCCAACTCATCGAGCAAGGTCCGGCAACCGGCGCGGCAGTGCTGCTGCCGATTCAGCAGGCGTTCTTTGAGAAAAATCTGACCGAGCCGCAGCATTGGAATCAGTCGGTGGTGCTCAAGCCGAACGTCACCCTGGACGCCGACCTGCTTGAGCAGGCCGTGCGCGCGCTGCTCGCCCATCACGATGCGCTGCGCCTGACTTTCAGCGAGACGCCCCACGGCTGGACATCCGCTTATCAAGCCATGCAAGCCAGCCGCTTTGAGCTATGGCAGGCGCACATAAGTGGCATTGCTGACCTTGCGCAGCTGGGCAACGACGCGCAACGCAGCCTGAATCTGCAAGACGGCCCACTACTGCGCGCGGTGCTGGTCAGCCTCGACGACGGCAGCCAGCGCTTGCTGCTGGCGATCCATCACCTGGTGGTGGACGGCGTTTCCTGGCGGGTCTTGTTCGAGGATTTGCAGAGCAGTTATCGCCAGTTGCAGTCCGGCCAGTCGATTGCTTTGCCTGCCCGAACCAGCGCGTTTCGCGCCTGGGGCGAACGCCTGCAAGCCTACGCAACAGAAAGCGCAGCGCTGCAACAACAACTGCCGTTCTGGCAGCAACAACTGGCGGGCGCGTCTGACCCATTGCCCGGCGCCCGCCCCGCTGCCCGTCTGGATAATGCACTGGCCGTTACCGTGCAAACCCGGCTGGATCAACCCCTCACCCGCCAATTGTTGCAGCAGGCGCCAGCGGCGTATCGCACTCAGGTCAACGACCTGCTGCTGACCGCGCTGAGCCGCGTGCTCAGCCGCTGGACCGGGCGCGACAGCAGCGTCATTCAGCTGGAAGGTCACGGCCGCGAAGCGCTGTTCGACGAGATCGACTTGAGCCGCAGCGTGGGTTGGTTCACCAGTCTGTACCCGCTGAAGCTCTCGGCGGCGGCGACCTTCGAGGACTCGATCAAGACCGTCAAAGAACAACTGCGCGCCGTCCCCGACAAAGGCATCGGTTTTGGCCTGCTGCGTTATCTGGGCGACGAGGCGACCCGCGTTCAGCTCAGCCAATGGCCAACGCCGCGCATTACCTTCAACTATCTGGGCCAGTTCGACGGCAGTTTCGATAGCGCCGCCGACAGCCTGTTCAGCCCTTGCGACGAAAACGCTGGCGCCGAGCAAAGCCCGGATGCGCCGCTGGGCAATTGGCTGACCCTCAACGGCCGGGTCTATGCCGGCGAGCTGAGCATGGGCTGGACCTTCAGCCGCGAGATGTTCGATGAAGCGCTGATCCAGCGTCTGGCCGATGAGTACGCTTCAGAGTTGGCGGAGCTGATCGAGCACTGCACGCGACACAGCGGCATCACGCCTTCGGACTTCCCGCTGGCGCAGATCAGTCAGCAACAGCTGGACGATTTGCCGATTGCTGCCGCCGACATCCAGGACATCTACCCGCTCGCGCCGATGCAGCAAGGCATGCTGTTCCATACCCTGCACGAGCAAGCGGCGGGCAATTACCTGAATCAGATGCGTCTGGACGTCAGCGGTCTGGACCCGGAATTATTCGATCAGGCCTGGCAAGCGGTCATCGACCAGCACGACATCCTGCGCACCTCGTTCCTCTGGAGTGGTGAGCTGGAGCAACCGCTGCAAGTGGTGCATAAGCACATGAGCATGCCGTTCAGCGTGCTGGATCTGCGCACCTCCGCCAATCAGCCACAGGCGCTGAATGAGCTGGCGCAACAACAATTGCAGCAGGGTTTCGACCTCAGCCAGGCGCCGTTGCTGAACCTGATCGCCGCGCAAACCACTGACAACAGCCATCACTTGATCCTCACCCACCACCACATTTTGTTGGACGGCTGGAGCACCTCGCAGTTGCTGGGCGAAGTGTTGCAACGCTACAGCGGGCGGCCGCTCGCGGCGCACCAAGGTCGCTATCGGGATTACATCGACTGGCTGCAACAGCAGGATCACGCTGCCAGCGAGACGTTCTGGCGCGAGCAATTCACGGCACTGGACGAGCCGCTGCTGTTGGCGCAAAACCTGATGCCTCCCGTGGAAGCGCTCGCAGGTCACGCCGATTACAGCCTGGCGCTGGACCCAGAACAAACCGCCGCGTTGAACGAGTTCGCCCGGCAGCAGAAAGTCACCTTCAACACGCTGCTGCAAGGCGCGTGGTCGCTGCTGTTGCAGCGCTACACCGGTCAGGACGCGGTGTGCTTCGGTGCCACCGTCGCCGGTCGGCCGACGCAGATCAGCGGGATTGAGCAGCAGATCGGGTTGTTCATCAACACCTTGCCGGTCGTGAGCAAGCTGCGCCCGGAACTGATCGTCAGCCAGTGGCTGCAAGTGCTGCAAGCGCAGAACCTGAATCTGCGCGAACACGAACACAGCGCGCTTTCTGACGTGCAACGCTGGGCCGGGCATGCGGGCGAAGCCTTGTTCGATACGTTGCTGGTGTTCGAAAACTACCCGATTTCCCAGGCGCTGGAACAAGGCGCGCCGCAAGGTCTGCGCTTCGCCAATATCAGCAGCCACGAGCAGACCAACTACCCGCTGACGCTGATCATCAATGCCGCCGAAAGCCTGGCGCTGCGCTTCAACTATTCGCGTCAGCAGTTCAGCCCGCAGATCATCGCCGCCATTGCGCGGCAGACCCTGGAACTGCTCAACACGCTACTGGAAAACGCCGAGCGCCCGGTGGGCGAATTGACACTTAGCGACAGCGCATCCGCCCTTCAGCAATGGAATCCAGACCGCAGCGAGTTCCCCGTCAAGCAGTGTCTTCACCAACTGATCGAAGCTCAGGCCACACGCTCGCCCAATGCCATCGCCGTGACCTGCGACGGCCAGCAGTTGACTTACGCGCAGCTCAACCAGCGCGCCAACCGGTTTGCGCACCAGCTGATTGAACGCGGAGTCGGCCCGGAAGTGCGCGTCGGCCTGGCGGTTGAACGCAGTCTGCAGATGATCATCGGCCTGCTGGCGATTCTCAAAGCCGGTGGCGCTTATGTGCCGCTGGACCCGGCCTATCCCGAAGATCGCTTGCGCTACATGATTCAGGACAGCGGCATTGGCGTGCTGCTGACCCAGGGTTCGCTGCTCAATACATTGCCGATTGAGACGAATATTCAGCTGCTGTTGCTGGACGACGGCGCATCCGGTTACAGCGACGCCAACCCGGTCATCCGCATCGATCCGGCGAATCTCGCCTACGTGATCTACACCTCCGGCTCGACTGGCCAGCCCAAAGGCGCGCTGCTGACCCACGCCAACGCCCTGCGTTTGTTCAAGGCTGGCGAGCAGCATTTCAGCTTCAGCAAGCAGGACGTGTGGACGCTGTTTCACTCCTGTGCGTTCGACTTTTCGGTCTGGGAAATCTTTGGCGCACTGCTCTACGGCGGCAAACTGGTGATCGTGCCGCACGCCGTCAGCCGCAGCCCGCAAGCCTTCCATGAGCTGCTCATCGAACAAGGCGTCACGGTGCTGAACCAGACGCCGTCAGCCTTCAAACCCTTGATGGCGGTGGCCTGCGCGGCACAGCAAAGTCTGGCGCTGCGCTATGTGGTGTTCGGTGGCGAAGCCCTGGACGTACCGAGTCTGCGGCCGTGGTTCGAGCAGTTCGGCGATCGCTCGCCGCAGTTGATCAACATGTATGGCATCACCGAAACCACGGTCCACGTCACCTACCGGGCGATCACTCGGGATGATTTCGTCAACGATACTGCCAGCCCAATCGGCGCACCGCTCGCCGACCTTTCCTGGTACTTGCTGGACCACGCTCTGAATCCGGTGCCCAAAGGCTGCATTGGCGAGCTGTATATCGGCGGCGCAGGCCTGGCGCGGGGGTACCTGAATCGGCAGGATCTGAGCGCAACACGCTTCGTTCCCAACCTTTTTGCCGACGATGGCAGCCGTTTGTATCGCACTGGCGATCTGGCCCGTTACCGCACCGATGGCAGCATCGACTATCTGGGGCGCAGTGATCATCAGGTGAAGATTCGCGGTTTCCGTATCGAGCTGGGGGAGATCGAAGCGCAACTGCTGGCGCAGCCCCAGGTTGAACAAGCCGTTGTTCTGGCCCGTGACAGCAGCGACGGTCAGCAACTGCTGGCTTATGTGGTGGCCGACGAAACCATCGTCAGTCGCGAAGCGCTCAAGGCCGCGCTCAAAGAGCAACTGCCGGACTACATGATCCCGACGCACTTGCTGTTTGTCGCCAGTCTGCCGCTGACCACCAACGGCAAACTTGACCGCAAGGCCCTACCAGAGCCGGACGCCAGCCAATCCCAAGGCGAGTACGTCGCCCCGCAAAGCCAGCTGGAGCAGCAAATCGCCGGGATCTGGCAGGACGTGCTCAAGCTGGAGCGCGTTGGCCTGACCGACAACTTCTTCGAGTTGGGCGGGCATTCGCTGCTGGTCATCAAAGTAGTGTCGCGCCTGCAACTGGAGCTCGGCTTGCAGTTGACCCCACAGCATTTGTTCCAGGCTCCGACATTGGGCGCTTTTGCCAGCGCCCTGGAGCAGGACGGCGATGCCGTGAACACATCGAAATTGAGCAGGCTCGAAGCGCTGCTCGACGACATGGAGGAAGTTTGATGGACCGCACGACCGCTTCGAGAATTGCCCGGCGCTTTATCACCTTGCCGCTGGAAAAACGCACCGTCTATTTGCAGAAAATGCTTGAAGAAGGCGTGTCCCCGGCCAACCTGCCGATCCCCGAAGTGCAGTCGAGTTTCGCGCAGCTGCCGTTGTCCTTCGCCCAGGAACGCCAATGGTTTCTCTGGCAACTGGACCCACACAGCGCGGCGTATCACATCCCCATGGCCCTGCATTTGCTCGGCGAACTGGATGTCGCGGCGCTGGAGCGCAGCTTCAATGCGCTGATCGCCCGCCACCAAAGCTTGCGCACCACTTTCCAATTGATCGATGAACGCGCCGTGCAAGTCGTTGCCGATGCACAGGTCGTCAGGCTGGGAATGCGCGACGCCGAAACCGGTGAGCCATCTGAAGTAAAAGCCTTCATTGCCGAAACCACTGCGCAACTGTTCGATCTGGAAAATGGCCCGTTGCTGCGCGCTGAACTGCTGCGCCTGAGCGAGCATGAACACGTGCTGGTCATGGCTCAGCACCACATCGTTTCCGATGGCGCGTCCATGCAGGTGATGGTTGCCGAGTTGATCGAATGCTATGCCGCGTTCAGCGGCGGTACCGAACCCGCGCTGCCGGAACTGGCGATTCAATACGCCGACTACGCCATCTGGCAGCGGCACTGGATGGAAGCCGGCGAACGCGAGCGCCAGCTGGATTACTGGACCCGCCAATTGGGCGGCGAACAACCGGTGCTGGAGCTGCCCGCCGACCGCCCGCGTCCCGCCGAGCAAAGTTACCGGGGTGCGCAGCTGGACGTGGTGCTGGACGCGCAACTCGGGCCGGCCCTCAAGCAACTGGCGCACCAGCACAACGTCACGTTGTTCATGCTGCTGCTGGCGTCGTTCCAGACCTTGTTGCATCGCTACAGCCGCCAAAACGACATCCGCGTCGGTGTGCCGGTGGCCAACCGCAACCGGATGGAAACCGAGCGACTGATCGGCTTTTTCGTCAACACTCAGGTGCTCAAGGCCGAGTTCAGCGAACACACGCGCTTCAGCCAATTGCTGCAACAAGTCCGGCAAACCGCGTTGGATGCCCAGGCCCATCAGGAATTGCCGTTTGAACAACTGGTCGGCGCGCTGCATCCGGAACGCAGCCTCAGCCACAGCCCGCTATTCCAGGTAATGTTTAACCATCAGGGCGCGGACGCCACGGCGGCCCACAGCCAGGTGGCCGGTTTGACCATCGATAACCTGGGCTGGGACAACCCCACCGCGCAGTTCGACCTGACCTTGAACACCTCGCTCACTGAAGACAGCTTCAGCGCATCGCTGACCTACGCCACCGACCTGTTCGACGCCGCGACCATCGAGCGTCTGGCCCGGCATTGGCAGGCCTTGTTGCGCAGCATCGTCAGCGACCCGCAACAACTCGTCGCCGGTTTGCCGTTGCTGGATGACGCCGAACGCGCCTTGATCGTCGCTGGCTGGAACGCGCCGGTCAGCCAGAATCCACCCACCCACAATGTGATGCGCCTGTTTGAAGACCGGGTGCAAAACGATCCCTGGGCTGTCGCGTTGATCGTCGCCGGGCAACACCTGACTTACGCACAACTCAACCGTCGCGCCAACCAGCTGGCCCATTGTTTGATCCAGCAAGGCGTCGGCCCGGAAGTGCTGGTGGGCATTGCCGTTGAACGCAGCGTGGCAATGGTCGTCGGCTTGCTGGCAATCCTCAAGGCGGGCGGCGCCTACCTGCCGCTGGACCCGACGTATCCTCAAGAACGCCTGGCCTACATGATCGCAGACAGCGGCATACAACTGCTGTTGACCCAAGCCCACGTGCAAGCGCAATTGCCAACTACCGAAGGCCTGAAAACGTTGGTACTGGATAATCCGGCCAGCAGCCTTGGCGCCTTTTCCGAAAACAATCCCGACGTTGCGACCACTCCGGAAAATCTGGCGTACACCATCTACACCTCCGGCTCCACCGGCAAACCCAAAGGCGTGATGGTCTCCCACGGCGCGCTGCGCAACTTCACCTCAAGCATGGCCGCCGCGCCGGGCATCGCTGCCGATGACCGGCTGTTGTCGTTGACCACGTTCTGCTTCGATATTTTCGGCCTGGAACTCTACGTGCCGCTGAGCGTTGGCGCGCGAGTGATCCTGGCCGGCAACGACGTCAATCTCGATCCGCAGGCGCTGCTGGACATCGTCCGGCGTCAGGGCGTCAGCGTCCTGCAAGCGACGCCTTCGACCTGGCGCATGCTCCTCGATCATCCCCAGCGCGCAGCCCTGCAAGGCTGCAAACTGCTGTGCGGCGGCGAAGCCCTGAGCGATGAACTGGCGGCACGCATGCTGGACGTCAGTGACCAGCTGTGGAATCTGTATGGCCCCACCGAAACCACCATCTGGTCGGCGATCCATCGACTGGACCGCAACCACAGCAAACCCTGGCTCGGCCGCCCCATCGACAACACCACGCTGTACATCCTCGACGCCGACCTGCAACCGGCACCGATTGGCGTCGCCGGAGAACTGCTGATTGGCGGCAACGGCTTGGCCCGGGGTTATTTCCAGCGACCCGAACTGACCGCCGAACGCTTCGTTCCGGACCCGTTCGGCGCGCCCGGTGCGCAGCTGTATCGCACTGGCGACCTGTGTCGCTATCGCGCCGACGGCATCATCGAATACCTCGGCCGCCTTGATCATCAGGTGAAGATTCGCGGCTTCCGTATCGAACTGGGGGAAATCGAAACCCGTCTGCAAGCCCAGCCGCTGGTGCGCAGTGCCGCTGTAGTTGCCCAACCGGCAGCGGCCGGTGAACAGCTGGTGGCGTATGTGGTGCTGGCGCAAACGGTCAGCGACAGCGCCGAACAAACCGCGCTGCGCGAACGCATCCGTACCGCCCTGCGCAAGGATTTGCCGGACTACATGATCCCGGCGCAGCTGGTGTTCCTCGAACAACTGCCGCTGACGCCCAATGGCAAGCTCGACCGCAAGGCCCTGCCCGCCGCCGATGTCAGCCAGATGCAACAGCTCTATGTCGCGCCGCAAACCGATATGCAAAAACGCATTGCCGCGATCTGGCAGGACGTGCTCAAGCTGGATCAAGTGGGCATCAGCGACAACTTTTTCGATCTGGGCGGCGATTCGATCATTTCGATTCAGCTGGTCAGTCGCGCCCGGCAGAACGGCATTCACTTCACGCCCAAGGACCTGTTCCAGCACCAGACCGTTGAGCATCTGGCCAGCGTGGCGCGTGTTGACGATCAGCAGACAACCGACCAGACCGACGCTAGCGCCTTTGCCCTCGCGGGCCTTGATGCCGCGCAACTGGCTTCGCTGCCGGTGCCGCTGGCGCAACTGGAGGACATCTATCCGCTGTCGCCAATGCAGCAGGGCATGCTGTTCTACACCCTGGAAGCCAACGATGCGGCGCTGTATCTGAACCAGATGGCAGTGTCGGTGCAAGGCCTTGATGTGTCGCGCTTCATTGCCGCGTGGAATGCGGTCATCGAACGCCACGAGATCTTGCGCAGTGGTTTCTGGTCCGCCAGCTCTCTGGCCGAACCCCTGCAACTGGTTTACAAACACGCCAGCATTGCCGTGCAACAGCTGGACTGGCAAGACCGCGCAGTACAGCCGCAGCAGTTGCAACAGCAAGTTGATCTGGATGCCGCCCAGGATTTCGATCTGCTCGCCGCGCCCTTGATGCGTCTGACGCTGGTGCAGCTCAATGCGCAGACCCATTACCTGATCTGGACCAGCCACCACATTTTGATGGACGGCTGGAGCAGCTCACGCCTGCTCGGTGAAGTGCTGGAGCATTACAGCGGACAGCCACTCGCGCCGAAACACGGGCGCTATCGGGATTACATCGCCTGGCTCAAGGCCCAATCGCAGCCAACACTTGAGCACTTCTGGAAAGCCCAACTGCAAGACCTCAGCGGGCCGACCCTGCTGGCCGGCAGCATTGCGCCTGCGCCAGGCGCCGGTCTCGAAGGCCATGAAGCGCTGTACCTGAAGTGGGACAAGACCCAAACCGGCCAGTTGCGTGAACAGGCCCAGCGCCTGCGCATCACGCCCAACACCTTGATTCAGGCTACGTGGCTGCTGCTGTTGCAGCGCTATACCGGGCAAGCCACGGTGTGCTTCGGCGCCACGGTGGCCGGACGTCCCGCCAGCCTGGCCAATGCCGATGAAATGCTCGGCCTGTTCATCAATACCCTGCCGATCATCCAGACCCCCGACCCGCGCCAGACCGTGGCCGAGTGGCTCGCGCAACTGCAAACCTGCAACCTGGGGATTCGCGACCACGAGCACGCCTCCCTGGCCGATATTCAGCGCTGGTCCGGCAACAGTGGCCAGGCGCTATTCGACAGCATCATCGTCTTCGAAAACCATCCGCTGGACGAACGCCTGGATCAAGCGACTCAACATGACCTGCACTTCGGCGAGGTCAGCGCCCGAGGCGTCACCGATTTCGCCATGGATCTGGCGGTGATGCTCAAGGACACGCTGACCATCGAGTTCATGTACCTGCGCAACCGTTTCAGCGCTGCGGCCAGCGAGCAAATCCGCCGCAGCTACGAGACATTGCTGCTGGCCTTGCTGAATAATCCCCACGCCACCCTCGGCAGTCTGGACATGCTTGACGCCAGCGAGCGTCGGCAACTGCGCGGTAATAACCTGATGGCCGAGCCGCTGACAAGCGCGCCGCTGTTGGCTGAGCTGATCGCCGGACACGCAGCGCAGCGTCCGGATGCAATTGCCGTGACCTGTGCCGAACGTCAACTGACTTACGCCGAACTGGAAGGTCGCGCCAACCGTCTGGCCCACCACTTGCTCGCCCAAGGCGTAGGCCCGGAAACCTTCGTCGGCGTCGCTCTGGAACGCTCGGTGGACGTGATCGTCGCGTTCTACGCGGTGATGAAAACCGGCGCCGCGTATGTGCCGCTGGACATCGATTATCCGCAAGAGCGCATCCAGTGGATTGTCGGCGATTCAGCGATGCACCTGTTGCTCACCCACAGCAGTTTGCGGGATCGCTTTGCCGGGATCGCGCCGGGGCTGATCGCGCTGGACGCCCTTGAGCTGGATTCGTTGCCGCAAACCTGCCCGATAAGCCTCGTGTGCGAGTCCAACCTCGCCTACCTGATCTATACCTCCGGATCGACCGGCCAGCCCAAAGGCGTGGCGGTCAGTCATGGGCAGATTCGCATGCATTGCAAGGCGATTGCCGAACGCTATGACATGGACCGGCAGACCCGGGAATTGCTGTTCATGTCGTTCGCCTTCGATGGCGCCCAGGAACGCTGGTTGTCGACCTTGCTCAGCGGCGGCGAATTGGTGGTGCGCGACAATCGCCTGTGGACCCCGGAAGAAACCTGGCAAGCGCTGCACACGCACCAAATCAGCATCGCCTGCTTCCCGCCCGCTTATTTGCAGCAACTGGCCGAATACGCCGAAACCCAGGAACAGGCACCACCGCCAGTGCGCATCTATTGCTTCGGCGGCGATGCCGTGGCCGACGCCAACTTCGAACGGGTCAAGCGCGCCCTCAAGCCGCAGTTCCTCACCAATGGCTACGGGCCAACGGAAACGGTGGTCACGCCGCTGTTGTGGAAGGTCGACGTGCAGGCCACCTGCGGCGCGGTGTATGCGCCTATTGGCACGCGGGTCGGCGAGCGCAGTTTGTATGTGCTCGACGAAGCCCTGAATCCGTTACCTATCGGCGTAGCCGGTGAGTTGTATATCGGCGGCCAGGGCGTGGCGCGGGGTTATCACCGTCGTCCGGGACTGACCGCCGAACGCTTCGTCGCCGATCCGTTCGCCAGCGATGGCGGACGCTTGTACCGCACCGGCGACCGGGTTCGCCAGCGTGCCGACGGGGTGATCGATTACCTCGGGCGGCTGGACAATCAGGTGAAGATTCGCGGTTTCCGCATCGAACTCGGCGAGATCGAAGCCCGCTTGCGCGCCATGCCGGGTGTGCAGGATGCCGTGGTGGTGGCGCGGGAAAGCACAGCGGGTAAACAGCTGATTGGCTACGTGGTGGCTGTCGCCGAAAACGACCTCGGCCAGCGTCTGCGCAGCGCGCTGCAAACTGACTTGCCGGATTACATGGTGCCCGCGCAGATCCTCACGCTCAGCGAATTCCCCCTCAATGCCAACGGCAAGCTGGATCGCAAAGCCTTGCCGGACCCGCAATTCAAGGGCCGCGAGTTCATCGCTCCGCGCAATGACGTCGAGCGCGGACTGGCCGCGATCTGGCGAGAAGTGCTGGAGGTCGATCAGATTGGCGTCACCGATAACTTCTTCGAGCTGGGCGGTGATTCCCTGCGCATCCTCAAAGTGCTATCCAAGGTGCGCGCCAGCGGCTTGCCGGTGCAGCTGAAACTGCGCGACATGATCAGCAAACCGACCATCGCCGAGCTGTCCGGCTTTGATCCGAATGACACCCCGGACGCCGGGCAAAACCTCGACCCTTTGTTGCTGCTCAATAGCCGCACCAGCAACGCGCCTGCTCTGTTTTGCCTGCACGCGGGCTTTGGCACGGTATTCGATTACGAACCATTGGCCCGGCGGCTGGACGGCAAGCGCAGCGTCTACGGCCTGCAATGCCGCATGCTCTTGCAGCGCGACTGGGAAGATGAATCCCTGGCGGCCATGGCCATCGACTACGCGCAGTACATCCGCCAGAAACAAGCCGACGGCCCTTATCACTTGCTGGGTTGGTCGCTGGGCGCAACCCTCGCGGTGCTGGTCGCCCAGGAACTGGAAAGCCAGGGCCAGCGCGTCGAGTTTCTCGGTCTGGTGGACAGCTTCATGCCCAACGCCGGGCAAAACGCAGTCGAAGATGACTGGAACGCCGACTTGCGCAGTTTCCTCGCGGTGATCCTCGGCGTGTCGGCAGAACAACTGCCCGCGTTCGACCTCGGCGCGAATCGCAACGTCGATGCGCTGCAAGGCCTGATCGGCAGCATCCAGTCCGGTATGTCGGCGACTTCGGCCTACGCCAGCATTGGCAGCGACGAACTGGCGCACACCTTTTGCGTCGCCATGAAACTCAAGGTGCTGTCACGCCAGATCGACGCCCTGCCCCGCACCGCGAGCAGCGCCCATTGCTGGTGGGCGGCCAGCGCCAGCGATGCCGAGCATCCACGTGTCAGCGGCGCGGTGGCGAACATTCGCATTCTGGCCGGACATTACCAGTTGCTCAATCACCCAACGCTGCTCAATGGCCTGCTGCATGCACTGTCCGCTGCGGAACCGGTAACCCAATAGACTTAAAAAAGGAACACGCAATGCCTCTGGACCCCGACCTCGAAGGTTTTCTGGAATTGGCGCAGATGGGCCGCCTGAGCGGCAAGAGTCGCCCGATGCACGAGCTGAGTGTCGAACAGGCACGCGCCGAATTCGAACAGACCTCGCAAGTGCTCGACCCTTGCCCGCCCGCCACCATTGAGGTCAGCAGGCTGTCGATCCCGACCCGTGATGGCCAGCATATCGAGGCGAGGCTGTACCGCGTGGCGCAGCAAGAACCGACGCCACAACCGGGAATTCTGTACTTTCACGGCGGCGGTTACGTGGTGGGCAGTCTGGATTCCCACGATTCGATATGCCGTCGCCTGGCTGCCAGTGGTCGCCAATCGGTACTCGCACCCGCTTATCGTCTGGCGCCGGAAGCACCCTTCCCGACGGCGGTCAATGACGCGCTGGACGCCGCCAACTGGCTGGCCGAACACGCCGCGAACCTCGACATCGACAACCGCCACATCAGCGTCGCAGGGGACAGCGTCGGTGCAACCCTGGCCACGGTACTGGCGATCAGCGCCGTGCTTGAACCCCGGAGCATTCAGCTGCGGCCCAAGGCGCAATTACTCTTTTATCCGGTGACCGACGCCTCGCGAACGCGAACGTCCCATCAGCGTTATGACCAAGGATTTCTGCTGGAGAGTGAAACCCTGCAGTGGTTTTACCAGCATTACAGTTCCGACCCAGCGCTGCGCAGCGACTGGCGAATGTCGCCGTTGCTGACTGAAGACCTCAAGCCGCTGGCGCCTGCCTATATCAATCTGGCCGAATTCGACCCACTGTTCGATGAGGGCGTGGAGTACGCCGAACTGCTCAGCGCCACCGGCACGGCGGTGACCCTGAACATTCAGCACGGCCTGACGCATGACTTTCTGCGCATGAGCGGCATCAGCGAAGCCATCCCCGGCGTTTACGCGGTGCTTGAGGACTGGCTGCTCAAACACTGAAACCGGCTCAGCGCAGGCTTCCGCGCAGCAGCGCCACCTGTTCCCGTGCCTGCGCAGGAGCCGAACCATCGGCCGCCAGCGCTGGCCCGGCAATCACCGTGACCCGCGACCACAAGCGCCGAAACACGCCCTTGTTGGGATCGCGACTGAAAAAGCTGCCCCACAAACCCTGCAACGCCAGCGGAATCACCGGCACCTGCGTCTGTTCCAGCACCTTGATCATGCCGCCCTTGAACTCATCAATCTCCCCATCGCCGGTCAGCTTGCCTTCCGGGAAGATGCATACCAGCTCGCCGTCTTTCAGGTACTGCGCAATCCGGCTGAACGCTTGTTCGTAGATCTGCGGATCTTCGTTACGCCCGGCAATCGGAATCGTCCCGGCGGTGCGAAAGATAAAGTTGAGCACCGGCAAGTTGTAGATCTTGTAATACATCACGAAACGAATCGGCCGCCGCACTGCGCCGCCAATCAGCAACGCATCGACGAACGACACATGATTGCAAACCAGCAGCGCTGCGCCTTCATCAGGAATCAGCTCCAGGTTGCGGTGCTCGACGCGGTACATGGAATGGCTGAGCAGCCAGATCAGGAAGCGCATGGTGAACTCGGGAACGATCTTGAAGATGTAGGTGTTGACCGCGATGTTCATCAGCGAGATGACCAGAAACAGCTGCGGGATCGACAGCTTGGCGACGCTGAGCAGCAGGATCGACACCAGCGCCGAAACCACCATGAACAGCGCGTTGAGAATGTTGTTGGCGGCGATCACCCGGGAGCGTTCGCTCTCCAGGGTGCGCGACTGAATCAGTGCGTACAGCGGCACGATGTAAAAGCCGCCGAAGACGCCGATGCCCAGAATATCGATCAGCACCCACCACGCCTGACTGAAAGACAGCACCTGAAGCCAGTCATTGGCCATGACGTTCTGCGGCATCTGTCCCGAATGCCACCACAGCAATAAACCAAACACCGTCAGGCCCATGGAGCCGAACGGCACCAGACCGATCTCCACCTTGCGCCCGGACAGACGCTCACAAAGCATCGAACCTGCGGCAATGCCGATGGAAAACACAGTCAGAATCAGCGTCACCACGGTTTCGTCGCCGTACAGCCACTCTTTGGCGTAGGCCGGGATTTGCGTGAGGTAGATCGCGCCGACAAACCAGAACCACGAATTACCGACAATAGAGCGCGACACCGCTGGTGTCTGGTTCAGGCCCATGCGCAACGTGGCCCAGGACTGGCTGAAGATATTCCAGTTGATTTTCATTTCCGGCGTCGCGGCGGCCGCACGGGGAATACTGCGGCTGGCGAAATAACCCAGGCACGCCACCAACACCATGACGCTGGCGACCAGCGGCGCGTAGCTCGAAGCCGACATCATCACCCCGGCACTGATGGTGCCGGCCAGGATCGCCAGGAACGTGCCCATTTCCACCAGCCCGTTACCGCCCACCAGTTCCTCTTCACGCAGGTGCTGCGGCAGGATCGAATACTTCACCGGCCCGAACAGCGCCGAGTGCGTACCCATGGCGAACAGCGCCAGCAGCATCAGCCACAAATGCCCGAACACGAACCCCGCCGCGCCCACCAGCATGATCCCTATCTCGCCTAGCTTGATCAGCCGGATCAACGCATCCTTGGCGTACTTCTCGCCAAACTGCCCGGCCAGCGCCGAGAACAGGAAAAACGGCAGGATGAACAGCAAGGCGCACAGATTGACCCAGATCGAACGGTCACCCTCTATGGCCAGCTTGTAGAGAATCGCCAGAATCAACGACTGCTTGAGCACATTGTCATTGAACGCCCCGAGGGACTGCGTAATGAAAAACGGCAGGAAGCGGCGTTTCCCCAACAGGGTGAATTGTGACGGGTGGCTCATCGTCCGTGGTCCTGAATAGCGTTGCGATTGGAAGGGCTTGATCCAGTGCGAGCCACATTGAAGACGTTCGCTTACGTTATGTCGATAGGACGTTTCTGATTGTGCAGGGAAATCCGGTCTTATTGAGCGAGCAAAAACCCGTGGGACCGGGTTTATCCGGGAAGGCGTTGGCGCTGGTGGCCCGAAACCTCAAGAAAACACGATCCCGTTGGAGCGAGCCCGCCATCATCCGGCCAGCGGTTGCACCGAACAAACCATCTCCCTATGATTCGCCCCGTCGCTGCACATCAGCGACCGGATTTGGCGATCCGGCCCATACCTATGCAACAGTTTTTAATGCTCAGTTGTCTTCACCTTGTGTGGGCGACATTCATGACGGCTGTGCGTGGGAGACCTTCGGGTCTGCCGGGTGGGTATGACCGGTTCGCCAACCTGCGTACAGCTGTCACCCAGTTTTGTTTGGCGACGAAACGGGCGACAGGTCTAAAAACTACCCTGTGGACCTTTTTCATGACCCATTACACCCCGCTGAATCAAAACCAAAAAACCGTCCTCTTCATCAACCCAGACGCGCCCTTCCCCGACCTGCACCACTGCGCCGTCGAACGCCTGACCGCCGTGAAAAACCTGATGGCTTGCCTGAGCACCGCCGACCTCAAAGACCCCGACGAAAAACACCTCGCCCATGTCGCGCAGGCGGCTTGTTTGTTGTTGCAGGACAGTTGTGATGTGTTGGAGGTGATGGAAGTGCGGATGGATAAGTTAGGAGATTGATTCCAGGCACAGGCCGCTCCTACAGCTAACCAGCAAAATCCGCTGTAATTGGATGGACTCGCCCAAGCCGAGGCGTCTGTAGCGCCACGGTGGCATTCTTAAGAAGCCAACGACAGCGAGGGCGAGTCCATCCAATTACAGTTGGAGCGCGACGTTAACCGTAGGACCGGATTCATCCGGAAAGGTGTCGGTGCAGTCGCTGCAGAATTTCGTTGTCAGCAGCAGCCTTCGGGAACAAGTTCCCTCCTACCGGGTTGCGTATCGCCAGGTAGGACCGGACTTGTCCGGGAAGGCGTTGGTGCAGGCGGCCCGAAACCTCAAGGAACCACGATTCCGTTGGCGAGGCTTGCCCGCGAATCGTTGGTAAGGCGCAACAGCGCTCAGACCTTGGTCGACACTGACGAACCGGAGCCAGCATGCGAGACTAGCGAGCTTGTCCTTGAGGCTCTGAATTTCTATGTCGCTGTCCAGCGGGCTGATTGCTGCCGTTGCCCTGGTTTATATGGCCATTATGTTCGCCATCGCCTTTTACGGTGATCGGCGCACTACCTCGTTGCCGCCGCGAGTACGGGCGTGGGTGTATAGCTTGTCGCTGGCGGTGTATTGCACCAGCTGGACGTTCTTCGGTGCGGTGGGTCAGGCGGCCGAGCAGTTGTGGTCGTTCTTGCCGATTTATCTGGGGCCTATCGTGCTGATGTTGCTGGCGCCGTGGGTCTTGCAGAAGATGGTGCTGATCAGCAAGCAGGAAAACATCACGTCCATAGCTGACTTCATCGCCGCGCGCTACGGCAAGTCGCAATCGCTGGCGGTGGTGGTGGCGCTGATCTGTCTGATGGGTGTGCTGCCTTATATAGCCTTGCAGCTCAAGGGCATCGTGCTCGGGGTGAATATCCTGATCGGTGCGGTGGCGGACGCGACCGGCACCCGGGCGCAGGACACCGCGTTGATCGTGTCGCTGGTGCTGGCGCTGTTCACCATTCTGTTTGGTACCCGCACGCTGGACGTCACCGAACACCATCGCGGCATGGTGCTCGCGATCGCCTTTGAATCGCTGGTCAAGCTCTTCGCTTTTATGGCGGTCGGGGCGTTTGTTACTTACGGCCTGTATGACGGCTTCGACGATCTGTTCAACCAGGCCATGCTCGCGCCGCGCCTGGAGCAATACTGGAAGGAAACCATCAACTGGCCGTCCATGGTGGTGCAGACCGGCGTCGCGATGATGGCGATTGTCTGTCTGCCGCGCCAGTTTCACGTGACGGTGGTGGAAAATATCGACCCGCAGGATCTGCGCCTGGCCAAATGGGTATTCCCGGCCTACCTGGCCCTGGCGGCCTTGTTTGTGGTGCCAATCGCACTGGCCGGGCAAATGTTGCTGCCGGGTTCAGTGCTGCCGGACTCGTTCGTGATCAGCCTGCCGCTGGCCCATGCGCATCCGTCGCTGGCCTTGCTGGCGTTCATCGGTGGCGCTTCGGCGGCGACCGGCATGGTGATTGTCGCCAGCGTCGCGCTGTCGACCATGGTGTCCAACGACATGCTGTTGCCCTGGCTGTTGAGCCGCAAAACCACCGAACGACCGTTCGAGGCGTTTCGCCACTGGATGTTGTCGGTGCGCCGGGTCAGCATCGTGGTGATTCTGTTGCTGGCTTATGTCTGCTATCGGCTGTTGGGCTCAACGGCGAGCCTGGCAACTATCGGCCAGATCGCCTTTGCCGCCATCACTCAGCTGTCCCCAGCGATGTTCGGCGCGCTGTGGTGGAAGCAGGCCAATCGGCGCGGTGTGTTTGCCGGGCTGGCCGCAGGTATTTTCCTGTGGTTCTACACCTTGGTGCTGCCGATTGCCGCCCACGGCATGGGCTGGTCGTTGAGCACTTTTCCGCTACTGGCCTGGCTGCATGGCAATCCGCTGAACCTGCCGATCACCCCGCTGACCCAAGGCGTGGTGTTGTCCCTGGCCGGCAACTTCATTCTGTTTGGCTGGGTGTCGGTGATCTCCCGCACGCGGGTGTCCGAGCATTGGCAGGCCGGACGCTTCATTGGTCAGGAAATCCATGTACGCCCCAGCAGCCGCCCGTTGCTCGCCGTGCAGATCGAAGACCTGCTCAGCCTTTCGGCGCGTTTTGTGGGTGAGGAACGGGCACGCCAAAGCTTTATTCGCTTTGCCTACCGTCAGGGAAAAGGCTTCAACCCGAACCAGAATGCCAATGCCGACTGGATCGCCCACACCGAGCGTTTGCTGGCCGGCGTTTTGGGCGCGTCATCGACGCGCGCGGTGGTCAAGGCGGCCATCGAAGGCCGGGAAATGCAGCTCGAAGACGTGGTGCGCATCGCCGACGAAGCGTCCGAGGTCCTGCAGTTCAACCGGGCTCTGCTGCAAGGTGCTATTGAGAACATCACTCAGGGCATCAGCGTTGTCGATCAGTCCCTGAAGCTGGTGGCGTGGAATCATCGTTATCTGGAGTTGTTCAAGTATCCGGAAGGCTTGATTAGCGTCGGCCGCCCCATCGCCGACATCATTCGCTACAACGCCGAGCGCGGTTTGTGCGGCCCCGGCGAGGCTGAAGTTCACGTCGCCCGCCGTCTGCACTGGATGCGCCAGGGCCGTGCGCACACCTCGGAACGAATGTTCCCCAACGGTCGCGTCATCGAGTTGATCGGCAACCCCATGCCCGGCGGCGGCTTTGTCATGAGTTTCACCGACATTACCGCGTTCCGCGATGCCGAGCATGCGCTCATCGGCGCCAATGAAAGCCTTGAGCAGCGCGTGGCGGAACGTACCCGTGAGCTGTCGCAGCTGAACGTCGCGCTGACGGATGCCAAGGGCACCGCCGAAGCGGCCAACCAGTCGAAAACCCGCTTTCTAGCGGCGGTCAGTCATGACCTGATGCAGCCGTTGAATGCAGCTCGCCTGTTTTCTGCAGCACTGTCCCATCAGGACGGGGAAATGTCCGCCGAGTCCCAGCAGTTGGTGCAGCATCTGGACAGTTCGCTGCGCTCGGCCGAGGATTTGATCAGCGACTTGCTGGATATTTCTCGCCTGGAGAACGGCAAGATCAACCCGGATCGCCAGCCATTTGCCCTGAACACCTTGTTCGATCCCCTCGGCGCCGAGTTCAAGGCACTGGCCCGGGAGCAAGGGATCAAATTTCGTATACGCGGCACGTCGCTGCGGGTGGACAGCGACTTGAAACTGCTGCGGCGCGTGCTGCAGAACTTCCTGACCAACGCTTTCCGCTACGCCAAAGGCCCGGTGCTGCTGGGTGTGCGACGCCGTGGCACGTATTTGAGTCTGGAAGTCTGGGACCGTGGGCCGGGCATTCCCGAGGACAAGCAGCGGGTCATTTTCGAGGAGTTCAAGCGCCTGGACAGTCATCAGACCCGCGCCGAAAAAGGCCTGGGACTCGGGCTGGCGATTGCCGATGGGCTGTGCCGCGTGCTGGGCCATCCGTTGCAGGTGCGCTCCTGGCCGGGCAAAGGGAGTGTGTTCAGCGTCAGCGTACCGCTGGCCCGGATACAGACGCCAGTCGCCGAAAAAGTCAGCGAGCCGGATCGGCCAATGCTCAGTGGCACTCAGGTGCTGTGCATCGACAATGAAGACAGCATTTTGATTGGCATGAACAGCCTGCTCACGCGCTGGGGTTGCCAGGTCTGGACCGCGCGCAACCGCCAGCAGTGCGAAGCGTTGCTGGAACAAGGCGTGCGGCCGCAACTGGCGCTGGTGGATTTCCATCTGGACGAGGGCGAAACCGGCACCGAATTGATGGCCTGGCTACGCACCCGACTGGGAGAACCGGTGCCCGGCGTGGTCATCAGTGCCGACGGCCGCCCGGAACTCATCGCGCAAGTCCACGCCGCCGGGCTGGATTTCCTGGCCAAACCCGTCAAACCTGCGGCGCTCCGTGCGTTGTTGAGTCGGCATGTGAGTTTGAATTGAACCGTGGGACCGGATTTATCCGGGAAGGCGTCAGCTCAGTCAGCGAAACAGTCGGAGTCGGTCCCGACCTCTTCCCGAATAAATTCGGTCCCACAATTTCGAAATCGGCGCGATCCCGTGGGACCGGATTTATCCGGGAAGGCGGCATTCCAGGCGCTAGAGATGCGTCGGATGTTCCGGCCTCTTCGGGAATGGATTCCCTCCTACCGACTTCACTACGGCCTTTCTTTGCGCTTATACGGAAACACATCAATCACCTTCCCAGCCAGAATCGCGTCCTGCAGGCCTTTCCAGTAATCGGCGTCGTACAGGTCGCCATGCAGGCTGTCGAATAGCCGCCGCTGCTTGATATCGGCAAACAGAAACGGCGGGAATTCCTCAGGGAAAACGTCAAGCGGACCGATGGAATACCAGGGCTCGGAGGCCATTTCATCTTCCGGTGTGCGCGGCGCGGGAATGTGGCGAAAGTTGGCTTCGGTCAGGTAGCAGATTTCGTCGTAGTCATAAAACACCACGCGCCCATGCCGGGTGACGCCGAAATTCTTCAGCAGCATGTCGCCGGGGAAGATATTCGCCGCAGCCAATTGCTTGATCGCCAGCCCGTAGTCTTCCAGCGCTTCGCGAATCTGCGCGTCGTTGGCGTGCTCCAGGTACAGATTCAGCGGGGTCATGCGTCGTTCGGTCCAGCAGTGCCGGATCAGCACCGTATCGTCCTCCAACGCCACTGTCGCCGCCGCCACTTGCAGCAGCTCGGTCAGGCAGTCGGGGTCGAATTTGCTCAACGGGAAACGAAAATCGGCGAACTCCTGGGTATCGGCCATACGCCCGACCCGATCGACGTTTTTCACCAGCCGGTATTTTTCGATGACGGTCGCGCGGTTGACGTTCTTGGACGGTGAAAACCGATCCTTGATGATCTTGAACACGGTATTGAAGCCCGGCAGGGTGAACACGCTCATGACCATGCCACGCACGCCGGGCGCCATGATGAAGCGATCATCGGTGCTGGCCAGATGATTGATCAGCGCGCGATAGAACTCCGACTTGCCGTGCTTGTAGAAGCCAATCGAGGTGTACAGCTCGGCAATGTGTTTGCCCGGCAGGATGCGCTTGAGGAAGCTGACGAATTCCGCCGGCACCGGCACATCCACCATGAAGTACGAGCGGGTGAAGGAAAAAATGATCGACACTTCGGCTTCGTCCATGATCAGCGCATCGATCCGGATGCCTTGACCTTCCGGGTGCAGCAGCGCAATTACCAGCGGCCATTGCTCGTCGAGGGTAAACACCCGGCCCACCAGGTACGCGCCCTTATTGCGGAACAGGATCGATGAAAACAGTTCGACGCTCAGATTCGGGTCCTTGCACACCCAGTCGGGCAGGCTCTCGCGCAGCTGTGCTTCCAGCCGTTGCAGGTCGCCGGGCAGATCGGCGTAGGAAACGCTGAACCGGTAGGCGCTGAAAATCTGCTCCAGCATGCCGGACAAATCACCTTGCGGGTGAAAGGTCCGCGTCTGGGCGGCGCGCTCGTGATGGCGCAAGCTCGGTCGCGTGGTGTGGATGAACATGCAGCCGTCGCTGATCAGGTCATGACTGAACAACCCGCAGAAAATCGAGTTGAACCAGGTTTCCGAGAGTTCGTCGTCCAGGCGCACGTCAATCAGCTGAATGTAAGCGCTTTTGACCAGCGGCCAGCACGTCACGTTGAGCAATTGCTCGGTGGCGAAGGCTGATCCAAGGGTCTGGATGGTCTGGTTGACCTTCTCCTCGTAGAGGCTGATCCGCGCCGCCGAAGCGCGCTGGGCTTCCTGCCACAGCGCCTGCTCAAAACGAGCCTGGGCGCCGTCGGCGATCTGCCGGAAATCCTCCCGATAATCGTCGAAACCCTCCAGGATCATGCGAGCGATATCAGCGGCGGGCCAGGGCGTGGACATAGGCGTATCTCTGCTGAATGGGTATGCCGCAGCTTAGCAGCGCCTGAGGCATCTGGACGGGCGAGGAAAATCGTCAGCAAAGATTGCAACCGCCCTCGCCTCCCGGTAAAACTCCCGGCCTTCTGCCAAGGAAGACTTTCCATGAAACCCGCCGACATTATTCGCCTGATTGCGCTGGCCGCGATCTGGGGCGCGAGCTTTTTGTTCATGCGCATCATCGCGCCGGTGCTGGGCACCGTGCCCACGGCCTTTTTTCGCGTATCGATTGCGGCGGTCGGACTGCTGATCATTCTCTGGCTGATGCGCATCGACTGGGATTTTCGCGGCAAGCTCAAGACCTGCATGATGCTGGGCGTGATCAACTCGGGGCTGCCGGCGACCATGTATTCGCTGGCGGCGCAGGTCATGCCCGCCGGTTATTCGTCGATCTTCAACGCCACCACGCCGCTGATGGGCGTTCTGATCGGCGGCTTGTTCTTCAACGAAAAACTCTCGACGGTGAAAATCCTCGGCGTGTTCCTCGGCCTGGTTGGTGTGGGAATCCTGACGCGCGCAGGGCCGGTGGCTTTCAATCTGGAGTTGCTGACCGGCGCACTGTCTTGCCTGCTGGCGACTACCTGCTACGCGTTCGCTGGGTTCCTGACCCGGCGCTGGCTGGATCAGCAAGGCGGTCTGGACAGCCGGCTTTCGGCACTGGGCAGCATGCTTGGCGCCACCCTGCTGCTTTTGCCATTGTTCGGCTATCGGGTGATCACCGATCCTCCCGCGAATTGGGGTGGTATTAGCGTCTGGGCGTCGCTGCTGGGGTTGGGCCTGATCTGCACGGCGTTTGCCTACATTCTGTATTTCCGCCTGATGAGCAGTATCGGCCCGCTCAGCTCGATGACCGTGACCTTCATGATTCCGCCATTCGGCGTGCTGTGGGGCGCGTTGCTGCTGGATGAGCCGCTGTCCATGGCGCACCTGTATGGCGGCGCGCTGATCGCAGTGGCGTTGTGGCTGGTATTGAGGCCTGCGGCGGTGGGGTCGGCGAAGGCAAAACTGTAGGAGCGAACTTGTTCGCGAGGCGATGTGTCAGGCCAATTCGCGAGCAAGCTCGCTCCCACACAAGTTGGCTCCTACAAAGGTTTGTATTCCAGTAAGGTTTAACTCGGCTTACGAAACACAAACATCAGCCCTACCACAATCAGCAGCATGCCGAACAGGCTCAGCATCGCCAGCCGGTTGCCGAAAACCAGGTAGTCCATGATCGCCGTCACCGCCGGGACCAGATAGAACAGGCTGGTGACGTTGACCAGATTGCCCTGGGCGATCAATCGATACAGCAGGAACGTCGCCAGCACCGACACCACCAGCCCCATCCACAGCACCGGCACGATGAAGCCGGTGCTGATTTCAAAGTGGAACGGCTGAAACGGCACGAACACGCCACACAACAGCGCGCCTGCCAGGTATTGCACCGGCAGGGTTCCCAGCGGGTTATCGGTGATGCGCTTTTGCATGATCGAGCCGCAGGTCATGCTGAGCATCGCCAGCAAGCCAAACAGCATGCCCGCCATGGACATCCCGCCCAGGCCGATACTCTGATAGACCACCAGAATCAGTCCCGCCAGCCCCAGCGCCAGGCCAAACAGGCGCGTCCAGGCCCGATTGCGCTCCATGACCACCGCAGTCAGGATCGGCTGCACGCCCATGATGGTCGCCATCACACCGGGCGTGACTTTCAGGTCCAGCGCCAGCAGATAGAAAATCTGATAAGCCCCCAGCAACACAGCGCCGGTCACTGCGGCATACAGCAAAGGTTTGCCGGTAGCAGGCAGCTTGTAGCCGAGCATCGGAATCAATACTGCAAGGGCGACCAGTGCCAGCAGGAAGCGGATCAACAGGAAAGCGAACGGCGACGCGTGGGCCAGCCCCCACTTGGAGAAAATCGCCCCGCTGCTCCACAGCAGGACGAATAACGTTGTAGTGGCCAACGAAGCCAGTTTTGTATTGATGAACATGGATACCACCTGTGATCGGACACGCATTTGCAGGCCCGGCAAGTTCGGGCCAACGAGGTGTTTTGCGAGTTTTTTGCGGTTGTATCGACAGGCGCGGCTTGGTTAGAAGCGGCCAGTCAAACCGGCAGGACAACGCCTGGCGGTGCTGCAACCGACGTGTTCACAGGGGAAGGTGGCGGGTAACGCATGAAGGAGAGCTGTTTGCATCCACACGGCTCGGCAGCAGCGAAGGCTGCGGCGTCGAACTTCAATTGAACGTGGGAAGCAGGCATGGTGCTCGTCTTCTTGAGGGATGAGGAGGCATTGCAAAAAAGGTTTCAGCAATGCCAACGCCGACTATAACCAGCGGCGCACAAGTTAAGCAATAGCGGGCTGGGGAGGATTTGTGGGAGCGAGCTTGCTCGCGAATTGGGAACTCCAGACAACACATCTAGCACCCGCCCTGACGCCTTCGCGAGCAAGCTCGCTCCCACAGATCAGGATTCAACCAAACAGCCAATAACCCAGCAACACCAGAACCACAACCGCCAGCACCGGGCGCAGTACCCGATAAGCCTTGGGATGCTTGCGCTTGAGTTGTTTGACCTTGCCGCTGAAGACGTCACTGAAGCTCTTGCTCCAGGCGTAGGCGCGATTGATGCCGCCGACGCGCTCGTCATCCAGGTTTTGCGGCGCGGTGGCGCGACCCAGCCAGGCGCTGACCCAGCGATTGATGCGGGTCATGACGCGGCTGCGCAGCGGGCGTTCGATGTCGCAGAACAGGATGACGCGAGTCTTGTCGGTTTCGTTCTTGACCCAGTGCACATAGGTTTCGTCGAACATCACGTCTTCGCCGTCGCGCCATGCGTACACCTGACCGTCGACAAAAATTCGGCAGTCATCGGAGTTGGGGGTGGACAAGCCCAAGTGATAACGCAAGGAACCGGCGAACGGGTCGCGATGCGGGTTCAAATGGCTGTCACCCGGCAACAGCGCGAACATGGCGCCTTTGACGTTGGGAATGCTGTTGACCAGTGCCACGGTCTTTGGGCAGAGCGCTTCGGCCGAAGGCAAGGCTTTGTCGTACCACTTGAGGTAAAAGCGTTTCCAGCCCTTCTTGAAGAACGAACCGAAACCGGCGTCGTTGTTCTTTTCGGCGGCGCGAATATAACCTTCGTCGAACAAATGCATGGCTTCGTCGCGAATGACTTCCCAGTTGTTCTTCAGCACGTCCAGCTCGGGAAAGTCCCGACGATTCAGATACGGCCTGGACGGCACTTTGGAAAACAGGTACATCAAGGCGTTATAAGGTGCGAACAGCGCCGAGTGGTTAACGAACTGACGTAGCAACGGCAAACGCGCTTTACCGCGCAGATGCACGTACAGCGTGCTGGCCAGAAATAGCATCAGAATCGATGCCTTGGCAGCAAATGAAAACGTCATCTAACTCTCCTCGAAACAGGCAATGGCCAAGCGCTGAACGTAGTGCTGGAAAATCGTGGATCTTATGCGGCTGGCGAACCGCCCGGAATGATCTGGAACAACCCCTTTGCGGTTCGCGAGCCGGCCATCATAAACGCAAGCCAACCTTACCAAAAGCTGGCAAGACTAAAGATATTGTTACTGTTGCAGCTCCTGATCGGTAAACAGATCGCTGAACAACATGCTCGACAAGTAACGCTCGCCGGAATCCGGCAGGATCACCACGATAGTCTTGCCCTGCATTTCCGGCGTTTCGGCCATGCGCACCGCTGCCGCCATGGCTGCGCCACAGGAAATCCCGCACAAGATGCCTTCTTCCTGCATCAGGCGCAGTGCCATGGCTTTGGCTTCCTCGTCACTGACCAGTTCCACCCGGTCGACCAGTGACAGGTCCAGGTTTCTCGGGATGAAACCGGCGCCAATGCCCTGAATCTTGTGCGGGCTGGGTTTGATTTCTTCACCGGCACGCGCCTGGGTGATGATCGGTGAACCGAGGGGTTCGACCGCAACCGACAGAATCGGCTTGCCCGCCGTGTTCTTGATGTAGCGCGACACTCCGGTAATCGTGCCGCCGGTGCCGACGCCGGCAACCAGGACATCAATCGCGCCGTCGGTGTCGTTCCAGATTTCCGGGCCAGTGGTTTTTTCATGGATTGCCGGGTTGGCCGGGTTGTCGAACTGAGCGGGCATGAAGAATTTTTCAGGATCGCTGGCCAGCAGTTCTTCAGCTTTTTCGATGGCGCCTTTCATGCCTTTGGCGGGCTCGGTCAACACCAGCTCGGCACCCAGTGCCTTGAGCACTTTGCGGCGTTCGATACTCATGGAAGCCGGCATAGTGAGCATCAATTTATAGCCACGGGCGGCGGCAACGAAGGCCAGGCCAATGCCGGTATTACCCGAAGTCGGTTCGACAATGGTCATGCCGGGCTTGAGTTTGCCCTTGCTTTCAGCGTCCCAGATCATGTTCGCGCCGATCCGGCATTTCACCGAGTAGCCTGGATTGCGCCCTTCGATCTTGGCCAGGATGGTGACCCCGCGCGGAGCAATGCGGTTGATCTGCACCAGCGGCGTGTTACCGATTGAATGGGCGTTGTCAGCGTAGATACGGCTCATGGTGGTGTCCTTGTGCACGTTCGTTAAGGGGCTTTGTAAAACCAAAGCCTATGCCCCCAGCCCTGCGGCCGTCCAGTCACAGCGAACGGATGCGCGCGTATGCAGTCAACAACTGAACAAAACCCGAGACCGCTACCATGAAACGTCGCTACAGCTGGCCACTCTGGACCCTCGCGGGAATCGCCGTGCTGCTGATTGCTGTGCACATCGCCCTCCCCTACGTAGTGCGCAACTATTTGAACGACAAGCTCGCCGACATGGGCGATTACCGCGGGCAGGTCACGGATGTCGACCTGGCGTTGTGGCGCGGCGCGTACAGGATCAATGGGCTGAATATCGTCAAGGTCGATGGCAAGGTGCCCGTGCCGTTCGTCAAAGTACCGGTCATCGACCTGGCGGTCAGCTGGCATTCGTTGTGGTACGACCATGCGGTGGTGGCCGAAGTGGTGTTTCAGCGGCCGGAGCTGAACTTCGTCGATGGCGGCGCCAACAAGCAAGCGTCGCAGACCGGTCAGGGCACTGACTGGCGCGCGCAAATGAACAAGCTGTTGCCCGTCACGCTCAACGAAGTCCGCATTCAGGACGGGGTTATCACCTTCAACAATTTCACCACCACGCCGAAGGTGAAAATCGAAGCCGACAAGGTCAACGCCAGCCTTTATAACCTGACGAATGTCGAGGACGTCGAAGGCAAACGCGATGCGCGCTTCGAGGGCAGAGCACTGCTGCTGGGTCATGCGAATATGGAGTCGTCGGCGACGTTCGATCCGTTCAGCAACTTCGAAGACTTCGACTTCCGCCTTCGCGCTACCGGCATCGAGCTAAAGCGTCTAAACGATTTTGCATCGGCCTACGGCAAGTTCGACTTCAACGCCGGCAGCGGCGACCTGGTCATTGAGGCGCAGGCCAACAAAGGGCAACTGACCGGGTATATCAAGCCGCTGCTGCGCGATGTTGATGTCTTCAACTGGCAACAGGATGTCGAGAATCAGAACAAAGGCTTCTTTCGTTCGATCTGGGAAGCGGTGGTCGGCACCAGCGAAACCGTGCTGAAAAACCAGAGCAAAAACCAGTTCGCCACCCGTGTCAACCTCAGCGGCAGCGTGCACAAACAGGATATCAGCGCGTTTCAGGCGTTTTTGCAGATTTTGCGCAATGCCTTTGTTCAGGCATTCAATGCGCGGTATGACGGGAGCAAGGGCTAGGTCAGTTTGTGGGACCGGCTTTAGCCAGGAATGCATCTTGTGCTACACCGCAGAACCGGGCATGGCTGGGCTTCTTCCCGGCTAAAGCCGGTCCCACTTAAATGCGCTGCCCGCGACCGCCCATTCACCAATTGAATGCCCGGTCTGCGTTCACAGTGGCCGAAGCTGCGCGTTATAGTCCGTGCATTGATAAGGCATGTTCGAGGATTTACCGATGAAGTTCGAAGGCACCCGCGCATACGTCGCCACTGACGACCTCAAGCTGGCGGTCAACGCGGCAATTACCCTGGAGCGCCCGTTGCTGGTCAAAGGTGAACCCGGCACCGGCAAAACCATGCTCGCCGAACAACTGGCCGAGTCCTTCGGCGCCAAATTGATCACCTGGCACATCAAGTCCACCACCAAGGCGCATCAGGGCCTCTACGAATACGATGCCGTCAGTCGTCTGCGGGATTCGCAGCTGGGTGTGGATAAAGTCCACGATGTGCGCAATTACCTGAAGAAGGGCAAGCTCTGGGAAGCCTTCGAAGCTGAAGAGCGCGTTATTCTGCTGATCGACGAAATCGACAAGGCCGACATCGAATTCCCCAACGACCTGCTGCAAGAACTCGACAAGATGGAGTTCTACGTTTACGAAATCGACGAGACCATCAAAGCCAAAATCCGTCCGATCATCATCATTACCTCCAACAACGAAAAAGAGTTGCCGGACGCCTTTCTGCGCCGCTGCTTCTTCCACTACATCGCCTTCCCTGACCGCCCAACCCTGCAGAAAATTGTCGATGTGCATTATCCGGACATCAAGAAGGAGCTGGTCAGCGAAGCGCTGGACGTGTTTTTCGATGTGCGTAAAGTGCCCGGCCTGAAGAAAAAACCCTCCACCTCGGAACTGGTCGACTGGCTGAAACTGCTGATGGCCGACAACATTGGCGAAGCGGTGCTGCGCGAGCGCGATCCGACCAAGGCCATTCCGCCGCTGGCCGGGGCGCTGGTCAAAAATGAGCAGGACGTTCAGCTGCTTGAGCGACTGGCGTTCATGAGCCGTCGCGGCAATCGCTGATTCTCGGGAAGGACGACGGCCATGCTGCTCAACCTGTTCAACGAAATGCGCGCAGCCAAGGTGCCGGTCTCGGTGCGTGAACTGCTGGACCTGATCAACGCCCTGAAACAGCGAGTCACCTTCGCTGACATGGACGAGTTCTACTATCTGGCGCGCACGATCCTGGTCAAGGACGAACGTCACTTCGACAAGTTCGACCGGGCGTTCGGTGCCTATTTCAACGGTCTGGAAAAGCTCGATGATCATCTCAAGGCGCTGATCCCCGAAGACTGGCTGCGCAAGGAGTTCGAACGCTCCCTGAGCGAAGAAGAGCGGGCGCAGATTCAATCGCTGGGCGGCCTGGACAAACTCATCGAGGAATTCAAGAAACGCCTCGAAGAACAGAAAGAACGCCACGCGGGCGGCAACAAATGGATCGGCACCGGCGGCACCAGCCCGTTTGGCTCCGGCGGTTATAACCCGGAAGGCATTCGCGTGGGCGACGCTGGCGAACGCAAGGGCAAGGCGGTCAAGGTCTGGGATCAGCGCGAATACAAGAACCTCGACGATCAAGTCGAACTGGGCACCCGCAACATCAAGATCGCTCTGCGCCGCCTGCGTAAGTTCGCACGCCAGGGTGCGGCTGAAGAACTGGACATCGATGGCACCATTGACCACACCGCTCGCGACGCCGGACTGCTGAATATCCAGATGCGTCCGGAACGGCGCAATACCATCAAGTTATTGCTGCTGTTCGACATTGGCGGCTCGATGGACGCCCACGTAAAAATCTGCGAAGAATTGTTCTCGGCCTGCAAGACCGAGTTCAAGCATCTGGAATACTTTTACTTCCATAACTTCATTTATGAATCCGTCTGGAAGAACAACTCCCGACGCGGCTCGGAACGCACGGCCACGCAAGATCTGCTGCATAAATACGGTGCAGACTACAAAGTCATCTTCATCGGCGACGCCTCAATGGCGCCTTATGAGATTACTCAGGCCGGCGGCAGTGTAGAGCACTGGAACGAAGAGCCCGGTTACTTGTGGATGCAACGCTTTACCGCCAAGTTCAAGAAACTCATCTGGATCAATCCCTACCCGAAAGACGCCTGGGCCTACACCACTTCGACCAACATCGTGCGGGACTTGATCGAGGATCAGATGTATCCGCTGACCTTGCGTGGACTAGAAGAAGGGATGCGTTTTCTGTCCAAATAATTACAACTCGTTGGAGCGAGGCTTGCCCGCGAATCGGTTTACCGGCGGCATCTCGATTGACTGATGTGACGCTTTCGCGAGCAAGCTCGGCTCCTACAGGAGTACCTCGCTCCAGCAGGTGTCAGCGGCTGTTTGTTAGCGCACGTAAATACTCAACATGCCGCCGATGCGCGACGCTTTGGACCTTCGCCCCAAGGCTTAAACTTTGCCAGAGTTGTTTTCCCTCGCCCTGTCCGCCTCCTGCTCCCGCGTCATTTCTCGCACATTTCTCTGCAACTGCTCCATCCACGAGTTCTCGTTCCCCGGTCGTATCGCACAGGATTGCAGGAGCACGCCGTAATCAATAAATTTACTGATATTTTCCAGCGTCACCATTGACTCCTCGGCTCTCAGCCGAGGATCATGTTTCAAGATATAGGTCACCAGTTTGGCATGATCAAAGGTCAATTCTTTCAATCGGTCTCGGTCATTAATCCAGGCATCCAGCTGCATTTTCTCTCGGTCAGTTAAGGCGCCGTCGGGTGATGTAATTTCCAGACTACCATGTTCATTTATGGTGAATCCAAAGTTCTTGCCCACCAGATCTGGAAGCGATATCCGCATCTGCTCCTTGAACTCATCAAATTCCAGCTGCATATCTTCCAGTCTGTATTGAGCCTCATAATGCAATGCCCTCAGGATGGTAAAATCATAGGTGCTTAATTCACCATAGATATTACTTTCCCATACCTCAAGCCCGTAGTCCCTGGCTATAGCACGGCCCTTCGCCAGCTTTTCTTCTCCCGACACAATGTCGAATTGATTTTTGTCATCAAGCGTGTAAACGATGCCTTCCGTTGCCATTCTGGAATCGTAAATAACTTGCAACCGTTCAGTCATATCTCCTGCCGCGACCAGTTCTTCATAACGAGCGGTCATCGATTGCCAGTAAGTCATACCGACATGTAGCTTATGACCAAGCCCTATCACACGAGTACCATGTGTCATACCTGCTTGTGGATCAAACATAACACTCTCCCATATCAACCGTTGTCCTAGGGTTAACGGCAATAACGAAAAATATCTGACCTGACTTTAAAGCAAGGCGCTTCCCAGCGACTTGTACGAAATCGGCTACAACAAAAAGCCGGCTAATAAGCCGCGCCGGGGAAAGCGGCGTTAGTGCACCCGCCCGCTGGGTAGCCGCCAGTTCTCTCCTACAAAAGATGCATCCTGCATCTGTCGATTACACGATTCGTTTATTTTTGAACGACGGATTGACAACCCTTCCTACCAGTGATTACGTCCGGTTTGTCAGTTGATAAACAGCTGACCACCGGGTGCCCCTTCGCGCATCTGCGTTTAATTTAATCAACGATATTTTACGGCTTCCACGGTTGGGTACTTCTATGCCTCGACAGTGGAGCCGATAACAAAAAAGGATTTGACAATGAAACAATCGACTATAAATAGTTACCTCCTACCGCTCGTGGCGGCTATGACTCTGACGGGAATATTTTCCCCACCGGCGTTCGCGACAACTGGCTTAATCACAGACACCGAGTTTCAGAGCGCGCCATCCCTGACACAACCAACCATATTGGGAGACAAGCTTAACGAAGTTAAAGAAACACTGGATAGTGCCACTGCGGAGAAGCACTACACCTTTACCGCATTGCGCGGACAAAACCTCATGTTCAGAGGAATGAAACGGTCGAGTAACCTGATCATTGAGTGCAAGATAAATGACAAATGGGTGGCCATGCCCGATAAAGGTATCTACATCATTGATGACACTCAACCCGACCAGGAGATTCAGATTCGGGTGTCCAAACGTGATGGAGGAATAGCTGGTGGCGAATACAGATTCAGATTTGGATCAGCCCCCTACCGGGCAAGTACCGATCTGATTACCACGGATGCCAAAGGAATACCGCTGTATGCCGGGATTTTCCAGGCCTTCCATACAGTGGACTGGTCGGTACATATTCAGGATTCCACCGGGCATCCGGTCGAGGGTGCAATGGCGAGCCTAGATATCACTATTGTGCCAACAATTGGCATAACAACGATTTTTACTAAGGCAGATGGCAGGGGGAACGAGACGATCTCACTGCCAGGTTGCCAAGGCCACAGAACGTCCCCTCCTTTCTGGCAGATGATGGGACCGTTCAACTATTTCTGGCACCTTGAATTCAATCGGCATCGAATAATCGCCGACCTGGAAGATGCCGCCACTGGCCACAACTGGAATCCTGGCACGATAGACAGTGAATTTGGCCATATCTGCAAAAAACACCTGCGCCATTAATTGCTCTTGGGCCCAAGTGCTTGACGCAGGCACTTGGGCCCAAGGCTTAAGCTCAGCTATGGTTGTCGTTACTCTGCCTGTCCGCCTCTTGCTCCCGCGTCATTTCTCGCACATTTTTCTGCAATTGCTCTATCCACGAATTGCCGTTACCGGGTCGAGTCGCATAGGTTTGCAGGAGCACGCCATAATCAATAAATTTACTGATATTTTCCAGCGTCACCAATGACTCCTCCCGTCTCAGCCGAGGATCATGCTTCAAGATATAGGTGACCAGCTTGGCATGATCGAAGGTCAATTCTTTCAATCGGTCTCGGTCATTGATCCAGGCATCCAGCTGCATTTTCTCCCGATCAGTTAGGGCGCCGTCGGGTGATGTAATTTCCAGACTGCAATGTTCATTAATCGTGAATCCAAAATTCTTGTCCGCCAGTTCTGGGAGCGAGATGCGTATCTGCTCTTTGAACTCATCAAACTCCACCTGCATATCTTCGAGCCTGTATTGAGCCTCATAATGCAATGCCCTCAGGATGGAAAAATCATAGGTACTCAGCTCGCCATAGATATTACTTTCCCATACCTCCAGACCGTACTCTCTGGCTATCGCACGGCCCTTCGCCAGCTTTTCTTCCCCTGACACAATGTGGAATTGGTTCTTGTCATCAAGCGTGTAAACGATGCCCTCCGTTGCCATTCTGGAATCGTAACTTACTTGCAACCGTTCAGTCATTTCGCCTGCCGCGACCAGCTCTTCATAGCGAGCGGTAACCGACTGCCAGTAGGTCATACCGAAATAGAGCTTATCACCAAGCCCTATCACAGCCGTACCGTGTTTCACACCTGCTTGTGGATCAAACATAACACTCTCCCATATCAACCGTTGTCCAATGGTTAACGGCAATAACGAAAAGTATTTGACCTGACTTTAAAGCAAGGCGCCTCCCAGCAACCTGTACGAAATCGGCTACAACAAAAAGCCGGCTAATAAGCCGGCTTCTTATTTAACCCGTTAACTTATGTAAATACTCAACATGCCGCTGATGCGCAACGTTTTGCACAATGGGCCTTAGCCGCAAGGTACTTCCCGGCAATCGCTGCGCGAGTCTCGCCAGGGAAAGTGGCGTCAGCGCGCCCAGCCGTGGGTAGCCGCCGATGGTTTGTCGGTCGTTGAGCAGGACAATGGGTTGGCCGTCGGGTGGCACCTGGATTGCGCCTAGGGGGATGCCTTCGGAGATCATCGGTGCGCCCTGATAAATCAATTCCGGCCCTAGCAGGCGGATGCCCATGCGGTCGGCGCGGCTGTCGAGGGTCCAGTCGTTGTTGAATACGTCGAATAGGCTCAGGCCGCTGAATTCACCGATTTGCGCACCGAGGACCACGTCCAGCGGCGCGGTATCATGGAAGTTCGGGATCTGTTGTTCGGTCAGCGTACGCAGCACGAAAGCCGAACCTGAATAAACCAGCTGATCACCTTTGGCCAACGCTTTGCCCAAGCCATCGAGACCGCCCAGTTCTTCGCGGCCAACACTCGCGCAGCTGCCCAGCACTTTCGGCGCATCGAAGCCGCCGGGTGCGGCCAGATAGGCCCGGGCGCCAAGTTGTGGCTGGCTGAAGCGCAAGCGCTGGCCCTTGCCTACAAAGAAACTGCGCCATGGCTGAACCGACCGGTCGTCGAGCAGCGCGCCCAGGTCGGCGCCCGCCAGGGCCAGGCAGCAATCCTCCTCGGCCAGCAACGTCAAACCACCCAGGGTGATTTCGATGACGGCAGCATCCAGCGCGTTGTTCAGCAGGCGATTGGCCCAGGACATGGACACCCAATCCAGCGCCCCGCCTTGAGTCACGCCCAGATGCCGCACGCCAAAACGCCCGGCGTCCTGCAACAGACACAGCGGCGTGCTGTTTTCGATCAGCAGCGCGCTCATGGTTGCACCTCCAGCGGCGTGTCATCGCCGCCCAGGCGCACGAACTCCGCGTGATCGACTGCGGCGAAGTTCACGCTGTCGCCGGGCTGCATCAGGCTGTAGCCGTCCCGTTGACGATCAAACAGCTTGCTCGGGGTACGCCCGATCAGGTTCCAGCCGCCGGGGGAAACCACCGGATAAGCGGCGGTCTGCCGCTCGGCGATGCCGACGCTGCCCGCCGCGACGCGTTTACGTGGTGTGTTAAGACGTGGCGCGGCGAGAATTTCTTCCACCAGCCCCATGAACGCGAAACCCGGCGCGAAACCCAGGGCGAATACCTGATACTCACGCTCGCAATGACGACGAATCACTTCGCTGATTTCCAGCCCGCTGCGCCGCGCCAATAACGTCAATTCCGGGCCGACGCTGAGGTCGTACCAGACCGGCAACACATGATGCTGACCACGTGCCGCTGGATCGGGGGCCAGCTCGCGCAGCGCCTGATGGATCAGCTCCCGGGCCTGATCAGGATTCAGGGCGAGCACATCGTAATGCACCATCAAGGTGGTGTAAGACGGCACCAGATCCACCAGATGCGCGCCAAAACTCTCCCGCAGGCGAGCCGTAGCAGCCAGCATCCAGGGCATGTTGGTTTCGTCGATGGCATCGAACAGACGCACCATCAGGCAATCGATCGCCACCACTTCAATACGCAGCTTCATAAGGCGAACTGCTCGTCCAATGCCTGGCGGATGCGTTGCACGGCGGCAATCGAACTGGCGTTGTCGCCATGCACACAGAGCGTATGCGGCGTGAGGTGCAGCGGTTTGCCATCACTGGCAATCAGCGGTTCGCCACGTGCCAGCGTCATGGCCTGGGCAATGATGATTTCCGGATCATGGTGAACAGCGTTGGGCAGTTGGCGCGGCATCAGACGCCCTTCTGCGTCGTAGCCTCGATCTGCGAACGCCTCGAACCAGAGCTGCACGCCAAATTCATCGGCAATCGCCTGAGCGGCGCTGTTGTCACGCATCGCCAGCAGCATCAGCGGCAGTTGCACGTCGTAACGGGCGATGCCTTCGATCACCGCACGCAGCTGAACGGGATTGGCCATCATGTCGTTGTACATCGCGCCGTGAGGCTTGACGTATTGCACTCGCCCGCCCTGAGCGCGGCAAATGCCGTCCAGCGCGCCGATCTGATAATGCAGCAGATCGTGAATTTCCTGCGGGCTGCACGCCATGGATCGCCGACCGAAGCCGACCAGATCCGGATACGCCGGATGAGCGCCAATCGTTACATCATTGGCAAGCGCCAGGCTGACAGTCTTGCGCATCACGCTCGGATCCCCGGCATGAAAACCGCAGGCCACGTTGGCGCAATCAATGAACGGCATGACTTCGGCGTCCATGCCCATGGTCCAGGCGCCGTAACTTTCGCCAATATCGCAATTCAGTAACAGGCGGCCCATGGGCGTATCTCCTGTGTGCGTAAGAAATTTCGGACAACAAAGCCAGAGTCTACCGCGCCATTTGTCTGCAGTGGCACCGTTGCGACAAGCCTGTCAGGTACAGCGCATTTTTGGAGGGTAGCGGACGTGGCGTCCAACTAATAAAAGCGAGAGGGAGGGATAAGAAAAAGTGATGGGGGAACTGTCCCCTGTTGGAGCGAGACTTGCCCGCGAAGAACAGTTACGCGGTGGATGCTGTCCACCGCGGTGTCTGATTCGCGGGCAAGCCTCGCAACGGGCTTCGAGCTCTATTAATAATCCCGCTCAAGCCTGGGCTTGCGGCGTCCACCCGTGGCGACCCAGCCGAGCATCAGGAAGAACGTCTCGATCAGCAGCGCCAACACCAGCGCGCAGACGATACCCCAGGCGATCACTTCCGGAGCCAGCAACACCTGCCAGGTGTAGCCATTCCAGGTTTCGCGACGGATATCGGCGTCGGCGGCGATGGCCACGTGCAGCGCCCGGGCATACCACGGGCCTTGCATGGACAGCCATTCACGTTCGAGGATCTGCGTGCGAGTCAGCAGCGCATTGATGCTGTCCGCATCGCTGCGGAACACCGGATCTTCGCTCTCGCGGTAATGCTGGATCAGCGCCTGCACATCGCCCTTGAAAAACTGTGCGGCGGTGGCGTTGTAGCCCTTGATGCTTTGCTGGGCCTCGATCAGGTGCGCTTCGACGCGCTTGCCGTAATCACTGACAAAACCAGGAATCTGTACCCCGAACAACAGGCCCACGGTGAACAAGACCAGTCGCAGATAACTTCGCAGCATTTAGATCCCTCTCAGTTGGGTCGATGTTATCAAGCATTGCCCTGGGCAACGCATTCGCCACGCCGCCACAACGCCCATTGGCCCGGCTCGTAGCGATTCCAGATCTCGTCTTCGGTCAAGGGTTCGGTGGCAATCACGGTCACCACGTCATTGGGGGTGGTTTCCGCCTGGAAATCGACGATGACATCCACGTCTTTCAAGCGGGCCGGACCAAAGGGCGCACGCCGGGTGATCTGCACCAGCTTGGTCGAGCAGAAACAGAACAGCCAGTCGCCATCGCTGAGCAGCGCATTGAACACGCCCTTGCTGCGATATTCGCTGCAGGCTTCGACCAGCGAAGGCAGCAGCTGTTCGATTTCCACCGGCTCTGGAAACGCTTCGCGCACCTGATTGAGCAGATCGCAGAACGCAGCTTCGCTGTCGGTGTCGCCCACGGGTCGGTAGAAAGTGGCCTTTGGAGCAAAATCCGCCAGTTGCCCATTGTGCGCGAAACACCAGTTACGCCCCCACAACTCACGCACGAAAGGGTGAGTGTTGGACAGACATACGCGACCGACATTGGCCTGACGGATGTGTCCGATCACCACTTCACTTTTGATGGGATAACGCTGGACCAGCTGTGCGACTTCCGACTCGCTGCTCGCGGCGGGGTCCTGGAACAGACGCAAGCCGCGACCTTCGTAAAAGGCAATGCCCCAGCCGTCGCGATGGGGGCCGGTACGACCGCCCCGCTGCATCAGCCCGGTAAAGCTGAAAACGATATCGGTCGGGACATTGGCGCTCATGCCCAGCAATTCACACATGTTCAGGTTCTCGTTTGAGGGCGTTCAGCAGCGCATTTGAAGACCAGCGCCTACAGACGTGGCTCGACCCGAGAACGGTTGCCGACGCCCGGCGCGGCAGGTTTGCGATCAAAGCGGTCGTCATCTGAGAACGGCTCGTCCTGCGGTTCCTGCGCTGCCGTGGCCGGCTCGGCGGCGACTTGCGGACGGCGCGCCCGCAAGCTTTTCTCGATAGGCCAGCGAATCAGCACAAACAGCAGGTACAGGCCGAAGGCGATCATGCCGTACATGGCCAGATCAGACACCGCGCGCCAGACATTGCTGCCGACCTTGAACAACAAGTCCAGGGCCGTGATGGCAACCGCCGGGGCGAATTTTTCCTTCACCGGATCAATGATGGTCGGGGTCAACAGCAGGACGGCAGCGATCACCAGCAGCGGCTCACGCAGGTAACGCCACATCCAGCGTGTCATCAGGAACCACACCAGCAGACAACCCAACGCAGCAAATGCGTAGAGGCCCCAGGCGATCGTATAGTCGTTCTCGGTCATGACGTCCGTGGTAAGGCAGGTAATTAGGCGCTTATGATAACGGCTTTTCGCCAACCCGGCTTCCCCGGCGTCAGTTATCAGTGCCACATGCCATCAATTGGCAGTCCACATTCGATAGCGCACAGCCACCAATGAGCGCCCAGTATGTCTTCATCACATCCGATTCCCAGCGCCCCCATCGCCCAAAAAGCCGATGGCGCCGATCCTTATGCCTGGCTGCAAAACCGCGACAGCGACGAAGTGCTTGATTATCTGAAGGCAGAAAATGCGTATCAGCACGCGCAACTGGCCGATCAGGAAGCGTTGCGCGAGACGCTGTTTCAGGAGATCAAGGAGCGCATCCTGGAGACCGATCTCTCGCTGCCTTCGCCGTGGGGGCCGTACCTGTATTACACCCGCACCACCGAGGGCGATGAATACTCCCGGCATTATCGCTGCCCGCGCCCGGCGGACGACTCGCAGACGGTGGACGAGAGTCAGGAAGAAATGCTGCTGGACCCCAACCAGCTGGCGGGCGGCGGCTTCTTTTCCCTGGGCACGTTCAGCATCAGCCCGGACCACCAGCGGCTGGCCTACAGCCTGGACACCAGTGGCGAAGAGGTTTACCAGCTTTACGTCAAAGAGCTGAGCAGCGGCCAGGTCAACGCCCTGCCCTTCGAAGACTGCGACGGCAGCATGACCTGGGCCAACGACAGCCAGACGCTGTTCTTCGGCGAACTGGACGACACGCATCGCCCGCACAAGCTGTATCGCCACCGCTTGGGCAGTGACTCGGCGGATCTGGTATTCAACGAGCCGGACGGGCGGTTTTTCCTGCATTGCTATCGCAGCAGTTCCGAGCGGCAGTTGATTCTCGGCCTGGACAGCAAAACCACCAGCGAAGCCTGGGTACTGGATACCGAAAAGCCTGAACACGCTTTCGTGTGCATGGCGCCCCGGGCTGAAGGTCATGAGTACTCGGTGGATCACGGTCAGGTAGATGGCAACTGGAGTTGGCTGATCCGCAGCAATCAGGACGGCATCAACTTTGCGCTGTTTCAGGCCGCAGAAAAGCCCAGCAGCGTACCCAGCCGCAACGACTGGCAGGTGCTGGTCCCGCACAGCGCAACCGTGATGCTCGATGGTTTCAGCCTCAATGCCAAAGGCTTGACCCTGAGCCTGCGTGAAGGCGGCCTGCCGATCATCGAAATTCGCCCGCAAGGTCTGCCGGTGTATCGCGTGCAATTGCCGGACGCCGCTTACAGCTTGTACGTGCAGGATTCCCTGGAATTCCACAGCGACAGGATTCGCCTGCGCTACCAGTCACTCAATCGCCCGGCGCAAGTCCGTCAATTGACCCTGGCGACCGGCGATCAGGTGGTGCTCAAGGAAACCCCGGTACTCGGCCCGTTCGATGCCGACGCATATGTCATCCAGCGTATCTGGGCAACCGGCAAGGACGGCACGCAGATCCCCATCAGCCTGGTGGTCAAGCGTGAACTGCTCGGCCAGTCGACACCGCTGTATCTGTACGGCTACGGTGCCTATGGCGAAAGCCTCGACCCGTGGTTTTCCCATGCGCGTTTGAGCCTGCTGGATCGCGGCGTTGCGTTTGCCATCGCTCACGTGCGCGGCGGCGGCGAATTGGGCGAAGCCTGGTATCGCAACGGCAAGCAGGAAAACAAGCAGAATACCTTTGACGATTTCATTGCCTGTGCCGAACACTTGATCGCTGACAACCACACCCGCGCCGAGCAACTGGTGATCAGCGGCGGCAGCGCAGGCGGGCTGTTGATCGGCGCGGTGCTCAATCAGCGTCCGGACTTGTTCAAGGCGGCGATTGCCGAAGTGCCGTTCGTGGATGTGCTCAACACCATGCTCGACCCGGATCTGCCGCTGACCGTCACCGAATACGACGAATGGGGCAACCCGCAGCAGCCCGAGGTCTACGCGCGCATCAAGGCTTATGCACCTTATGAAAACGTCCGCGCCCAGGCTTATCCGGCGATGCTGGTGATTGCCGGCTACAACGACAGTCGCGTGCAGTATTGGGAAGCGGCCAAATGGGTGGCAAAATTGCGCGCCCACAAAACCGACGACAATCTCCTGCTGCTCAAGACCGAATTGGGCGCAGGCCATGGCGGCATGAGCGGGCGTTATCAGGGGCTGCGCGACGTGGCGCTGGAGTACGGGTTTATCTTCAAGGTATTGCAGTTGGCCGTTTGAACTCGGCCTGAAATGTTTGTCTTACTAACATCTGACCGGACGCTTGCTAGCGTCCGGCCAGCACTTATTCATAACAAGACCGAGCCATGCCAGAACAACCTTCGTACCTGAACAATGAAATCCGCGACATGCTCATGGACTGCGGTCTGTTCGATGCCCTGCTGCCCGCCGAATTTCAGGCTGCGGCCGGCTATTTCAACATGACGTCGATCAACCAGGGTGACGCGATTTTCAGCGAAGGCGATGCGGGCACGTTCATGTGCATCATCCATTTGGGTTCGGTGTCGGTGCAGAAACTCAATGCCGAAGGCCAACAGGTGGAAATCGCCACGTTGCGTCGCGGCCGGGCCTTCGGAGAGATGGCGGTGCTGGACGGCGAACGGCGTTCGGCCAGTTGTGTCGCCGCGTCGAGCTGTCAGCTGTTGAATCTGGGGCGGGATTCCCTGGACAAGATGCTCGACGAAACGCCAAAGGTCGCCGCAAAGATCATCCGCGCTCTGGCCACCTCGCTGTCCAAGCGCTTGCGCATGGTCGATGGCCAATTGCTGAGCTGACCGGCGCAGCCAGGTTATTTGTTATTTGGGGATGTTGTCCTTGTCCGCCGGGCCGCTTTCGACCGTCGGCAATGGCTGATCCTTGGGCGGCCGGGGCATTTCAATCTTGGGCAATAAAGGCGAGTTGCCTTGCGTTCCACCCGCCTTGGGGATGCTCGGCGGCACGACCTGCGGGTACGGCGTAGGTGTCGCAGTGCCCGGCGAGCCCGGTTCCGGTGCCGGGGAAATCGGCTGTAGATTGTCCGCCTGCACGACACTTAACGAGAGCGTCGTCAGGACAATCGCCGTTAGAATAGAACCTTTCATCAATGGCCTCACATGCCAGCCCGTCATATTGTGCGGCTCAGGCTACTCCTTGCCTTGAGACCGTGTTCAACTTTTTGCCACCGCCTTCTTCCGATGAGTGCTCAATGAAACGTTTCGTCCTGCTCGACACCACCGCCATTCCCGATAACGGCGGTGCCTTGTGCCTGTTCGAATACGGCGAAGATTTCGTGATCAAGATCCAGGGTGGCGATGGCGGCCAGCTGATGAACACCCGCATGCACGGCTCCGAAGACGCACTGGCGGAAATCCCTTGCAAGAAGGTCGCGCCGCGCCTGCAACCGCGAGTACTGATCGGCGGTCTGGGCATGGGCTTCACTCTCGCCTCGGCCTTGAAACATCTGGGCAAGAACGCCGAAGTAGTAGTCGCCGAACTGGTGCCGGGCGTCGTGGAGTGGAATCGCGGCCCGCTGGGCGAGAAGTCGGGCAATCCGCTGCTCGATCCACGCGCAAAGGTGGTGATCGGCGACGTCGCCCACGTGTTGAAGAGCGAGCCACACGGCTTCGACGCGATCATGCTCGACGTCGACAATGGTCCCGAAGGCCTGACCCAGAAGTCCAACAGCTGGCTGTATTCGTCCGGCGGACTGGCGGCCTGCGCCCAGGCCTTGCGTCCCAAAGGCATTCTGGCGGTATGGTCAGCCAGCGCGGATCAGAAGTTTTCCGACAAGCTGCGCAAGGCCGGCTTCAAGGCCGACGAGGTGCAAGTCTTCGCCCACGGCAACAAGGGCACGCGCCATACCATCTGGATTGCGGAAAAACTCAAAGGCTGAACGCTTCGCGAAGCGCTAGACTTGGCCCATTACCGTTTTCAACGAATGAACATGACACAGGTGACCCCATGAGCACGGCCAACCCTCCTTCCCACACCGCCAAGCTGGATCGCATCCTGGCCGACGCCCAGCGCGACCGCGAAATGGGTTATCGCGACAAGGCGCTGCGCATGTACCCGCATGTCTGCGGCCGCTGCGCCCGTGAATTCGCCGGCAAACGCCTGAGCGAGCTGACCGTCCACCACCGCGACCACAATCACGACAACAACCCGCAGGACGGCTCCAACTGGGAGTTGCTGTGCTTGTACTGTCACGATAACGAGCACTCGCGCTACACCGACCAGCAATATTTTTCGGAAAGCTCCACCAGCAGCCCGAAAATCGCCAAGGCGACCCACAACCCGTTTGCGGCGTTGGCGGGGTTGATGAAGAAGGAATAGGGGCAGCTGCAAGCTGCAAGTCTAGAGCTGCAAGGAAAAGCAAAGACAACTCGGTCGTCTTGCAGACTGGAGCATATCGCTTGCAGCTTACCGCTTATAACTGGCGGCTCGCCGCCGTATAATCGCCCGCTTTTCCCAGCGAGCATTTCCCCCGTGGCCAACAAACGTTACGCCTGCATCGGCTTGTACAACCCCAAGTCTCCGGAAAACGTCGGCTCCGTGATGCGTGCGGCGGGTTGTTATGGCGTGGCGTCGGTGTTCTACACCGGCAAACGCTACGAGCGCGCCCGGGATTTCGTGACCGACACCAAAAAAATCCATCAGGACATTCCCCTGATCGGCATCGATGATTTGAAAAACATCCTGCCGCTGGGCTGCATTCCGGTGGCCGTGGAGCTGGTCGAAGGCGCACGCTCGTTGCCCGAATACACCCATCCTGATCGCGCGCTGTATATCTTCGGCCCGGAAGATGGCTCGCTGGACCAGGAAATCCGCGATTGGTGTGAAGACGTCGTCTACATCCCCACCACCGGCTGCATGAACCTCGCCGCGACGGTCAATGTCGTGCTTTACGATCGGATGGCCAAAGGCATCAACACCCGCTCCGGGCCGCAGTTCGGTAGAGAAAAAGCTGACTAGTGGCACGATTGCTGACAAATGCATTGAACAGTTCCGAACGGCGGCAGTCAGTTTTACTGAACCGAATTCATCTCATCATGGAGAACGATCATGAGCGACACCCCGATCATTGAACGCATTGACAATGCCGCGCAAGAAATCCACACCCCACAAAACGTTCATGGCTGGGAGCGGGTCGGCTCTCTGGCGGGCGGCGTGTTGATGATGGGCAAAGGCCTGCGTCGTGGCGGCTTCTTCGGTTTGATCCAGCTGGCCATTGGTGGCGCTGTATTGGCACGTGGCATTACCGGCCATTGCTCGGCCAAAAGCCTGATCGAGAAAAGCCGCAGCGACCTGGACACCGCCAAAGCCCGCATCAAGCGCGCTGGCGATGAGCTGAGCCTGCTGAAAAACAAGGCTGAAGTGACTGCCGAGAACGTCGTTGCCGATGGCATTGATGCACTGACCAAGCCTAAAACTGAGGTTTGATACAGCATACAAACCATGTGGGAGCGAGCTTGCTCGCGAAGATGCCGGTACATCCGATCGTTTTCCACAAATGGAAAACAGTCTTCGCAAGCAAGCTTGCTCCCACAGGTGAAATGCGGTCATCCTGTGGGACCGGATTTATCCGGGAAGGCGTCGGTGCAGACACCACATCTGTGGCGTCTGTGGGTTGCCCTCAAACATAGAATCTCCCACAGATTTACTAATAACGCTCAACCCGCGCGAAAGATCAGATAGTCTTCCCAATCATCCTCGGCCACGCTCTTTTCACTGAGCATGCGTCCGGACTGAGAGATGCGTTCCTGATGCACCGCATCGCGATCACCGCATACCAGGTGATGCCACAGCGGTAAGTCCTTGCCTTCGCTGACCAGCCGATAACCACAGGTCGGCGGCAACCATTTGAACTCGTCCGCCTGACCCGGCGTGAGCTGAATGCAATCGGGCACTGATGCCCGGCGATTGCTGTAATCGGTGCACTGGCAGGTCTTCAGGTCCAGCAATTTGCAGGCGATACGCGTGTAATAAACGCTGTTGTCGTCTTCGTCCTCAAGCTTTTGCAGGCAGCACAGGCCGCAGCCGTCGCACAGCGATTCCCACTCGGTTGCATCGAGCTGATCGAGGGTCTTGCGTATCCAGAAGGGTTCGACTTTAGCGGCCATGGTTCGGGCAATCAGCATCAACAGTGAAAAGATCGCCAGTCTAGTGGCACAACGGGCGTGGGCCAAGCGCTTACGACTGTCGGTAGCCAGGACTTGTCAGATCCCCGACAGCGCAGTAGCTTTAGGCCGCTACTTCCCGGACTTCCGCGATGCCTGCCGTCCACGGCCCATCTGCTTGAGCGTCTGCAATTCTCTTTTTTCAGGATTCTCATGAGCACAAATCCACGCATCGCCGATTACCCTATTGACCCACAGTTCACTGAACGTTGGTCACCCCGCGCCTTCACCGGCGAAAGCATTCCCCAGGAAACCCTGTTGAGCTTCTTCGAGGCGGCTCGCTGGGCGCCGTCGGCGTATAACTCGCAACCGTGGCGTTTTCTGTACGCCCGTCGCGACACGCCGAACTGGGCTCGCTTCCTGAGCCTGCTGGTGGAGTTCAACCAGTCCTGGGCACAACACGCTTCGGCGCTGGTCATCGTAATTTCCAAAACCACGTTCACCGCGCCTGGCGCCACGGAAGAATCTCCGGCGCTCTGGCATACCTTCGACACCGGTTCCGCCTGGGGCCATCTGGCCTTGCAAGCGAGCCTGAGCGGTTGGTACACCCACGGCATGGCCGGCTTCGACAAGGAGCGAACCCGTCAGGAGCTGAATATTCCAGAAGGTTACGAGATACACGCGGCTGTGGCGATCGGCAAGCTGGGCGATAAATCGACCCTGCCTGAATTCCTGCAAGGCCGGGAAATCCCAAGCCCGCGCCTACCAGTGGCCCAGCTGGCGGCTGAGGGTGATTTCACGCTCTAAACCTTGTGCACATGTTCGGTGTTTGCTTGGCGACAGCGCCGTGCCACAACACGGCGAAATCTCCTGCATCAATACCCCCGCGAGAAATCCACTTCCCCACGCAGCGCTTCGCCCGCTTCAAAAGCCTTCAGATTGGCGAGGAACAACTCGACCATGGCCGTCGGCGAGGTCGGCGCGGCGCTGTGTCCGGTCAGCAGCAAACCCCAAGCCGTCCAGAACGGATGGCGCTGCGGCAATGGCTCCTGACGGCAGACGTCGATAACTGCGCCAGCCAGATGCCCTTCTTTCAATGCCTCGACCAGATCAGCATCAACCACAGCGACGCCGCGCCCGACATTGATGAACAAGCCGGTTGGCTTGAATTTGGCGAACAGCTTGGCATCGAACAGATCGTGGGTCTCCGGCGTGTTCGGCAGCAAGTTGATCGCATAATCCACCTCGCCCACCAGACGATCCAGATCCGCCATCGCTGCCACTTCAACGAATGGCGCCTGGGTGCGGGCCTGGGACGCAATGCCATAGACCTGTACGCCAAAGGGTGCGAGGAATTGCGCAACGCTCAGGCCGATGTCGCCAGCGCCAACGATCAAAACCTTGCGACCTGCCAGGCTCTGACTGGCGCGGTTGTCCCACTTGCGCTCGACCTGACTCATCAGGCGCGCCAGCACTTCGCGTTCATGGCCGAGCATGTAGGTCAGGACGAATTCGGCCATCACCTGTCCGAAAATGCCCACGGCACGAGTCAAACGGTAATCGCGGCTCAGGCTGTCGACCAGCAACGGCGTGACGCCCGCCCAGGTCGATTGCAGCCATTGCGGGGTATGGCCTTGGCGTAGCAGGTTGGCCAACAAATCCGGCTGGCCCAGCCAGACCGGACAATCGGCGGCCAATCGCGACAACTCAGCCGAGTCGCCGGTACTCATGACTTCAAGTTCCGGGGCGGCCTGGCGCAGCAATTGGGTGTAAACAGGGTAATCGTGTTCAGCAATCAGAACGCGCATGGCTCAAAACCTTTAAAAACAAAACAGGCGACTGGAGACAGGTCTGGCCTGATCAAATCCGGGTCGCGTATACAAAAAGCAGTTTTAACACCCCGGCCCGCAGGCACAGGGGAATTGATTGCTCACATCGGATCGTTGCGACGCAGCAGCTCTTCCGGCAGGTGCTCGATGTATTCGTCTTCAGCCGGCGGCATCTGCAGGTGATAGCCCTGCTTATCGAGGTTTTCCAGAACCTTGTGGATGTCTTCCCGCGAAAGCTGACGTTCCGGGCTCAGCACCAGATCGAACGCATGATGCGGCGTACCGAAGGCAACCATCAGTTCGACCGGAACCCGCTTGAGCACGTCGCTTTTCAGCACGTACAGGTACATTTCGTTTTTCTTGGTGCTGCGATAGATCGAACAGATACGCTTCAAGAGTTTTCTCCGGTACCAGCCAGGTGGTCGAGCAGCGCCTGGCCCATCAGGTCGCGACGCCATCCGCGCAACGACTCTGGCAATTGATAAGGCCCGTCGGGATAACCGCTCTTGAGCAGTGCTTCGAGGGTTTTCTTGCGCAGCATCAGTTCTGGAGCCATGTCCAGTTGCTCGGCATAGCGTTGACCGAGCGCGCGGAGGCTTTTGAGCAGGGTCGCAGCGTCGATCGGCAGCGGCTCAGGCAGCGCCTGGGGCCATTGTTCAGGCGGTACGCTGCCGGACTGCTTGATCAGGTCGAGCAGGAACTCGCCGTCCTGACGTACGGTTTTCGGGTGCATGTCGTCGATTTTTGCCAGCGCGCCAAGGTTGTCCGGCTGGGTCTTGGCCAGCGGCCATAGCGAGTGTTCTCGCACGATTCGATTGCGCGGCAGGTTACGGGCGCGAGCCTCGCGTTCACGCCATGCACACAGCTCACGCAACACGGCCAATTGAGCGCGGGACAGCTTCCAGGCCAGCTTGGCCTCGCGGTACACCTCGTAGGGGTCGACTTCACGGCGCAGGTTGGCGACCAGCTCGGCGCCATCGTCCAGCACCCAGGCGTACTTGTCGTCGGACAGCCGTGGACGCAGGATGTTGTAGACCTCGGCCAGATGCACCGCGTCTTCGGCGGCATAGCTGATCTGGGTTTCCGACAGCGGACGTTGCAACCAGTCGGAGCGGGTTTCGCCCTTGGGCAGGTCGATGTTCAACACCTCCTGCACCAGTCGCGAATAGCCCATGGAGAAACCCAGGTTCAGATAAGCCGCCGCCAGTTGGGTGTCGAACAACGGCGCAGGCAGACTGCCGGTCAGGCGCAGCAGGACTTCAAGATCCTCGCTGCACGCGTGAACCACTTTGATGACATCCGGGTTTTCCAGCAGCGCAGACAGCGGACGCCAATCATTGATGAGCAGCGGATCAATCAGCCAGGCGCAGGAACCGTCACCGATCTGCAGCAGCGCAGCGATGGGATAAAAGGTGTCGACCCGCATGAACTCGGTGTCGAGGGCAACGTAGGGCAATGTCTGCCACTGCGCGCAATGTCGGGCGAGGCTGGCGTCGTCGCGAATCCAGTGAATATCGATGGCCACACGGCTCTCCCATGAAGAATGGCGCGCAGTATATATCGCGATGGACGCTTACCGCGCATCTGTCCTACAAGTGTTGAACATCTTCATCTAGAGTTTTTGGCCAAAATCCGCACGAAACCGACCGGTGACCGGATTATTGGTTGATCTTGCGCAACACGTAGACCCGCCACATGGCATACCCCGGAAGGAAGTCGTAATGACGCAGAATCCTGAAGCCGGACGCTTCGAATTCACCCTTGATCGCAGTCCTGCCGACGACGAATCGGCTGCGCCTCGGCGCTGGCATTCCGCAACTGTCACGAGAGATCTGCATGCGTTTGCGGCGCCACGACCTGATATTGCCATCAACCCACAGCGCAACAATCACCGTGTCACGGCTGACGCGGTGGAACTCGCGCAGGATTTCCGAGCGTTCGTCGCTGTCGGCGATATGGTGGAACAGCCGCATGCAGAAAATACAGTCCACCGCGTTGTCGTTGAGGTCGATGGAAAACGCTGAGGTCTGAAATGTCTTGATGCGCTTGAGCACGGCCGTCGGGCAGTGGTTTTCGGCGAGGGCCAGCTTGTCTGCGGATTGGTCCCCCGCAAGGATCACGCGGTTGGAGTGTTCGGCCAATACCGACCAGAACTTGCCCGTACCGCTCGGCAGATCGAGAACCAGGCCCGGCTCCCCCGCCGCCTTCAATGCATGGCGCGCCAGTTGCTCGTCACGCCACAAGCTGAATCGCCGGACGAACCCCGGTCGGAGCTTTTCGTCCACGTTATTCATTGGCCAGGACACCATTGCTGGCCAAGCCACGACAGCCGGCAAACATATCCAGGCTCGGGTTGTAGACCTTGGTATCGACCTCCAGCAAACCGAGCATGGAGTGAAACAGATTGTCCTGACTCAGCGGTGCATTACGCTCTTTTTGCAGGCATCCGGTGTCGACCGAAAAAGATGCTTTATAGGCATCGGAAAACCAGGCAAACATTGGAACGTGCTTCTGCTGATCCGGTGCCAGCATATAAGGCGTGCCATGCAGAAACAGATTGTACTCACCGAGCGATTCACCATGGTCCGACAGATACAGCATCGCTGTATCTACCTTGGCCTGATTGCTGCGCAAGATATCGATAAGGTTCGACAGCACATGATCGGTATACAACAAAGTGTTGTCGTAGCCATTGACGATACTTTCGCGACTGCAATTGTTCAGCGCATTACTTTCACACACCGGCGTAAACTTCTCGAACTCCTTGGGGTAGCGGTTGAAGTATTCGGGGCCATGGCTGCCCATCTGGTGAAGTACCAGAACAGTGTCCTGATCCAGGTTATCAATGAAGCTCTGCAAGCCCTGAAGCAGAATCTCGTCCCGGCATTCGTTATTGGCGCACAACACCGGGTCCTTCAGGTTACTGACATCCTGCAAGGTCACCCGATCACAGGTGCCCTTGCAACCGGACTGGTTGTCACGCCAGACCACGTTGAGGCCCGCATGCTTGATGACGTCCAGCAGCCCCTCCTCGTTTTTCGCCTTGGTCGCGCTGTAATCCTTGCGGCCCATATTGGAAAACATGCATGGCACGGACACCGCCGTCTCGGTGCCGCAGGAATGAACATCGCTAAAAGCGATCAGACCTTGTTCCTTGCTCAGGTTCGGCGTGGTGTCACGGCCGTAGCCGAGGAGACCGAAGTTCTCGGCACGCGCACTTTCACCCACCACCAACACGGTCAGTGATTTACGCTTGCGCGTTGCCCACTGTGGCGAACGCTTTGCGTCTTCACCAATGGCCACAAACGGGCGCTGGGCAGAAATCACCTGCTCACGTAAATAACCGAACGATGCGCCAATATAATTACTCGGCACCACCATTAAACGCAGCTCGTGGTGGTTACGAAACAGCGAAGAAAGACCTTGATAATTAGCCAATGCAACACCACCAATTGCCGCAACACAAACAATGCTCACCAGAGCTTTACTGATGAGTTCACGGTGCCAGCGGCGATAATTTACCGGGATCCGCAACAACACTAACGAAGGCAGCAACCCCAGAAACAAAATATAAAACCCCAACTTCAGGGACAGCAAACCCTGTACTTCAGTCGCGTTGGTTTCTGCAAAATTACGAAACATCCCGGCATCAATCATGACGCCGTACTCACTCATAAAATAAGCGACACCGGCACTGATAAAAAACAACAGCACCAGGACAGGCTTCAATATTCGCTTGAACGCAACCAGGGTCAGAAAAATATTAAATACACAAAACACCATCACGCCGAACGCGGCGCGCATGGCAACGCCCTTCCAGTCGGACGCGGTGATTGAAAACAAGTGTGTCCATAGCGTCATGTTAAACGCGAACAATAAAAAACTGCTGGCGAGCACGGTCACAAGCTCGGGGCGCATGGCTTTAACTTTCAGCATGACGGTCTGCTTTTATGAGTTGAAATACGTCAGAGCGGCGCAAGTCACGCAACTCCTTCGACGTAGCAAACTTTAGTCAGGACGCCATCAATTTTTTGTGAAAAGGATGCGAACAAAAGGTCTTGTTCAGCATCTTTTCAGGTAGGAAAATTCCACTAGAACTCAAAACCTTAGCGCAACAAGCCGGCTTAGAACGCCAGCTGTTGTTGATCCGCCATCTGGATCGCCACACGCTCCAGGCGCAGGAGGAACTCCTTGCGCGGCTTGCCACCGCCATAACCTGTGAGCGAACCATCCGCGCCAATCACCCGGTGACAAGGCAAGACAATAGACATGCGATTACTCCCATTCGCCAGGCCTACAGCGCGACTGGCGCCCGGCTTGCCCAATAGAACGGCGATCTGACCGTAAGTGCAGGTCGTGCCATACGGCACTTGGCGCAACGCACTCCAGACCTGATTCTGGAAAACACTGCCAGGCGTATGCAGCGCGACGTCGAAACGGGTCAAGGTGCCGGCGAAATAACGCGCCAACTCGTCCTCGATCTGCTCCAGATGCGGGTTTTCCCCCGGCGTCATGGCATAGCCAAAGCGAGTACGCAGCTCATCGAGTTCACGCATCAGGATCGGCCGATCAAGAAACTCAAGCATCACCAACCCGCGCTGCTCTGCCATGGCAAGCATGGGCCCCAGTGGCGTGGACAGACGCATGAAATGCAACGGCTCGCGGGGCTTGGCCTGCGCGAAAATCTTGCGGCCAATGGCTGGCGCCGAACTGAAAAGCTCGTCGTCGTAGCGACTGTCGCCATCCAGCATGGCTTGCAGCTTATCGGCGTGGGACAACGGCGCAGGTTCGATGGGTAGATTCATGGACCGAGTTTATGCCGCTTGAAGGCGGCGCTCTAGTGCAGAATCGACCGCCACTCATTGCGAGGTCTAGTCCTGGAACAGGTTTACACCTATTTCATTCCCAACGCCGTATCGAGGACAAGTCCTCGATGGGATTGGCAGGCAATGAAGTGCTGTCAGGCAGTTTGAGGTCGGTGGGACTTACTTATCGAAGAAAAGCCCTCAGCCACAAAGGACGGGACACCAACATAAAAAAGCCGCCGCAAGTTTCCTTGCGGCGGCATTGAGTCAAACGTCGAGCTTTAAACAGCGCTGCGACGATACGACCGGTAGTTTGGCATCCAGAAGTTACGCTGAATCGCCTCGACCAACATTTCTTCGGTAGTCTCCAGCGCCACGCCATCAGCCTGAGCCTGCTTGGCAACCGCCAGGGCGATCTTGCGGCTGACTTCCTGAATCTCTTTCAACGGCGGCAACACCGCATCGCCTTTGCCGGTAACCATCGGCGAGCATTCAGCCAGCGCGTTGGACGCCGCCATCAGCATCTTGTCAGTGATACGCGTGGCTTTGCACGCAATCACACCGAGGCCAATGCCAGGGAAGATGTAGGAGTTGTTGCATTGCGCGATGTGGAACGTGCGATCGCCTACGGTCACCGGAGCAAACGGACTACCGGTCGCGACCAGTGCATCGCCGTTGGTCCAGGTCAGGACTTCCTGCGGAGTCACTTCCACTTTCGAAGTCGGGTTAGACAGCGGCATAACCAAAGGCTTGGCGCAGTGTTTGTGCATTTCGCGAATGATTTGCTCGGTGAACAGGCCACGCTGGCCGGATACACCGATCAACACCGTCGGTTTGCCATTGCTGACCACGTCCAGCAGCTCCGCATAGCCATCGCCGCTTGACCATCCCGCGACGTCGCCAGCCTTTTGGGCCAGGTTCTTCTGGAAGTCCAGCAGGTTATCCATGCTGTCGGTCAACAAGCCGAAACGGTCGACCATCATCACGCGTTTGCGCGCCTCGGCTTCGCTCAAGCCTTCGATCACCATCGCGGCAATAATGTGCTCGGCAATCCCGCAACCGGCAGAACCTGCGCCGAGGAACACCACGCGTTGCTGGCCCAGGGTTTCATTCTTGGCCTTGCAGGCGGCGAGCAGCGTACCCACGGCAACCGATGCGGTGCCCTGGATGTCGTCGTTGAAGCAGCACAGCTCGTCGCGGTACTTTTCCAGCAGCGGCATGGCGTTGGTCTGGGCAAAGTCTTCGAACTGCAGCAAGACGTCCGGCCAGCGACGCTGAACAGCTTCGATGAACAGCGCTACGAAGTCTTCGTATTCCTTGCCCGTCACACGCTTGTGGCGCCAGCCCATGTACATCGGGTCGTCGAGCAGTTCCTGATTATTGGTGCCGACATCCAGCACGATCGGCAAGGTGTACGCCGGGCTGATCCCGCCGCATGCGGTGTAAAGCGACAATTTACCGATTGGAATGCCCATGCCGCCGATACCCTGGTCGCCAAGACCCAGAATGCGCTCGCTGTCGGTGACCACGATGATCTTGATGCGATCCTTGGTGGCGCTGCGCAGGATGTCGTCGATACGGTCGCGTTCCGGGTAGGAAATGAATAGACCCCGGTGCGTGCGATAAATCTTCGAGAATTCCTGACACGCCTGGCCAACCGTCGGCGTGTAGATGATCGGCAGCATTTCATCCAGGTGCGAATCCAGCAGGCGGAAGAACAACGTCTCGTTGTTGTCCTGGATCGAACGCAGGTAGATGTGTTTGTCCAGGTCGCTCGCGCACTGGTTGTACTGGCTGAAGACCCGCGCGACTTGCTCTTCGATGGTCTCGACGTTCTGCGGCAGCAGCCCGATCAAATTGAACTCGACCCGCTCTTGCGGGGTAAAAGCACTGCCCTTGTTCAGCAGGGGCATTTCCAGCAGCGAAGGGCCAGCATAGGAAATATATAAAGGTCGCGAAGTCTTGGTCATTTTCAGTTATCGCCTTTTCTCGTCTACTCGTGTTCGGTCGGTACCACTGTGACTGGCCGCTGGAATCTCCTCAAGAGCACATCAGGGCCAGCCGCGAAAAATCGGGGCAGTGAAATCAAGGTGCATATCTTACTCGCGCCAAATCATGTTGCGACATTTCGCCGCTACTACATGGCTAAAGGATGGCAAGAAAGTGATATTGACGTATCGATCGAGGCAAGACGCGCACCTATTTGCGGTTAATCGATGAATTGGGCAGCACCTGATATGTTGGAGCGAGGCTTGCCCGCGAAGACTTTGTTTAAGCGAAACGAAATGGGCGACTGTATCGGCCTTTTCGCGGGCAGGCCTCGCTCCAACGAGTTCTGGGGTCTGATAACAATCTCAATTTCGAGGTAAGCAATGTTTAACGCACGACGCTTTTCAGCTTTCCTGTTCGACATGGACGGCACCCTCCTCAATTCAATCATCGCAGCCGAGCGGGTCTGGACGATTTGGGCGCAGCGGCACGATCTGGACGTCGTGGCGTTCTTGCCGACCATTCATGGCGTGCGCAGTGTCGACACCATTCGCCGCCTGAACCTGCCGGGACTCGACCCGATCATTGAGGCTGAAGGCATCTCTCAAGCTGAAATCGAGGACGTCGAAGGTGTCGTGTCCGTTGCTGGTGCTGCTCGCTTCCTCGCTTCGCTGCCTGCGGAACGTTGGGCCATCGTCACGTCTGCGCCACGCGCCCTGGCCGAAGCACGCCTGAAAGCCGCAGGCCTGGAAGTACCCGTCAACCTGATCACCGCCGAAGACGTCAGCCAAGGCAAGCCTGCGCCGGATTGCTTCCTGCTCGCCGCCAAACGGCTCGGCGTAGATATCACGGATTGTCTGGTCTTCGAAGACGCGCCAGCAGGAATTACGGCAGCAGAAGCGGCAGGCGCTAGTGTGATGGTGATTACCGCGACGCATGAGCATGCGATGACGACAGCACATGCGACGCTGGCGAGTTATGAGGGGGTGAAGGTGGTGGTTGACGCGCAAGGTTTGGGATTGTTGCGAGGTGGAAACTGAACGCCCCTCCTCGCCCGGGTATCAGGATAAGAGTTTGATCATCAGCATGGTCAGGGTGGCTACTGCACCAATCATGCCGCTGGCGATTGCCACGGGATACCAGAACGTTTCGCGCGTCATCTTGCCTGCCTCGGCGTTCAGTTTGCCAGACTCGGCAACCAGCTTGCGGGTTTCGGCCGCCAGTTTGGTGATCTCGATTTGAATTTTTTCGAGCTCGGCGTTTGTCATCGTGAATTCCTGCCTTGATTCCTGAATGGGCGGCGGCCGTTATGCCACTGCCCAGAATGCGAGCCCCGCACTCCTCAGCGGGGGTCGAATTATTTTCAGCCAATTCCATTTGCCTGCTGCGGTAAATATTCACCTCACGCCTCGCTGTTTGTCAATCCGTCCCACCTGACAGATTCCTCCCCACCGTCAAACCAAATTTTGCAGCACGACCACTTAAATATAAATAACTAGTGCATATGCCCCGACAATTACCTAGATAAATTCTAGCCACTCCCCTACCGACAAACACCCGTTAGTAGTTTGACGCCATTAAAAAGCGTTAAATACCGGAATATTAACTTCCCACCCTATATCGCAACTAACAATCCGCTGATACTATCCGCGCGCAAAATCAAACTAAGCAATGGAGTGCGTAATGCGCCTGGTTATACTTTTAAAAATCTGCCTACTGTCGATCGCCGCTTTGGCAGCCACCGGCTGCGCCAGCATCGTCAGTGAGTCGCGTTACCCAGTGTCCGTCACATCAGCTCCAAGCGGTGCCGCGTATGAAATCAGTAATGAGGCAGGCTCGGTTGTCAGCTCCGGCGTCACCCCGAATCAGGTAACGCTCAAAGCCGGTGCCGGCTACTTTGATGGCGAAAAATATACCGTCAATTATCGCAAAGAAGGTTACTTGTCCAAGACCGAAGTACTCGATACAAACATGAACGGCTGGTACTGGGGGAATATCGTATTCGGCGGACTGATTGGCATGCTGATAGTTGATCCGCTTACAGGTGCAATGTATCGACTTCCTGAAGGCATCAACTCCAATTTGAGTCCAATAGCCGTGGCGAGCAAATCCCCTAAAGGCGAACTTACGGGAACTCCTTTGACCGAATAATTAACTGCCACACCTTAAATTTATAAAAAAGCCCGCGCAGTGCGGGCTTTTTTTATTTCTGTCATTCGGTCCAACAGGATCAACTACTGGAATCCTTAAGCAGGACCGCTGAACATGATGACCCACGATCTTGCGCGAGTACGCGTCTGTTATCAGGCTGACGTAAACAACGCTTTCCCGCGTGGGCAGATAGGTAATATCTGCAACCCAAACCTGCTCGGGCCTGCCAGCGACAACTTGTTCCGGGCCTGCTTTAAGCAGGTTGGGATGGCGGCGGAACCGATGATGGCTATGCGTAGTTTTATGATAAGCACGCTTTCGAGGAACCAGCTCTCGCGCTTCGCGCAAGATGGAAAAAAGACGGTCTCGACCAACAAATACCTGCGCTCCAGCCTCAGTGCTCATCAGATAATGCAGCTTGCGTGTTCCTAGCCTCGGCTGGCGGCGACGCTTCTCCAAAACAAAGTCCACTACCTGCTGGTCTTGGCGCAATCTCTCGTCGAAGGCACGGTTGCGCTTGTAATACGCTTGGCGCGAAATCCCCATGAATAGGCAAGCCCTGGTAATGCTCAGGTCTTGGATTTGCCCTTGCGAGAGGACTTGCCGGGTCGCTTTTTTACGATGGACACACCGTAATCATTTTTCAAGACATTCACGACAGCTTCAAAGAACTGGGCTTTCTGATTGCTCAGCGCCAACTGTTCTTCAAGCTCTTTAATCCGCTGTTCGGGTGTCAGCGGGAGGTTGGGGTCGGTCATTGGCCTGCTCCGCGGCGCTCGGATTGAGGCGCCTTGGCTCCAGTCCTGTCGGCCATGCTTGCGTAACCAAACCAGTACCGTGGACCGGCCCTGAATGCCAAAGCGCCGTTGAGCCTCTTTATAACTCAACTCGCCTTTTTCGACTTGGTCTACGACCGACAATTTAAAAGCTAGCGTGTAATCGCGTTGGCTGCGCCTTTTTCCCGTATCCATTGAATCCTCCTGAAGAAAGGTCAGAAGGTGTAAACCTTATTCAGGACGGGACACCGGAAACAAAAAAGCCCCAGAAGCATAACTTCTGGGGCTTTTATTTGTATGGCGGAGAGATAGGGATTTGAACCCTAGGTACTGTCGCCAGTACAACGGATTTCGAATCCGTCCCATTCGGCCACTCTGGCATCTCTCCAACGGCGCGCATCATAACAGCTCAAACGCAGAAGGCGAACCTTTTTGCTGTTTTTTTTGTGCTATCAAGCGCTTGCACGTTTTTTCGGGTTAAAGCGGAACGCCCAGACGGTTGGCGACTTCTTCGTAGGCTTCGATAACGTCACCGAGGCCCTGGCGGAAGCGGTCCTTGTCCATCTTTTTGCGGGTTTCCTTGTCCCACAGGCGGCAGCCGTCAGGGCTGAACTCGTCGCCCAGGACGATTTCGCCGTGGAATACGCCGAATTCGAGCTTGAAGTCCACCAACAGGAGGCCAGCGTCGTCGAACAGCTTGTTCAGCACTTCGTTGACCTTGAGCGACAGTTCTTTCATACGAACCAGTTGCTCGGCGGTGCCCCAGCCAAACGCCACGACGTGGGATTCGTTGATGAACGGATCGCCCATGGCGTCGTTCTTCAGGAACAGTTCGAAGGTGTACGGATTGAGCTTAGTGCCCTCTTCGATACCCAGACGCTTGACCAGGCTGCCGGCGGCGTAGTTACGCACGACGCATTCGACCGGGATCATGTCGAGTTTCTTGACCAGGCATTCGTTGTCGCCCAACAGCTTGTCGAACTGGGTCGGAACGCCCGCTTCTTCGAGTTTCTGCATGATGAAGGCGTTGAACTTGTTGTTCACCATGCCTTTGCGGTCCAGCTGTTCGATACGCTTGCCATCGAACGCCGAAGTGTCGTTGCGAAACAGCAGGATCAAGCGGTCAGCGTCGTCGGTGGTGTACACCGATTTGGCTTTGCCGCGGTAGAGTTCTTCACGTTTTTCCATGATGGGCTCCGCTTGCTAAGTAGATGGGCTAGGCGATATGTCGCCAGTCGAGCCCTGAATCTTGATCGGCCAATTGTAGCCAGTCCGGATCGCACCCGAGGGTGTCGACGAAACATTGCCGGGCCAGATGCGGCAGATTGTTCTTGCTGCTCAGATGGGCCAGGACCAGATGCTGCAGGTCCTGCCATCCCAGTTCACTCACCAGGTTTGCCGCCTGATGGTTGTTCAAATGTCCTTCGTCGCCACCGACCCGCTGCTTCAGGAAGTACGGATAGTGACCACGGGCAAGCATGTCCCGGCAGTGATTGGCCTCGATCATCAGTGCGTCCAGGCCTTGGTAGCTTTGCAGCACCGAAGGGCAGTACGAGCCAAGATCGGTCAGCAGGCCGAAACGACGCTGGCCGTCGGTGAAGACAAACTGCGTCGGTTCCAGCGCATCGTGAGCCACGGACACCACATCGATGTTCAGGCTCCCCAACTGCAAGGCCTGACCACCGACGAGAAACCCCGCAGCCTCGATCGGTTTGCGCATCCCGCGCGACGTGCCACTGCTCAGGTAGACCGGCAGATTGTAGCGCCGAGACAGCAAACCCACGCCATGCACATGATCGGCATGTTCGTGGGTCACCAGTATCGCGCTCAACTGATGGGCACTGATCCCGAGTCGAGCCAGGCGTCGCTCGGTTTCGCGCAACGAGAAACCGCAATCGACCAGCACATAGGTGTCATTGCTTGCTACCAGCGTGCCGTTCCCTCGGCTGCCGCTGCCTAATACTGCGAAACGCACTTAACCCAGGTTGTCTTGAATGACACCCAGTACACGACGGGCAATGTCTGCAGGCGCAACGGTGTTGATGTTCTTCTCGACGGTCACCTGCACGTTGTCACCCACTTTGCTCAGGCGAACCTGATAACGCTCGGCGCGGGCATCGATATCTTCCTTGCTTTCCTTGCTACCGAAAACACGACCGAAGAAGCCGGGCTCGTTTTCAGGTGTCTTGGCTTTTTCGGCAAGGTTGATGTAGTACAGGCCCAGGCTGCGGTTGATGTCTTCAACGCGCCATTCACCCTGATTCAGTGCGCGACCCACGCTGGACCACGCGCGATCCAGATCCGAACCTACGTTCAGAACCGGGTTGCCGCTGCCGTCTTCGGTCAGTGCTACACGACTTGGGGTGTCGTAATCGCGTGCAGCGACCAGCGATACTGAACCGCCTTGTTCTGCACTGCGGCTCAGGGACGCAAGCATGTCATCGGTCAGCGCCGAATCGAGACCCTGATTGGTGGTGCGCGCCGGGAAATCGACTTCTGCGGTGCTACCGGCTGGACGCTGGATGCTCACGACGTAGATTTCACTGGTGTTGCGCTGCACACCCGGCTCGATACGAACCCGCACGCGGGTTTCTGCATCAGCTGAAGTGCCGGTGGCGCTCAGACGTTTGGCAACGGAGGCAGAAAGCTCGTCCAGACGCTGCCAGGTGGTGCTGAATTCGCCGGTCTGCGGACGGTCTTCGGCGATACGGAAGCCGTTATCTTCGAAATACTGATGCGCCACTGGCCAGACTTCGGCAGGCGCACGCTGGGCAAGCACCCAGCGAGCGTCACCGCTTTTTTGCAGACTGAAGTCGCTGGCATCGGCTGTTACCGAGAGCGGCTGCGGACGAGGAACCACGAATTCGCCGCCTTTCTGCGCGTCATCAGTGACGTTGCGCGGAATCGGCAACAGCGGGTCCAGACGTTTGGTTTCCGAAACGCCGGCAGGCAGCTGCATCGGTGCTGTCTGGGTCGCTTCCAGGTAATCACTGCCGCGATCGCGGAAGTAACCATCTTCACCCCATAGCCAACCGCAGCCACTGGTACTGGAGATAATCAAGGCTAGTGCGGACAGTCCGGCCAATCGCTTCATTGCGTAGTGCTTCCTCATTAAACCAGGACGCCGGACTGGCGCAGGGCCTGACGCAGCGGTTCGTGACAGGCTTGGCTGAGCCAGGTGAGCGGCAGACGGATACCGTCCGGCATCAAACCCATTTCATGCAAGGCCCATTTTACGGGGATAGGATTGGATTCGATAAACAGGGTCTTGTTGAGCGGCATGAGTTTTTCATGAATCGCCCGAGCCGTGACTGCATCGCCACGCATCGCAGCGGCACACAGATCGCTCATGGCCCGAGGCGCCACGTTGGCCGTCACGGAAATATTACCCTTGCCGCCCAGCAGCATCAGTTCGACCGCCGTCGCGTCATCGCCGGAATACACCAGGAAGTCGCTGCTCACGCCAGCCAGGATGTCCTTGGCGCGTTGCAGGTCGCCCGTGGCTTCCTTGATGGCGATGATGTTAGGCACGGTGGACAGACGAATAACCGTCTCGGCCAGCATGTCGCAAGCCGTTCGGCCAGGCACGTTGTACAGGATCTGCGGAATATCGACGGCTTCGGCGATAGTCCGGAAATGCTGGTACAGGCCTTCCTGAGTCGGCTTGTTGTAGTAAGGGGTCACCAGAAGGCAGGCGTCAGCGCCCGCGTTCTTGGCATTGGTCGTCAGTTCGATCGCTTCGCGCGTCGAATTGGCGCCCGTGCCAGCAATGACAGGAATACGCCCTGCAACCTGGGCAACCACGCGACGGATCACTTCGATGTGTTCATTCACATCGAGCGTGGCCGATTCACCTGTGGTGCCAACGGCAACAATGGCGTTGGTGCCCTCTTGCAAGTGGAAGTCCACCAGTTTGCTCAGGCTGTCCCAGTCCAGACGTCCCTGTGCATCCATGGGTGTGACCAGTGCCACCATACTGCCCGCAATCATGCAACCGCTCCTGCCGGAAAAAGAGAGCGGTAATGGTACTGGCGCTATCAGCCTTGCACAAGCGAAGTACCGTACTGTGAGCATTCCCCTGAGCGATGGTTTTCGCTACCCTTCGTTCTTTGATCGGTACTGGTCACCTGCTCGCCTCGTTCTTTTGATCGATTTTTCCGTCAGAACCCCTGCTCCAGCGCTGTTGCGGCCTGCTACGTCTTCATTATGCAGACGTACCCCGCCGGGGTTATGGTTGATGTCTGGCGCTATTGATCAATGAAAGAGTCCAGCAAGCCAAAAATGTACCGACCGCTCATCGTCTAGGAATGCTGCATGTCGTCCACCCCCACAGTTCGCGAACAATTCCTTGTCATCAGTGCCCTTGGCGCAAACCCCATGGAGCTGACCAACGTTCTGTGCCGCGCCAGTCATGAAAACCGTTGCTCGGTGGTCAGCTCACGTCTGACCCGGCACGGCGAATACAGTGCGCTGGTGCTGCAGATTTCCGGTAGCTGGGATGCCTTGGCTCGTATGGAGACCGGCCTGCCCGGCCTGTCGAAGAAGCACGCCTTCACGACCAGTGTCGTGCGCAGTGCCACGCTCGAAAGCCGTCCTGAGGCGCTGCCTTACGTGGCTTACGTCAGTTCTGCCTATCGTCCGGACATCATCAATGAGCTGTGCCAGTTCTTCATGGACCACAACGTCGAGCTGGAAAATCTGATCTGCGACACCTACCTGGCGCCGCAAACTGGCGGCACCATGCTCAATGCGACGTTCACCGTGACCCTGCCCGCCGGCATTCAGATCAGCTGGCTGCGCGATCAATTCCTTGATTTCGCCGATGCGTTGAACCTCGATGCGCTGATCGAACCGTGGCGCCCACAAGCCCCAATGTAAGGAAGTTTCATGGCCGTAGCAGTAGATCAACCCGTCGCCGACTTTCAGGCCCAGGCCACCAGCGGGCAAGTCAGCTTGTCCGCGCTCAAGGGCCGGCAGGTCGTTGTTTATTTCTATCCGAAGGACAACACGCCGGGTTGCACCACCGAAGGCCAGGACTTTCGCGACCATGTCGCGCCCTTCCAGGCGGCCAACACGGTCATCTTTGGCGTTTCCCGCGACAGTCTGAAGACGCACGAAAACTTCAAGGCCAAGCAGTCGTTCCCGTTCGAACTGATTTCGGACAAAGACGAAGCCCTTTGCCAGCTGTTCGATGTGATCAAGCTGAAGAAGCTGTACGGCAAGGAATACCTTGGCGTTGATCGCAGCACTTTTCTCATCGACAAGGACGGCGTACTGCGTCACGAGTGGCGCGGCGTGAAGGTGCCTGGCCATGTGGCGGCGGTGCTTGAGAAGGCGCAGGCGCTGAATAACGCCTGATGATCGATACGTTTCGCTGCGCACCTGCAACAGGCCCGCAGCGAATATTGTTGCGTCTCGCTACAGCAAGGGCGCCACAGTGGGCTCATTGCGCGGCCAGGCGTCGAGTACGGCCTTGCACAGGGTAGCGAGGGGAATCGCGAAGAACACGCCCCAGAAGCCCAACAGACCGCCAAACAACAACACCGCACAGATGATCGCCACTGGATGCAGGTTGACCGCCTCCGAAAACAGCAGCGGCACCAGCACGTTGCCGTCCAGCGCCTGAATCACGCCGTAGACCGCCATCAGATAGATGAATTGATCGCTCCAGCCCCACTGGAACAAGGCGATCAACGCCACTGGCACGGTGACCACCACCGCGCCGATGTAAGGCACCACCACCGAAACACCCACCAGCATCGCCAGCAACGCCGCGTAATTGAGCCCCAGCGCCACGAACGCGATGTAGGTCACCCCGCCGCAGACGAAAATCTCGATGACCTTGCCCCGGATGTAATTGGCAATCTGCCGGTTCATTTCCTCGGCGACCCGGGTGATCAGCGCGCGCTCACGAGGCAAATAGCCACGCGCCCAGCGCCCGATGACTTCCCGGTCCTTGAGGAAAAAGAACACCAGGATCGGCACCAGCACCAGATAAATCATGATGTTGACCAGCAAGGGCAGGCTCGATAGCGAGAACGTCAGCGCCCATTGACCAAACTTGCCGATTTCGCCACGAGCCACCTCAATGGCGCGCAGCACCTGCTCGTCCGAGACCAGATGCGGGTAACGCTCAGGCAACAGCAACAGCAACGACTGCCACTTGGCGAGCATGCCCGGCAACTCGTTGAACAAGGTGATCAGTTGATGCCAGAGCAACGGCACCAGCACCAGCAGAAACACCAGCAGCGCGCCCATGAACAAGGTAAACACCAGCGCCACCGCGCCGCCCTCGGGCACGCGCAGCCGCTCCAGCAGATTCACCAGGCCTTGCATCAGAAAAGCCAGCACCATCCCGGCCAACACCGGGGCCAACATGCCGCCCAGCGTCAGAACGATCGTGAACGCCAGAAACAGCAATACTGCGAGCACCACCGCCTCTTCATCAGAGAAGTAGCGTTGCACCCAGTCGCGAAGCACCTTGAACATCAAAAATCCTTTTGGGAAATGGAAAGCCGCCGCCACTAAGCCTTGCGCAGCCAATACTGATAAACGCCGTCTTCGGCTTCTTCATGCACCAGCGTATGCCCCGCCAGCTTGGCGAAGGTACGGAAGTCACGTTGGGAGCCGGCATCGGTGGCAATCACCTTCAGCACTGCGCCACTGGTCAGGCGGTTGAGTTCGAGTTTGGCCTTGAGCAGCGGCAACGGACAGTTGAGCCCGGTTGCATCGACTTGGGCGTCACACGTTTGCGGGCGCGTTACAGCGTCAGACATCGTTTCTCTCCAGGCAGGCACATCAAATTGCAAAGCAGCAACAAAAAACAGCTCGGACATTTCAGACAGGACACAAAGAATACCGCACTCTGGTCAGCAAGCCATTGAGCCAGCTACAGTACGGGGTCTTCAACTCAGAGCTCCATGGATGAATTTTCTGCGACCCACCCTGCTGACGCTGGCTTGCCTGCTCGCTGTGCCGAGCCATGCCGACGACCTGCCCTCTCTGGGCGACGCCAGTTCTTCCATTGTCTCTCCGGAGCAGGAACACCAACTCGGACGCGCCTGGCTCGGCCTGCTGCGCAGTCAGGTGGCCCAGCTGTCGGACCCGCAACTCAAGGATTTCGTCGAGACCTCGGTCTATAAACTGGCCGAAACCAGCCAGGTTCAGGACCGGCGTCTTGAGTTCATCCTGATCAATAGCCCGGAACTCAACGCCTTCGCCGCTCCTGGCGGGATCGTCGGGGTCAACGGCGGGCTGTTCCTCAATGCCCAGACCGAAGGTGAATATGCCTCGGTGCTCGCCCACGAACTGGCTCACTTGTCGCAACGCCACTTCGCCCGCGGCGTAGAAGCCCAGCAACGCATGCAGGTGCCGGTAATGGCCGCCATGCTGGCCGGTATCGTCATGGCTGCCGCTGGCGCTGGCGATGCGGGCATTGCCGCCATCGCCGGCTCCCAGGCCGCAGCCATTCAAGAGCAACGGCGCTTTTCCCGCCAGAACGAGCAGGAAGCTGACCGCATCGGCATTCTCAATCTGGAAAAAGCCGGGTATGACCCGCGCAATATGCCAACCATGTTCGAGCGGTTGGCACGCCAGTATCGCTTTGACGCCAAGCCGCCGGAATTCCTCCTGACTCACCCGGTTACCGAATCGCGGATCGCCGACACCCGCAACCGCGCCGAGCAGTCCAAACCGGGCGGCAAGGAAGACAGCCTGCGTTATCAGCTGATGCGTGCGCGAGTTGCACTCATGTATGAAGAAACGCCGGGCATCGCCGCGAAACGCTTTCGCGCCCAGCTGACTGAAAATCCAAAATCCGACCCGGCCCGTTACGGCCTGGCGCTGGCACAAATCAAGGCCGGACAGCTCAACGAAGCTCGCGAAAGCCTGAAGCCGCTGCTCGACAAGGCACCAAATGACATCACTTACAACCTTACGCAGATCGATCTGGACATCACCAACAATCGCCTGCCGGATGCCCAGCAGCGGGTTGATCGGATGCTCACCATGTTTCCGGACAACTATCCGCTGAATCAGGTGCGGGTCGACGTTTTGCTGAAGCAGAATCGCAATGCCGAAGCCGAGAAGTCGCTCAACGGCCTGCTGAAAAACCGCCCTGACGATCCGGATATCTGGTATCTGGTCGCCGAAACCCGTGGCCTGAACGGCAATACCGTCGGCCTGCATCAGGCTCGTGCCGAATACTTCGCGCTGGTGGGTGATTTCCGCCAGGCGATCCAGCAACTGGACTTCGCCAAGCGCCGCTCCAACAACAATTTCCAGCTGGCTTCACGCATCGATGCCCGTCAGAAAGAGCTGCTGGACCAGGAGCGGATGGTCAAGGATTTGATGAATTAAGGCCATACAGTTCGTGGGAGCGAGGCTTGCCCGCGAATCGGTTTTCCAGACAACATCTTTATCGTCTGGGTTGTCGCCTTCGCGGGCAAGCCTCGCTCCAACAGCGCTTATTGGCGCCAGGACATCAAGCATTCCCCGCCAATTTCATCCGCGCTGCGCGGGTGAAGTCGAGCATGCGCTGCAATGGGCGGACGGCATTGGGGATCACCGCCGGGTCGACGAAAATTTCGTTAGTGCCTTCACGCAGGCACTGCAGCGTGCGCTCCAGGGTATTCATCGCCATCCACGGGCAATGCGCGCAACTGCGGCAGGCCGCGCCGTTGCCGGCGGTAGGCGCTTCGATGAAGATCTTGTCCGGGCACAGCTGCTGCATCTTGTAGAAAATGCCCCGGTCGGTCGCCACGATGAACATCTTGTTCGGCAGCGTCTGTGCGGCGGCAATCAACTGGCTGGTGGAGCCCACGGCGTCTGCCAGATCGATGACCGATTCCGGCGACTCGGGATGCACCAGAATCGCCGCGTCCGGATACAGCGCTTTCATGTCTTCCAGCTGCTTGGATTTGAACTCCTCGTGGACGATGCAGGCGCCGTCCCAGAGCAGCATGTCTGCTCCAGTTTCCTTTTGAATATAACGACCCAAGTGTTTGTCCGGCGCCCAGAGGATCTTCTCGCCGTTATCCATCAGGCTTTCGACGATTTCCAGCGCGCAACTGGAGGTCACCACCCAGTCTGCCCGGGCTTTGACCGCCGCCGAGGTATTGGCGTAAACCACCACGGTGCGTTCTGGATGCTGATCACAGAAGGCGGAGAACTCATCCACCGGGCAACCCAGGTCCAGCGAACAGGTCGCCTCAAGGGTCGGCATCAATATGCGTTTTTCGGGATTGAGGATCTTCGCCGTTTCGCCCATGAAACGGACCCCGGCAACCAGCACGGTTTTCGCCGAATGGCTATTGCTGAAACGGGCCATTTCCAGAGAATCGGACACGCAGCCACCCGTTTCCTCGGCCAGGGCCTGGATCACCGGGTCGCAATAATAGTGGGCCACCAGCACGGCGTCCTGCGCCTTGAGTTCGGCAGCAATCGCAGCGCGATAATGGGCCTGTTCGTCGAGGCTCAGCTCTTTAGGCTGCTTGGCATCGAGATGGGCCTGAACCAGAAGGCGTTCGGAAATCTGCGTCATGTTCGCTGGACCTGAAAGCGCTCTATAGCGCGTAAGGCGAGTTTACACCCGAAAGGCAGACACAAAAAAAGCCGGAATTGCTCGTTTCTCACGGGCCTTCCAGCTTTTATGAGTTTGTCGACCTTGGGTCGTAGGGTTCGGTTTTGATCTGGACGGGGGCAAACCGTTCGATCAAGCCGCTGAAGGCGGAGCGGATTCTAGCCAGCCCACTATGGATTTACCAATGATTTGCGCGGTATTGACGGCCGCCATTAGCGGCATTGCGCCACTTATTCGCCCCATCGCGATGGCAGACCCGCGCACCGATATTGTTTCGATGCTACGACAATGGCCTTCTATCCGATATCATGCCGCCCCAACAAACCAGGCTCGCGACAAATCAGCGAATTATGCCCCAGCGTCATTTCGGCACCATGGGGCACAACGTCGCAGCGCGAACGCTCGCCGGCTCGGCAAGAGCCAGTTTGCAGATGGGCCGGATATTTGCGGACCTGTCAGTCAATGAGTTACCAAAATCAGTGTCGCCTCAAGTAGCTGAAGCCAATGACTAATAAAAAGTCAGCACAGGCGGGACATAAAAGTGAGGCTAAGCTTTATTAAGCCTTGTGTGCCCATCACCTTCCGAAACTGGTGACGGAAATCCTCTGGCTGACCGTGAGCTGGAAGAACCCGGAACGAGCAAGGCAGGCGCATGGCGTCCTACCATATGGATTTACAGCATGTTGAAGAAAGTGAACACGGCCCTGCTGGGCCTGGCCATGTCGATGGGCATCATGCCCACTCATGCGGCCGAGACCAAGAAAGTCGATGTGGTACTGATCGGCGGCGGCATCATGAGTTCGACCCTCGCGGTCTGGCTCAATGAGCTTGAACCAGGCTGGTCGATGGAAATGGTCGAGCGCCTCGACGGCGTCGCCGAGGAAAGCTCCAACGGCTGGAACAACGCCGGTACCGGCCACTCTGCCCTGGCTGAGCTGAACTACACGCCTGAAGACAAGAACGGCAAAGTCGATATCTCCAAGGCCATCGAAATCAACGAAGCCTTCCAGATCTCGCGTCAATTCTGGTCCTGGCAGGTCAAGAACGATGTGCTGAAGAACCCTCGCTCGTTCATCAACTCCACACCGCACATGAGCTTCGTGTGGGGCGACAACAACATCAAGTTTCTGAAAAAGCGTTACGACGCCTTGCAGGCGAGCCCGCTGTTCAGCGGCATGCAATTCTCCGAGGACCCAGAGCAGATCAAGAAGTGGGTTCCGCTGATGATGGAAGGTCGTGATCCGGCGCAAAAGCTCGCGGTCACCTGGAGCCCGATTGGTACCGACGTCAACTTCGGCGAGATCACGCGTCAGTTCGTCGGCCACCTCAAAGCCCAGCCAAACTTCACGCTGAAACTGTCCAGCGAAGTGCAGGACATCACTCGCAACAAAGATGGCTCGTGGCGCGTCGAGTACAAAAACCTGAAAGACGGTACCGAAACCACGACTGACGCCAAGTTCGTGTTCATCGGCGCTGGCGGCGGTGCTCTGCACTTGCTGCAGAAATCCGGCATCCCGGAAGCCAAGGATTACGCCGCCTTCCCGGTTGGTGGTTCGTTCCTGGTTACCGAGAACCAGGACATCGCCATGCAGCACATGGCCAAGGCCTATGGCATCGCATCGACCGGCGCACCGCCGATGTCGGTTCCGCACCTGGACACCCGCGTACTGGATGGCAAGCGCGTCGTTCTGTTTGGCCCGTTCGCGACCTTCTCCACCAAGTTCCTGAAAGAAGGCTCGTACCTGGATCTGCTGACCAGCACGACCCTACACAACATCTGGCCGATGACCAAGGTCGGTATCGAACAGTATCCGCTGGTTGAATACCTGGCTGGCCAGTTGATGCTGTCCGACGACGATCGCTATAACGCCCTGAAAGAGTACTTCCCGAAAGCCAAGAAAGAGGACTGGCGCCTGTGGCAAGCCGGTCAGCGCGTGCAGATCATCAAGCGTGATGAAGAGAAAGGCGGCGTACTGAAACTGGGCACCGAAATCGTTGCTTCCCAGGACGGCAGCATTGCCGGCCTGCTCGGCGCGTCACCTGGTGCGTCGACTGCTGCGCCAATCATGCTGGGCGTGCTTGAGAAGGTCTTCAAGGACAAGGTCGCAACACCGGCCTGGCAGGAAAAACTGCATCAGATCGTTCCAAGCTACGGCACCAAGCTGAACACCAGCCCGGAAGCCGTTGCCAAGGAATGGGCTTACACCGCTGAAGTCCTGCAACTGACGCCGCCGCCACCTGTGAACAATCAGGCCGTCGCGCCAGCTCCAGGCTCTGACAAGCCCGCAGCACCGAAGAAAAGCAATCCAGCGGCCGACATGGCGCTGTAACACAGCTGTAGAACAAAAGCCCCGTCAGACAGCGTCTGACGGGGTTTTTTGCTGCGTGCTTGCTAGAGCGACACCTACCCCGTGGGAGCGAGCTTGCTCGCGAAGAACGATGACACGGTATGCCTGATCCACCGAGGCGCCCGGTTCGCGGGCAAGCCTCCAACGGATCTGGACGTACAGCCAATGCATTTGCGTCTACTGGAATGCCGTCTTCCCGGCTAAAGCCGGTCCCACAGTGGGACCGGCTTTAGCCGGGAAGGCGTCGGTTCAGACAATACGTCTGGCGCCTGGCGGTTGCCCCGGACATAGAATCTCCAACGAGCATTTCAATTCAACGGTTGTGCGTGTGATAAGAGAGGACTTGTTCGAGAAAAGGCGTTTTGAGACTGGAGCAGGGGTAAACCTGTTTCAGGACTAGACAAAGACGTTGCCGCCGGACTCACAGCCGGAAGCGGCCGACCAGCGTATTGAATGAAATGGCCAGGTTGGAAAGCTCCTGGGTCGAGGCGTTGGTCTGATGGGCACCCGCCGCTGTCTGGGTTGATAAATCCTGGATGTTGACCAGATTGCGATCAACTTCCCGGGCGACGTTGGCCTGCTCTTCGGAGGCTGTGGCAATGACCAGATTACGATCATTGATCTGCGAGATGCCTTCGGCAATCAGCTCCAGCGCCTCGCCGGTGGCCAGGGCCAGCGACTGGGTATCGGTGACCAGCGACTGGCTTTTACCCATGGAACCTACCGCCTGGTCCGCACTCGCTTGCACGCTGTTGATCATCCCTTCGATCTCGCCGGTCGAGGCTTGGGTGCGGGCCGCCAGGGCGCGAACTTCATCGGCGACCACGGCAAAGCCGCGACCCTGTTCGCCCGCCCTTGCTGCTTCGATGGCGGCGTTCAGGGCCAGCAGGTTGGTTTGTTCAGCGATCCCGCGGATTACGTCCAACACCTTGCCAATGTCGCGCACCTGAACGGCCAGATTCTTGACCATGTCGGTGGACGCGGCAATTTCAGTGGTTGCGCTGTTGATCGCGGCGACGGCGCTGCGGGCCTGGTCGCGACCATTGCTGGCTTGCTCGCTGGTGGTTCTGGACGCTTCGGAAGTGGAGACGGCATTGCGCGCGACTTCTTCGACGGCCGAGGTCATTTCCGTGACAGCGGTGGCCGCCTGCTGGATCTCGTCGTTCTGGCGAATCAGGCCACGGCTGCCATTGTCAGTGACGGCGGTCAGCTCCTCAGCAGCCGACGCCAGTTGGTCCGATGCGCTGGCGATCTGCTGGATGGTGCCTTTCAGGCTGCTCTGCATGTCCGCCAGAGCCGTCAACAACTGGCCGGCCTCATCGCGGCCGGTACTGATGATGTGCTGGGTCAGATCGCCCTCGGCAATGCTGCGGGCGCTCGCAACGGCATTGGCAATGGGGCGGCTGATCAGGCGGCTGATAAACAGTCCGAGCAGGATTGCGGCAATGAACGCCAGTGCGATGCCGATATAAAGCGAAGTCTTTGCCGAGGTTTCCAGCCGGCTTGCTTCTTCGGCGCCTTCAGCGACTTGTCGGTCGTTGGAATCGACCATCACAGTCAACTCGTCCATGACCGTACGATAAGTCTTTTGCAAGTCGCCCAGGAGCAGGATGCGGCCATTTTCAAGATCGCCGGCCTGCATCAGGCCGACGTACTTTTGTACCATCGCCTGATAAACGGGCCAGTCTTGCTGCATTTTGTCGCCAGCGGCACGTTCGTCATCAGCAAGCGGCGTTTTTCGGTAGTCAGCGAATGCTTTCTCGCTGGCCAGTCGGTTGGCGTTCATCGAGGCAATGAACTCATCCTTGACGCTTTGCGGCGAACCGGCGGCAGTGGCCAGATATAACCGGTACAGATCACGGCTTTGTCCAACTGCCTTGGTTTTGGTTTGCGCGGTGTTGGAGACAGACACCAGATTGTTGGTGAACACCAGTTTCAAGCTTTGCGAAAGCTTTGAAACGCCCTGGCCTCCGAGGACGCCGACGCCCAGGGTGATGAACGCACACAGCACAAAGGCGGTGATCAGTTTGGTCGAGAGTTTTGCGTCATTGATCCAGCTCATTGGTCATCCTGCTGACATATTAGGGAGGAGGTAACTGAGCTGTCTCTGGACGAGAGGTGGCTAGTTGCCATTTCTTCTATCGGCCATACTGTCAATGACTTGAGTGTTGCTGGAAATGTTTGGTGGTTGTGAGGGCTCTGGTATGGGCCTTCTGGGGGGGGCGTTGGAAAAGTCCTTGGGTAACTTGATCACAAATTCAGAGAGAGATTGCTGAAATGACGGTTGTTCACAAGGCTGCTCAGGTAGGTTTCTCAAAGGAAGCAAGTACCTACACGCAAGGGCGCCCGGACTATCCAGGCGAAATACAGCCATGGCTTCGAAATACATTGGGTATCAGCCCCGGCTCAACGGTCATTGATTTAGGCGCTGGCACCGGAAAGCTCACGCGAGTGCTGGAATCAATGGACATTGAGGTCATTGCCGTCGAGCCGGTCGAGGCCATGCGAAGCGAGTTTGCCAGACACCTGCCGGACACCAGGATTCTGGAAGGAACGGCCGAAGCCATTCCACTCCAGGCGGGTGTGGCGCAGGCACTCGTTTGCGCCCAGGCTTTCCACTGGTTTGCCAATGAAACGGCGCTCGGCGAGATTCACCGCGTGCTTGAACCGGGTGGCCGGCTCGGGCTGATCTGGAATGTGCGCGATGAGTCCGTGGACTGGGTGGCAGCCATCACCAGAATCATCACTCCCTACGAAGGTGATACCCCTCGTTTCCATACGGGAGGCTGGCGACTGCCGTTCAATGGGCGCTACTTCTCGGCGCCCGAACTGACCTGCTTCGATTACACCCATACAGGCACTGCCCAAACCGTGATCCTGGATCGTTTTCTGTCGGTGAGTTTCATCGCCGCTTTGCCTGCTGCGCAGAAAGAGCGGGTGGCTGATCAGTTGCGGACGTTGATCGGCACCCATCCGGCGCTGCGCGGGCGTGAGACCATCGAGTTCCCTTATCAGACCCAGGCTTTTCTTTGCCGCCGGCTGGACTGAAGCAACTCGTTTCGAGGAGCCAAGCCCGGCAGTTCAAGCGGCGGTGTCCAGCCGCCGCTGGACCATCCGGGTCAGGCGTTCGCCTACCTTCTCAATCCCTTTGTTCTGCGCCACCACCTGGGCGCCTTCCATCAGCAGGGTAAGTTCCTCGGCAATCTGCTCCGGCTCGTTCAGTTCCAGCTGAGCGCAAAGGGCAATCAACCGACGAAACTGCCGCTGTTTATGGGTTTGAATCAGTTTTCGGGCAGGGTGGTCAGCATCTGGCAGCTCAGCCAGCGCATTGGTGAACGGGCAACCCCGATAACCTGCGCGATCCAGATCTTCAACAATGAAGTCGAGAAAACCCAGCAGCTGCTCGCGCGGGGATTCCGCATAGTGCAACGCCAGCCTGTCGAGCACGTCGCTGTAGCTTTCGGCCAAGCGTTCGAGCCATTCCAGAACCAGCGAATCCTTGTTTTCGAAATGGCGATATACGGTCATTTTCGTCGATGTCGCACGTGCGGCGATGGCGTCGACGCTGACGCGGGTAATGCCTTGTTCCATGAACAACGCCTGCGCAGCATCAACAATGCGCTCGCGAGGCGGCAACTGGGGTGTCCGTTCCGGACGCATGAATAATCTCCGCTTGACAGTGATACTGGTAAGTATCGCATGATACTTATCGGTATCGTGTGATACCGAATAGTATCGATCATACCTATCTGGAGAAATTCATGCACCTGTCCGAATACGCCGTCCAAGATGCGACGGGTCTGGCTCAACTGATCCAGGACAAGCGGGTAAGCGCCGCAGAGGTCCGTTCTGCGGCTTTGCAGGCGATGGAAGCGCTGAATCCACAGATCAACGCGCTGGTGGAAACCTGGTCAGATGAGCCGAGTCCCAATGCCGGAGCGTTTCACGGCGTGCCGCTATTGATCAAGGATCTGGGCATCACTGCTGCTGGCCGTCGCAATGAATTGGGCAGTGCTCTGGCACTCGACTGCACCGCGCCAAACGACTCGGAGCTGATGCGCCGTTTGCGATTTGCCGGGTTGTTGCCACTGGGCCGAACCACGACGCCGGAGTTCGCGGCGAGCACCACCACCGAAAGTCGCCTCTGTGGACCCACCCGCAATCCTTGGGATATCGGCCGCAGCGCCGGGGGTTCCAGTGGCGGCTCGGGAGCGGCGGTCGCGGCAGGGATGGTGCCGATCGCTCACGCCACCGATGGCGGTGGCTCAATCCGCGTACCGGCATCGATGTGTGGGCTGTTCGGCCTGAAGCCCAGTCGCGGACGGGTGCCTATGGGGCCGGATGTCGATGAAGTGTGGAGCGGCCTTGCCGTTCATGGCGTACTGACGCGCTCGGTGCGTGACAGTGCTGCATTGCTGGATGCCATCCATGGTTGCGCACCAGGTGACCCGTTCCATATACCGTCCCCGGAAACAACTTTCCTGGAACAATCCCGGCGGCAGCCCGGTGCATTGCGTATCGGCGTGCAGACTCGCCCGCTGAACGGTCAGCCGTTGCACCCGGCGGTAGAGAGCGCCTTGATGCAGACGGTGCGCAACCTTGGACTACTGGGGCACCAGGTCGAGGAAGTACAGCTCGACATCGGGATAAGCTGGGATGCGTTCGTTGAACTCAACGGGCGCTTCTGGTCGTCAAACACGGCCGCCTGGATCGACGCCATTGCCGCCGCTACGGGGCGTAGTATCGACGCCGAATATCTGGAGCCCGCTACGCTGGCGCTCTATCGGCAAGGGAAGACGCTGCGTGCCACCGAATTGCTGGGCGCATTGTTCGAGCGCAATATCGTTGCCCGAAAAATCGGCGGTTTCTTCGAACATTACGACCTGCTGCTGTCGCCGACCTTGCCGGGGCTGGCGCCGCTGATCGGCACCTACAATGCGGGACAGGAGCATCTGGACGGGCGTGGCTGGATGAATCAGGTGTTCAATCAGTCACCGTTCACCGCGCTGGCAAACGTTATCGGCGCGCCGGCAATGTCGGTGCCTCTGGCTCATGACCCGCAGAGCGGATTGCCCATTGGCCTGCAGTTCATGGGCAAATTTGGTGCTGAAGGCGTTTTGCTGGGATTGGCCGGGCAGCTGGAGCGCGAGTTGCCTTGGGCAGATCGTCGTCCAGTTGTTTGGGCCGGCAACCTCTGACAGGTTTGGCTGGCATGGGCGCGGCGTTCGCAGAATGATTGGCGCTGTATCAGATGATGGTTCTGCGTGCGCGTGCGCAACGGCCCATTCCTAAGAAGGCTGGTTTCCGGATGGCCAGGTCGACAGCGCTTGGTCGACCACTGATTCCAGAACATCGAGGCTGAAGCCGGCCTTGGCTTGGACCGCCATTCCATGCAGCACAGCGAGCACGAAAACAGCCAGTGCAGCACTGTTAGCCGTCTCTGGCAGATCACCTTCCGTCTTGGCCCGTTCGAAGCGTTCACGCAACTGCGTTTCTCCGTCTGCACGCGCATCGATCAGGGCGCGCCGGATCGGTTCGGCATCGTCCGAACCAGCCAGGGCGCCGTGGATGCCGAGGCATCCGGTGCGATCCGGGTAGCGGGTATTCAGTTCGGCCGCGCCGCGCAGGACGTACTCGGCCACCTGCCGCGAAGTCGGCTGCGCCAGCGCCACCGGGAAGAAATCCAGGTAGTGCTCGTAGTAGCGTTCAAGCGCCCGGCGGAACAGCGCCTCTTTGTTGCCGAACGCGGAATAGAGCGCGGGGCGCTCCACGCCGGTGGCTTGGGTCAGGTCGGTATACGACGCGCCCTCGTAGCCCTTGCGCCAGAACACGCAAAGGGCTGCGTCAAGCGCCTGATCCACGTCGAATTCGCGGTGACGGCCCATTAAATTGCCTCGGCTTTTTTCATAACGATCGATATTAAATCCCTTGACAGCAGGTGTACACATCCAATTCAATAACGACCGTTATCGTAACGACTGTTATTGATAGGTTGTTCACTTACCGGCAAGGACGCCGCTCACGTTAGAGAGGTTTTTTCATGCAGAACTCATTGGCAGGTAAAGTCGCACTCGTCACCGGCGGATCGCGTGGGCTTGGCGCGGCCACGGCGCAAGCGCTCGCCGAACAAGGGGCGGACGTCGCCATCAGCTACGTGGCATCTACTGAAAAGGCTGACGCCGTTGTCGAGAGCCTGAGGGCGAAGGGCGTACGCGCGATTGCGATCAAGAGCGATCAAGCCGATCTCTGCGCTGCGAAAACACTGATTGAGGCGGTGATCGCCCACTTCGGCAAGCTCGACATTCTGGTCAACAACGCGGCGATTGCCGTGCAAGGCAAGACGGTCGACGATCCTGAACTCGACACAGTCAATCTTGATCGCCAGTGGCAGATCAACGTCATGGGCACCGTGGCGACCACACGCGCAGCAGCGCCGGTACTTTCGGACGGCGGCCGGATAATTTTCATCGGTTCGCTGCTGGGTGGCCACGTTCCGTTCGCGGGCGCTGCAGACTATGCGGGAACCAAGGCGGCTGTCGCCGGATACGCGAAAGGCGTCGCCCGCGACCTGGGCGGGCGCAACATCACCGCCAACGTCATCCAGCCCGGCATCATGCCGACTGACATGTCGGTGGAAGTGTTGGGCGAGGGTGTCCCCGACGCGCTCCTGGATCTGCACCCCATTCGCCGCATTGCGACGCTTGAGGAAGTGTCGGCTTTGGTCTGCTACCTGGCGGGACCGAATGGTGGCTATATCACCGGCGCAGTAATCGACGTGGCCGGTGGTCTGAGCATCTGACGGATATGCCGGGCTCGTGCCGCTCAGTCCATTCGCGCCCCGCTGGCCTTGTCGAACACATGAATATGCTCGCATCGTCCCCCCAAACGCACGGCTTGACCTAGCTGCAGATCATCCCTTCGCGACAATGCCGCGACGATTGAGGTGTCGCCGGAGCGTCCGTAAACATGACTTTCAGCGCCGGTCGGCTCGATCAGGTCGACGCTGAAAGGCAGGGAGAAAGCCGGGCAGGGGATGGGTGCCAGGGTCAAATGCTCGGGGCGAATGCCCACCACTACAGGGGTTGAGGATGGCAGTTCGATTTGCCTTCCCAGCGCGATCCGTTGGCCATTCACGCGCACGAGCGATGAACCGTCTTCCTGCTCCAGCACGCCCTCGATCAGGTTCATTGCCGGCGAGCCGATGAATGTCGCCACGAACAGATTGGCCGGTCGGTCATAGACTTCGATGGGCGCGCCGACCTGCTCGATGCGACCGGCATTCATGACCACGATCAGGTCGGACATGGTCATGGCCTCCATCTGGTCGTGGGTCACGTAAATGGCGGTGGTGCCGAGCCTGCGTTGCAATGTGCGGATTTCGATGCGCATCTGCACCCGGAGTTTGGCGTCCAGGTTCGACAATGGCTCATCGAAAAGAAAAACCTGGGGATGACGCACGATTGCGCGGCCCATGGCGACCCGCTGACGCTGGCCGCCGGACAACGCTTTGGGATAGCGATCCAGGTAGTCCGTGAGGCCGAGCATGGCCGCTGTTTCCTGCACCGCTTTTTTTATGCGTTCAGGCGAATCCTTGCGCAGGTGCAAACTGAAACCCATGTTTTGCGCCACAGTCATGTGCGGGTACAGCGCGTAGTTCTGGAACACCATGGCAATGTCCCGGTCTTTGGGCGACAGATCATTGATGACCCGCCCGTTGAGTTCTATCGTGCCAGAAGTGACGGATTCCAGGCCGGCAATCATGCGCAGGAGGGTCGACTTGCCGCATCCGGAAGCCCCCACCAGCGAGACAAATTGCCCATCGGCGATGGCCAGGTCGATGCCATGCAGCACGGGGATCGCACCGTAGTTTTTACGAAGTTGCTGAATATTGACGGTTGCCATATCGGGAGAACTACCTATACCGGACCCACTGAATCAGGAAAGACGCACAACCTTGGTGAGGTGGCGTGGCGCAGTGCTGTCCAGGTTCTTGTGCTGGGCCAGACGTTCGCCGAACAGTTGTAACGCCGGCAGGATTTCCAGACTCTGGTCCAGGCCCGTCTGGCTCACTTCTACATACAGGTCGCCGGGTCCGCCGAAGCCGATGACCAGCGCGCCTTTGTCCTTGAGTTCGGCATACAGTTTTGCTTCTTCATCGCGGGTCTGCGGGCTGTAGATCAGCACCACGCACGTCTTGTCGTCCACCAGGCTGATCGGGCCGTGACGATATTCCATCGGATGGAACACCTGGGTGTAGGTCAGACTCATCTCTTGCAGTTTCAATGCCCCTTCGCTGGCCAGCCCGTAGTGCGCGCCGCCACCCAGGTAGACAAAGTGTGAGCGCGACAGAATCGCGCTGGTCAGTTGTCGGTCCAGCGCGTGCATGGCTTGCTCGGCCTGGTCGGGGAGGGTCGCGTCCACGTCGACATCGGCCAGTCGCAGTCCCAACAGCAGCATGAGGCTGGCGGAGCTGCTCATCACAATCCCTTCAAGTGCGTGAGTCGGGGCGAACAGCACCTCATCGCTGCACCGGGCCAGGCTGCTGGCGCTTTCGCAGGTAATGCCCAGGGTTTTCAAGCCGCGTGCTCGACTGGCTTCTACGGCCTGCACTGTTTCGGTGGACTCGCCGCTGCGCGACAGGGCAATCACCTGCACATCGCGGATATCAGCGAGATAGGCCTCGGGACGCCGTGCCCATTCACCGCCGGGAACCGCTATCGCACGCTTGCCGTTCAGATTCAGTGCACTGGCAACGACCTGGGCCAGGTAATAGGAAGTGCCACAGCCGACCACCACAATGGAGGCGGCGTCCAGCGTTGGCAGCGGCTGGGTCAAAGCGGGCCCCCAGAACGGGAACTGCTCGACGATGACTTGTTCGGTGATGTTCATAAAAACAATCCTTCAGAGGTTATTTGGTCGCGCCGGCAATCAGCCCGCGTACGAGGAAACGGTTAAGGAAAATCACCAGCAAGACAGGTGGCAGCATCGCGATGACTCCGGCGGCGTTCATCAGGCCGTAGTCGACGTAGTTTCTGGTCACGAATTCAGGAATCAGCACCGTCAGCGACTTGGTCGCCAGCGACGGCGAGAACACCAGAGGCACCATGAACTGCCCCCAGGCGCTGAGGAAGGTGAGGATTGCCGTGGCGATCAAACCGGGTGCCGCCAGTGGCAGCACGATGCGCACCAGGGTGTAGGTGCGGCCGGCGCCATCCAGCCAGGCGGCTTCTTCCAGGGACACCGGCAGGGATTGATACACACTGCGCATCAGCCACAGCGCCAGCGGCAGGAATGCCGATACGTAGATGAGCGTCACGCCTAGATAGGTATCGATCAGGTGCAGGGAAATCATCAGGCGGTACAACGGGATCATCACGGTGTAAGCCGGAACGGCCATGCTCGCGACGACCAGCCCGAACAGCAGATCCCGGCCCGGGAAGCGCAGTCTGACGAAGGCGTACCCGCCAAATGCAGCGGCGACCAGGGTGACCAGAGTTGCCGCGACGGAGGTCACAAGGCTGTTGAGGAATGCCCTGGAAAACTGCGGCCAGACCGACTGCACTTCATTGCCTTGCGAGGAGCTGCTGGCGCCGAACAGTTTGGCGAAATGCTCAAGTGTCGGATGCTCCGGCCACAAGCTCAAATGCTCGCTGAGCATGTCGCGCGGGTCAGTGAAACTGGTGATTACCGCCCAGTAGACGGGGCCGAGCGACCAGAGCAACAAGACCAGCACGGCGAGGGCAAAGCCCAGCTTGCCTAGATAATGCAGGGTGAGTTTGCGCATCAGTCGAACCTCGTTTCGCGGTAGACCTTGAGTACATAGATCAACGAGACCACCAGCGACGCGATCATGGCCAGTACCGACAACGCCATGCCGTAGGAGAACTTCAGATTCTGGAACGCTGACATGTACACCTGAATGATCAGGCTGCGCGTGTCCAGGCTCGAACCGTTGAGAATCCAGGCTTCATCGAACAGGTTGAAGGCAAATACCGTCGATTGACTGAGCGCAATCGCCAGGCCACCGGCGATAAGGGGCAGGGTGATCATCCGGAAACACTTGATACGCCCGGCGCCATCCAGCTTGGCGGCTTCGTAGAGGTCGGCGGGAATCGCCTGCAAGGCGGCCAGCAGAATGATCGCTGTGAGCGGCAACATCCTCCAGACATGGACCAATGCCACCAGTAACAGCGCAGTATTGTGATCGTTGAACCACACCACATTCTCGTCGAGCAGCCCGACCGCCTTGAGCAGGTTGTTCAGCAAACCGTAGCTCGGGTTGTAGATCCACAACCACACCAGCGCATTGACCACCGGCGGCAGGCACCAGGGCAGCACCAGTACCGCCAGTAACCATTGGCGACCGCGCCGAACCTTGTTCAGCAACAAGGCGGCACCCAACCCGCCGGCAGTCTCCAGCAGTACGGCGATCACCACATAAATCAACGTGTTCCATGTGGCGTGCTGCACGTTGCTGTCGGCTGCCAGATTCTGGTAGTTGAGCATGCCAATGAAAGGCGTACCCGGCCGCATGGGGTCAATCCGGTACAGGCTGTCGAGCACCGTGGTGACCAGCGGTACAAAGACCAGACTGGCCATCACCAAAATGATCGGCAGCACATAGGCAAGCCCCAGCCAGGTCTCACCCGGGACGGGCCGCAGCCGTTCCCTGATCGAGGATAGATTCATCACGGCTGCATTGCGCTCTGGGCTTGTTCGGCGATCTGCGCCACGGCCTGGGCCACGGTCAACTGACCCTTGGCCGCCTGATTCAAAGCGCTGGAAACGGCACTGGTGAACTGCGGATACCAGACCGGCGTGCCTTGTTTGAACAGCGGGTCGACCAGTCCGGCCTGCTGAAGAATGACGTCGCCGCTCTTGAGCTTGCCTTCGCTGTTGAGCTGCTTGAGCACCGAGGTACGGGTCGGCAGGTTGCCTAGCGTTGCATAGCTGTCGATCTGGTTCTGCGGTTTGATGAACCAGTTGATGAAGGTCTTGGCACCCTCTTTGTTTTTGGCAGTGGAGGGAATTCCGACGGCTTCAGGCAGGCCGATCGTGCGTGCGGTGCCTGTAGTGGTCAGCATCAACGCTGCCGCGACGTGTTCGGCAACCTGGGACTTGGCCGGGTCGCCGTAGACCGCTACGTTGCCTGCCCAACCGGCAAGGTCAAACGAGGCATCGCCCTTTTTGAATAGCTCCTGAACTTCGACATCCTTGAGGCCTGTGGCCGCCGGGCTGATCAGTCCCGCCTTGAGCGCTTCTATCTCAAATGCCATGGCCTTGTAACCGGCCGAGTCGGGCTTGACGAATTGCGGCTCGTATTGGTCGTTGAAGAGCTCGCCGCCGAACACCTTGGTCAACAGATACCAGGCGGTGGCGCTGCCTTCGCTGGCCGACAGGGGTAAAGCGATAGGGTATTGGCTGATGTTCTTGGCTTTGATCGCCTTGGCATCCGCCAGCAATTGTTCCGGGGTGGTCGGTGCGGCAGTGATACCGGCACGCTTGAGGTGGTCGCGGTTATAAATCAGCACACGAAAATCGTTGGCGTAGGGCACTGCCAATAAATGCCCATTGAACATGAACAGCTTTGCCGAAGGGATATCCGCGATGGTGGCGGCATCCACTGCGTCCTCAAGCGGCTGATACCAGTTAGCGGCGCCGAACTGCCCGACCCACGACCAGTCGACTTCAGTTGTATCGGCGGGCGGGCTGCCGGCAATCATCGAGGTCGCAATTTTGGTCAGGATCTGATCCCAGCCCAATGTCTGGGTTTCCAGGGTCATGCCCGTTTCGGCGGTCAGCCGGTCAGTCATTGCCTTGGGCAGCGTGCCCCAAGGTGGTAGCAGGACTTCAGTGGCATTGGCGGCGCTGGCCATGGGCGCGAACGCCGGTATGGCGAACGACAAGGGCAACAGCGCAAGCGAAGCGATCAAGTGGCGTCGGAGCATGGCAAAACCTCTACGTCGGGAAAGGGGAGGTTGATGGCAGTGCAAGAGTGCTACGTAGGCTTAACGACAGGTGTTCTATCCAGCTGTTATCGGGGTTCCATCCCGCGTTATGTGCAGCGCGCCAAAGTGCTCCGCCAATCGGCGGCAAGCGTGGTGTGCGAGGGGCTGTGCCGAGGCGCTTGCCGACCTGGTCGATGATCGACGGATTGGCAAATACACCCCCGGCATAACTCCAGACCGGCGCGCCTTGCTGACCGATTGCGCGCCAGGCAGCGGTAACATGTTCGGCCAGGTGCCCGGCAGCGGCGTCCAACAGGGCAATGGCGGCGCTGTCACCTGCATCGGCCCAGGCCGAAACGTGCAGGGCCAGCGCAGCCACGCTGGCGCGGCGATTTGGAAGGCCGTAAACCCAGCCGGCCAGTTGCTCGGGAGTCAGGTCCAAGTGATCCAGCAAGGCTCTGGTCAGCAAATGGTGCGCGTCGCGCCCGTCCAGGGTGCGACTGGCAACGACTAACGCTTGCGCACCAATCCAGTAGGCGCTGCCCTCATCACCGAAGACGTCGCCCCAGCCACCGACGCGCACATGCTGCCCGCCAGGATCGTTGCTGCTGGCCCAGGCCATCGAGCCGGTGCCGGCCAACATCAGCACGCCTGCCGACGTCCCGGTGAACGCGCCGTCGAAGGCGATCCGCACGTCGTTTTCTACCGTCACCGGACACCGCAGCGCCTGCTGTGCAATGTCGTGCTGGACGATTGAGCATTCGCTCAGTTCGCCATGCAGCGGCAGTCCGAGTACCGCAGCCACCAGCGGCAGATCAGCGACGGGCTGCAACAGCGCGCGCAATTGAGCTTGCCAGTCGTTATTGGCAATCGGGTCGAGCCCGTTGGCCACTCCGAGCTTCAGCACCTGGCCCTGGCGATTGGCGATAGCCAAAAGTGTTTTCGAGCCCCCGCTGTCCAGGCCCAGGATGCACTCGTTCATGCCTTGAGATCCTCCACGGCAATCGTCTGGCTGGAAGCCTTCAATAGCGTGCAACCCAATTCCTTGAGCTTCGATCGCCAACTGGCTGCCAGCAGCTCATCACTGATGACCGAGAGTGAAGGGCTTAGCGGGGCCACGCGATAGGTGAGGCGCTGATCGAACTTGCTCGAATCGGCAAGCAGCAGGGTACGCCCGGCCCGTGCCAGCATCTTTTGATTCAACTGCGCTTCGCTGGCGTCGAGGCTATAAATGCAAGCGTCCGGAGCGATGGCGCCCGCACCAAGAAACAGCTGGTCGAACCACAGGTTTTCAATCATCGCTTCGGCCAGTGCGCCGACCATCGAGGCATTTTCGGCACGCAATTGCCCGCCCAGCAGAACGATGGTGATGCCCGGAGTATTCATCAGCAGCTGCGCAACGTTCAGGCAGTTGGTGAATACCGACAGTGGCAGCGGATCAAGACGCAGGCGCCGGGCGAGCTGCAATACGGTGGTGCCGGCGTCGAGAAAGATGGTCGAGCCCGGAACAATCTGCTCATAAGCCACTTCGGCGATGGCGCGTTTGGCGAATAGGTTCTGGTTTTCCCGCAGGTCGAATGCCACTTCAACGCCCGCGCTTTTGGCAATGCGGGCGCCACCGTGGGTGCGATGGATAGTGCCGTCGGCTTCCAGGCTCAGCAGATCCCGGCGAACCGTCGCCAGTGAGGCATCCGCGATATCGGCAATGGTTTGGATGGTGCTTTCACCATGGCTGTAGAGGTGCTGACAGATCAGCGAAAGTCGCTCGTCTTTGGTCACTGTTAATGCTCATTAGTGATTCATTGATTGGAAATATAGCGCTTAAAAAATCACTGTCAATCAAAAATATGATTGATCTTGATCGTTTCGTTCTCGTAAGGTTGCCTTTCAACGTCAATCGAGAGGCAGGCCATGCAGACTCATTATCTTCAGAAACTGGCGCAGGCTCACGCTCAAGGTGCGCCGTCAGGAATCACCTCGGTATGCTCGGCCCACGCGTTGGTCATCGAAGCGGCTTTACGCGAAGCGCAGGCATACTCAGGCCCGGTGTTGATCGAGGCAACCTGTAATCAGGTCAATCATGAGGGCGGATACACCGGCATGACCCCGGCGGACTTTCGCCAGTTTGTTTCCGGCATCGTCGAGCAGGTGGGTTTTGATCCTGATCGCCTGATCCTGGGGGGAGATCATCTGGGGCCAAACCCCTGGAAAGATCTGCCCGCCGATCAGGCGATGAGCAAAGCGGAGAAAATGCTGGAGGCCTACGCACGGGCAGGCTTTTCCAAGATCCATCTCGACACCAGCATGGCGTGCGCGGGTGAAACCGATCCTTTGCCGGGGTCGTTGATTGCGGAACGTGCGGCTCGCCTGGCGTCGGTGGTCGAACGTACGGTGAGTGATGCCGGCCTGCCGCTGCCGGTTTATATAGTCGGCACCGAGGTGCCGGTGCCGGGAGGCGCGCAGGAAAAGGTCGAGGACTTGCTGGTAACCACGCCTGCTGCTGCACGCGAAACACTTGAGCTGCATCGCACCGCCTTCAAAACCCTTGGCCTGGAAAGCGCCTTTGCACGGGTGGTCGGGCTAGTGGTTCAGCCCGGCGTCGAGTTCGGCAATGAAAATGTGGTGATCTACGAACCGGGAAAGGCGGGCACGCTCAGCGCCGTTTTGAAGCTGGAGCCGCAGGTGGTATTCGAGGCTCATTCCACCGATTACCAGCCAGCTTCTGCGCTGGCTCACCTGGTCCGAGATGGTTTCGCGATCCTCAAAGTTGGCCCCGGGCTGACGTTCGCTTTGCGCGAGGCGCTTTATGCGCTCGATCAAATCGCAGTCACGATGGATTTACTGCCCGAGCACCCACGATTGCATCACGTCATGGAGACGCTGATGCAGGATGAGCCGCATTACTGGGACAAGTATTACCGGGGTGATGAGCCAGCGCTGCGCTTGCAGCGACACTTCAGCTACAGCGACCGGATTCGTTATTACTGGCCGTTCGAGACCGCGACCAAGGCTGTCGACGCTTTGTTTTTGGCGTTGGGCGACAGACCCATCCCCGATACGCTGGTGAGCCAATACCTGCCGCAGCTATATCCGCAGGTGGCGAACGGTCTGGGGGATACCTCGGCGAAGGGATTGATGATGGCTGCGATAGCCCAGGTTTTAAAACACTACCGCGCGGCCTGCGGGACGACAGGTCTTTAACCCAGCGGCAGCGTCGCAATCGGGGTCAGGGATGACCCTTACTCAATCCGTGTGAAGACCGCCGCGTTCGAGCAATTCCTCCCCGTCGCCTGAAAATAAAATTATTGGTTGAAAAAATCCGCATGAGGACTACTCTCTGTAAAACGATTTAGTAAAACGTTTTACTAAAAACAACAAAAACCATCGAGAACACTATGAATCTGACCCGCCGTCGTTTCGTTCAGTCTGCAGCCCTGGGCGCTGCCGCTTTGTCTCTGCCAACCTTCAGCCGCGCAGCAACCCCCGTGCTGCGACTGTCTTCCACCATGCCGTCCGATCAGAACTCGGCGCATTTTCTGTTTTACCAACGCTTTGCCGAGAACCTTCAACAAGCCTTGGGCGACAAAGTGCGCATCGATTTTTTTGCCAACGGTCAGTTGGGCAAGGAAGCGGACGTGGTGCAGCAGGTGCGCCTGGGATCGATCGACATGATGGTCACCGGCAGCTCGATCTGGGCCACGGCGCTGCCCGAACTGGCACTGCTCGACCTGGGTTTCCTGTTCGACAGCTATGCCCATGTGGCCAAGGCAGTGGATAACGGCGTCGGCGATATCTACAACAAATTGCTGCAGGAGCGGACCGGTTGTTCGGTGATTGGCTGGGGCTCGCATTTCAGCGCGCGCAGTGTCTACACCAAGCCGCCGATCAAGGATCTGGCAGCCATGAAGAACGTCAAGCTGCGGGTATTGCCGACTCAGGCGTTTATCGAGACATTCAAGCTGCTGGGCGCCATTCCCACCCCGATTGCGTTCAACGAGGTCTATACAGCGGTGCAAACGGGCGTTGTGGAAGGTTTCGAACACGATGCCGCCAGCGTGCTGGCCAACAAACTCGATGAAGTCGTGCGCAACTGCTGGCAAACCAATCACCTGTTCAGCCCGTGCATTGCCGTGATCGGCAAGCGTGGTCTGGCCAAGATTCCTGCGGACCTGCAGCCAGCGTTTATCGCCGCTGCCCGGGACGCCAGTATCCACCAGCGCGAAACCGCGAAAATCAAGGGTGTTGAAGCGGTTGCCGCCCTGGCGAAGGCGGGCATGAGCTTCTTCCCGATGGCGGATAGCGAACGAGATGCCACCCGGCAGCTGATGCGGGAAAAACTCTGGGTACCGTTCACTCAAAGTAATCCGGTCACTGCCCCGGTGCTGGCCGCCATCGAAGCATCACGCGGTTGATCGCGATTCATCCAGGGTGCCGCGACTTCAATTGCGCAGCTATCGACAATAACAATCAGAGATACCCGTGATGAACCCATCCTTGAGCGTAACCGCTGCCGCGGATCAACCTGGACCCGAAAGCCCGCCAGACGCTGCGGGCCTGCTCGTACCCACTCAGGAGTGGGGATTCAACAACCAGGCGGTCAGCGGTCGGCTGCTCGCCACGCTGTGTACCTTCACCGAACGGCTGTGCGCGGTGGTGTTGGCCGTGGACGTGGCCGTGGTGTTCGCCTCGGTGATCCTGCGTTATTTCGTTCACCAGCCGGTGGATTGGGCGGAGGAGGTCGCACGGGGCCTGATGGTCATGCTGGTATTCCTTGGCGGTGCCACGGTGCTCGCCCGGGGCAAGCACGTGCATGTCGATTTCTTTCGCGCCTTGTTGCCGGCTGGCTGGCAGCAAGTGGCGCTGCAGATCGGCGGCTGGGCGGTCGCGGGAACAGCCGCGGGACTGGCATTCTCTTCCTGGCTGCTGCTTGAGGACTCGGCCAATGTTTCGACGCCGATGGGGCTTCCGCAATGGCTGAATGTGTTGCCGGTGTTCGTCGGCGCGCTGCTGATGACCGTCGTCGGCGTTGCCAACGCGGTCAATGGCGCAACGCGCAGCACCTGGCTGAGCCTGCTGGGGTGCATCGTCGTCAGCGCCGCAGTCTGGGGCTGGAACACCCGGTTTGAGGCCTTCGCCCTGCAACCCTGGACACTGCTGCTGTTGGGCTTCGTCGGCGGATTGCTGGTCGGCGTGCCCATCGCCTTTGTACTCGCCATGTGTGCGCTGCTGTATTTCATGGGCGACCCGTCGTTGCCGATGGTCATCTACTCCCAGCAAGTCATGGCGGGCATGGATCACTTCGTGTTGCTGGCCATTCCGTTCTTCGTCCTGGCGGGTCTGGTGATGGAGGTCAACGGCATGTCCGCACGCCTGATCGAGTTGCTGGTCAGGGTATTCGGACGCGTGCGCGGCTCGATGAACCTGATCACCATTCTGGCGACGGCGTTCTTCTCCGGCGTGTCCGGCTCGAAGCTGGCGGATATCGCCGCTGTGGGCGGCATCGTTGTCCCCGCCGTGCGCCGCACGCGTCAGGACCCGAACGAAACCGCAGCAGTCCTGGCGGCCTCCGGGGTGATGGCGGAAACCATTCCGCCGTGCATCAACATGATCATCATGGGCTTTGTCGCGAACATCTCCATCGGCGGCCTGTTTCTGGCGGGGATCGTGCCGGCCGTGGTGTTGGCCATGGGTCTGGCGACCCTGGCGGTGATCTTCGGGCGCAAGGTCGATCCCAACGAAGCGTTTCCCCTGCGTACCCCGTTGCTACGGCTGATGGGCGGTGCGCTGGTGGCGCTGATCATGGTGGCGATGATCGGCAAGGGCGTGACGTCCGGTGTCGCGACTTCCACCGAAGTGTCGGCGTTTGCCGTGGTCTACGCGCTGCTGGTCGGTGGTGTGACCTTCCGCGAACTGACACCTCGCGCAATTGCCGCGCTGTTCGTGCGTTCGGCAGCGATGGCCGCCGGCATCCTGTTCATCATTGCCGCTGCCTCCAGCGTGGCCTTCGCGCTGACGATCCTGCAAATACCGGCGATCATCTCCGATTTCATGCTCGCCCTGGCGCATGACTATGGTCCGCTGGCGTTTCTCTTCGCGTCGGTCATCATCATGGTGGTTTTTGGTGCGGTGCTCGAAGGTGCGCCGGCGCTGATCATTTTCGGCCCTCTGTTGGTGCCAATTGCGGTTCAGGTGGGTATTCATCCGCTGCACTTCGGTACCGTGTCAGTGATTGCCATGGGCCTGGGACTGTTTTCGCCGCCTTTCGGTCTGGGCCTGTTCGCCACCTGCGCGATGACCGGCACCAAGGTCGAGGACGTGTCGCGACGTATGCTCAAGTACTTGCTGTTGTTGGCGATGATGTTGGTTCTGATTGTTCTGGTGCCCTCGATTTCGTTGTGGCTGCCACGCACTTTTAATATGGGTTAAGGCAAAAAGATGGCAACGATTCACGATGTAGCAGCCCTTGCAGGCGTATCGGTCAGCTCAGTGTCCAACGTCCTGAGCGGACGAACCGACAAGCTGGGTGCAGAGACCTATCGCCGGGTAGAGGAGGCGATCAGCACACTGAATTATCGGCCCAACCGGGCGGCGCGACAGCTCAAGACCGGGCATACACCGATGCTTGGCCTGCTGGTTCCGTCTACCGCCAACCCCATGTACGGGCAATTGGCCCTGAAAATCGAGGCCGCCGCGCAGGAGCGTTATGGCTACCGCCTGTTGTTGGCCAATACCCATCGGGATAAGCAGCACGAAGCACGGATGTTCGAAGATTTGCTTTCGTTTGGTGTGCAGTCGGTGATCGTGGTCTCGTCGATGGATGACGAGCGCCACCTTGAAGATGCGGTTTCTCGCGGGCTGGCGGTGGTCAGCTATGACCGCAGCATTGACCCGGCAGAGCATTCCCAGGTCGACCACATGTCGCCGGATAACTTTCAGGCGGGTTATGTCGCCGCAGATCATTTGATCGCCCATGGGCATTCGCGCCTGGCATTTCTGGTTCCAGGCGGCAAAACCGTGAGTCGCTCGAACAAAATTGCCGGGTTTTTCAAACGGGTCGCGGAGGCTGGATTGCAGGACAGCAGCCAAGTGATCGAAGGCCAGGTGGCGGAGATTTTCGGCGACTCCGAACTGGCCAGCCTGGGTTTTGCCATGGCCAGCCAGATCCAGGCCATGCGCCCGATGCCCACCGGCATTGTCACGGTCAACGACCTGCTCGCCATCGGCCTGATGTCTGGCTTGCATCAGGCCGGCCTGCGCGTACCTCAGGATATTTCGGTGGTGGGCATGGACGGCTTGTCCATCGCGGCGTTTACCAACCCCGGCCTGACCTCGGTGGCGATGCCGCTTGATGCAATGGCCGATGCCATGGTGCAACGCGTGGTGGAGCGCTCCCGGCAGATGGAGCAAACCCCGGTCAACCTGATTTTCCAACCCGACCTGGTGTGCCGGCAGTCGGTAGCCGCTCCGGCAAATTCGTAAAGGGACGCAATGACATGACCAAGATATTCCTGACGCACTCACCTCAAACGCTGGAAAACTATTACAGCAAGCGCGCACTTGACCAATTGCGCGAGTGCGCCACGGTCAAGCTCAATACGTCGCGTCATCTGTTGCAAATTGATGAGTTGGTCGAGGCGGCGCAAGGTTGCCAGATCATTGTTTCCAGTCGCGAGACGGCTGCACCGGCGCAGTTGTTCGAACAACTGCCAGGCCTGGCGGCGTTTTGCCGGGTGGCGGTGGATATCCGCAACATCGACGTCGAGGCCGCGAGTGCCCATGGCGTGCTGGTGACCCGCGCCACCCCCGGTTTCGACACATCCGTGAGTGAATGGGTGATGGGCGTGATGATCGATCTGAGTCGCGGCATCAGTCGCGCCGCTGCTGGCTACTGGCAGGGCAAGATCCCGGCAGTCATCATGGGCCGGGAATTGCGAGGCTCCACCTTGGGCATCGTCGGCTACGGTTTCATCGGCCAGAAACTCGCAACCATGGCGCGCGCTTTCGACATGAATGTGCAGGTCTGCGATCCGTTTGTCTCAGCTCACGAACCGGGGATCAGACAGGCATCGTTCGAAGAAGTGATCGCAGCGTCGGACTACGTAGTCTGCCTGGCGCCAGCTACCCCTGAAACCGCGAATTTGTTCGGGCGCAGAGCATTCCACGCCATGCAATCCCACGCGTTTTTCATCAATGCATCCCGTGGCGAACTCGTCGATGAGCAAGCGCTGGTCGCTGCCCTCGACGAGCAGATTATTGCCGGTTGCGCGCTGGATGTTGGACGCGCCGAGGATCAGATGCCCACACCTGCAATCGCTGCCCACCCGAAAGTCATCGCCAACCCGCACATCGGCGGCCTGACCCCCCAGGCCAGCGAACATCAGGCAATGGACACCGTTCGCCAGGTCCAGGCCCTGCTGGCCGGCAAAGTCCCTGCCGGTGCAGTCAACCTCGAACATGCCAGTCGAGCTTCGCGTCTGTTTGGCGTGAATAGCAACCCAAGCGTGGAGCTGTCCCATGAGTGAAACGTCTTTGAATCCGATGCCGGGCGCTTGCGATTGCCACGTGCATATCTACGAACCCGAACGTTTCCCCCTGACGCAACGCATCGCCCGCGCGAGCTGGAGTGATTACCAGCACGTGCAGCGGCGTCTCGGTCTGCAGCGTGCGTTACTGGTTCAGGCCAACGGTTACGGTTTCGATATGGGTTGCCTGCTTGATGCCTTGGCGCAAGCAGGGGACGCTGCGCGGGCAATCGCTGTCATTGCGCCAGATACCAGCGACGAAACCTTGTCCAGGCTCCATAGCGCAGGGGTTCGCGGCGTGCGCTTCATGCTGATTCCAGGTGCTCAGGGCGCCTTGGGTTGGGACGAGCTGGAACCGATATCCGCGCGGATTGCCGAGCTGGGTTGGGTGATCAATCTTCAGGTCGACGGTCGACAATTGCCCGACTTCGAGGCGCGTATCCGCGCCTTGCCAAGCCTGGTGAGCATCGACCACACCGGCAAGTTTCTGGAGCCGGTCGGCATTGATCACCCAGGCTTCAAAAGTCTGTTGTGCCTGTTGGATTCGGGCAAGGTCTGGGTCAAAGTGTCCGCACCCTACGAGACGTCGAAGTCAGGGCCACCCCATTACCAAGATGTGAGCGTGCTGGCACGTACGTTGGTGCAGGCGTTTCCTGAGCGCTGTCTTTGGGCAAGTAATTGGCCACATCCGGGCCGCAGCCCCGCGCCCGATGACATGGCCATGCTGGATTTGCTCAGCGAGTGGGCGCTTGATGACAACGTTCGACGCCGGATTCTGGTGGACAATCCAGCCCGGTTGTATGGATTCAAACCGGTATAGCCAACCAATTCGTCAGGCAAACAGCGCTTGAAAGCTATAGGCTCGTCCAGACCTATAGCTTTTGACGTATCTCTGCATGACTGCCTTCTACCTCAAGTTATTCATCACGCCTGCGCTGATGCTGGCCATCTCGCTGGCTGCCAAACGCTGGGGCACGCAAATCGGTGGGCTTCTGTCGGGACTGCCCATCACCTCGGCGCTGGTCATGCTGTTTCTCAGCCTTGAGCAGGGCGCGGGATTCGCGTCGGCGGCAGTGCCTGGCGCCTTGGCCGGGTTGGCTGCGGTCCAGGCGACCTATTTGTTTTACCTCCTGGTGACCGTAAGAGTTTCGGCCTTGACTGGATGCATTTCAGCCTTGGCGCTTTACGGCGCAACTGCCTTGTTGATGAGTCGTCTGGGATCGCTGGCACTGTCCGTCATTGCAACGCTGCTCCTGGTTACCCTGATAATCGTTGTCACCTCGAAACAAGCGCGGACCAGCGCAGCGCCCTATGTCCCGGTGCCACGTTGGGTCATCCCGATGCGCATGTTGACGGCCACACTGCTGCTTCTGGCGATTACCGCAAGCGCAAAGTGGCTCGGACCGGTATTCAGCGGGCTGCTGGCCCCCATCCCGGTGATCGCCTGGCCGCTTGCGGTATTCGCCCATGTTCAGGGCGGGCGCCACGAATTGAGTGCAATAGTACGAGGCAACGCCATTGGTGCTGTTGGCGTAGTGGGGTTTTACCTGACCCTCAAAAACTCAATCCTGCAGTGGGGGGCGGTTCCGTCCATCGCTACCGCCGTCGTGCTGGCTGTCGTGGCAACCTTTGTGTTGGCCAGAGTGTTGGCTAGACGGTAGCGAACTACCCTTGTCAGTCAGCCTTCGAATTGGTGGTAAACCTTCGCAATGACTTTCCAGGTGCCGTCGATCTTGATCAGCGTCAGGTAGTCGTTGTAGTCGGCACCGATAGCGTCCTGTTCCATATCAATCCGCACCACTGCGGTGGTTGGAGTGATTGCGAGGATGTCCAGACGGGTTTTGATGTCTGGCGCCTTGCCATTGGTTTCTACAAACTTGTAGAGATTGCTGATCGGTCCACCCAGCATCCGGAGTAACCGGCGACAGGCGAATCTCCTCTCGATCATTGCTCCAGATATCCACACGATGGCCTGGGTCACTTCCAGTGTCAGGCGGGCGCGCTTCTCTATTGAGCCGCCGTACTGGTCGGTACGCTGATTGGTTGAGTCGCGCAGAAATTGGTCCAGCAGATAACTATTGGCCGAGTGGACTTCAACACCCTCAAAACCGGCCCGCCTGGCGTTCCTGGCTGCACGTTTGTACTGCTCGATGATGCCGGGGATTTCGGCAGTTTCCAGGGCGCGCGGCATGGAAACGGGTACGAAGCCTTCGACTGTGTAGGTGTGCGGCGCATTTATTACGCCATGGGGGAGGCAGCCCGCGTTTTCGCCGTGGTGCAGTAAGAAGTGTCGTGCTTGCGGACCTGTACCGCCATCGAACTGAGTCGACCACAGTCGCAACCGACGTAGGTAACCCATGTATGCTTGGGCCGCAATAAACAACGTAGTATGCTCGCGCGCTCATCTGGCTGCGGTTGGGTACCGGGCTCGGTTCAACTTGGATGTAGAACTTTCCGTTAGGTGCGCACTTGAAAAGCGGTATTCGTCTTGCTGTCATTCTTGTTTTTGTTGTCTGTTTCTCCTTGGCGTTACTGACGGCGTGGACGGTATGGGCGTCCAGGGAACGCGCGCTTGATGAGGTCAAACTCAATAGCCTTAACCTGACCCAGGCGTTGGATACCTACTCAGAGAGCGTCATCAAACAGAGTTCCATGTTATTGCTTGGCTTGGTCGAGCGTCTGGAGAACGAAAAGATTGACGTGGCGCAAATCGAACGCATTCGCAAGTTGGTCGGCGAACAACAATATCTGCTAGCCCAAGTTAATGGCATCACCATTTACGGCCAGAAGGGCGAATGGCTGATGGCATCCAGCGGTGAAATAAAGGGACCGTTTGCCAATAGCGGTGATCGGGCGTTTTTCATCCATCATCAAAACGACCCTTCAAGGGAGGCTTTTATCGGTCCGCCCATTCGCAGTCGCTCTACGCACAACTGGGTAATTACTGTCAGCAGACGCATTGACAATCGACAAGGTCAGTTTGCAGGCGTAGTGGCGGTCACTTTGGGGATCAGGAACTTCCTGGATTTATTCGGAAAAATCGATGTAGGACAGGACGGTGCCATCGGGTTGACGTATACGGATGGTCAGATGCTGGTGCGTTATCCATTTAGAGAGCAGGACATGGAGCGAAACTTCTCCTCCTCGCCGATTTATACGCAGTACCTGGTTGATCGTTCAGTCGGAACTGCATCTTATGTCTCCAGCCTCGATGGCGTAGAGCGACTCTATGCATTCCGTCGAAATGAGAGCCTACCGCTGGTGACGACTGTGGCAATCGGAAAGAGCGAGGCACTGACCGCATGGCGGAGCGAGTCTGTACTTTCAGCTGGAGTGGTTTTGGGCTTGCTGTTTACTGTAAGCGGCATCGGTTGGCTCTTGATTAAAGATATTAAACGCAGGATCGAAGCTGAAGCTGATTTGACAGATGCCCGTGAGGCGCTTCTTGAAATCAACGAACAACTTAAAGTGCTTGCTTCCAGCGATCAACTGACAGGCATCGCCAACCGCAGAACCTTTGACGAAACGCTGACCTCCGAAACCAGTCGCGCTCACCGTCACGCAAGTATGCTTGCGCTTTTGATGATTGATATCGATCATTTCAAACTTTTCAATGATACCTATGGGCATGTCGCCGGTGATGAGTGCATCAAGGCGGTAAGCCAGGCAATCAGATGTTGCCTGAAGCGTCCTTCGGATTTCGTCGCGCGTTATGGCGGCGAAGAACTGGCTGTCATCCTGCCAAACACTGATCTTTCAGGCGCCATTACTGTTGCAGAGCATATTCTGCAGACTCTTATGGCACTAAACATCCCACATGCTAAAAGCCAGTTCGAAAGGATTACGGCCAGTATTGGTGTAGCGGTCAGGCCGGGAACACAGCTCCTGGGCCGACAACTGGAATTGATCGAAGCCGCAGACCAGGCCCTGTATAGAGCGAAGGCAGCTGGCCGTAATTGTTTGATGGGTTGATGGGTTGATGGCTGACGCTGAAATCTCACCTATGTTATTCAACGCACCTCCCGTGAAACCCGATTTTTTCCCGCTGGAGCGGTTTCGCCTATCAGGACATTGCAGCTGCGAGGCGCAATAAAAGTTTAGGGCCTGGCTGCTCATTAGCCGAGGATGTCTACAATCCCGGGTAAATGGCGATGCGAGTCGCTTCCGGGGCGCACCGGTATCGGGTATCCAGGGAAGGAGAAATACGTGGCTGATGAATACAATCTGGCACTGATCGTCAGTGCAGCGTTTAGCGCCGGGGCTGCCGTTTTACATGTAGGGGTTGTCATTGCGGGGCCTGCCGGATACCGGCTTGCCGGCGCGGGAAAACGCTTCATTCGCGCAGCGGAGGCGGGTAGAGCATTTCCGGCAATAATCACGATTGCAATCGCGCTGGTCCTGATGGTCTGGGCGGTCTACGCCTTGTCTGGCGCGGCAGTCATCAGCCCGTTACCGCTGCTGCGCCCAGCGCTGAGTGTTATCACACTCATTTACCTGCTACGCGGTTTCGCCGGGCCTGTGCTCTTGAAAAACACCGGCAGAAGCACCCGATTCATTGTGATCAGCTCGGCAGTCTGCATAGGTTTTGGTCTCGCCCATCTTGTCGGTCTGGTTCAGACGTGGGAGCGACTGGCCTGATCAAGCCCCACCGTGCGGCCCTTGGGATAACAATACGACGCAGTAGTCGATGCTATGCAGCGCGATTGGACCCTCTGCAGGACCCACCTTCCATAGGAGGCTAATCTCAAAACCTATCGCTGCACTGCAATGCACTTGATCTCCACAAGCAGTCCCGGCCTGGCGAGCTTACTGACGCCTATACATGTCCACGCACAGGTGTCCCTGGGACACGGATAAGTTTCCACGCCGCGAACTCTCAGGTATCGGTGTAAGCAGGGATAAAAAATGACCTCGGCAGAATCAGGGGGCAAAGCGGCGCCGAGGCCATGGAAACCTTAGCTATAAAGGGGCTGTCGAGAAGATTCAGCACTTTAATACTCTTGAACGCCAGTAACAGATCGTTGCTAACCTTGATGTTTGCGCTTTTCGGTGCGCCTGTTGGACGAAGTCAAAAAGCCCCTTCGAGAATGACAAACGTTCCAGTCGCAGCATCAACGCGTAGCGCCTTTGCCGCTTGGTATTCCGGGCTTTGATAGAAACGCTTGGCGTCAGCAAACGAGTCGAACTCGAATATCACATGCCGTTCATGGGCTTCACCTTCAAGGTTTTCATATTGTCCCCCGGCAATGACCGTCGGATTGAAAGGTCGCATTGCTTCGCCTGCGGCTTTTGCATAGGCGGCGTAGGCAGCGGCATCCGAAATGCTCACGTGCCCGATCAGATATCCTTTTGGCATGCCTGTCTCTCTTCATTGGGTATGTTCAACTCAACGCAGAGCGGTTATTACAGCCGCCTGCGGCACAGGTATTGATATGTGGCACATGCTTTACTTCGACGCCGCTGGCGTGAAAGGTACTGGGTGTCTGCTGGCATCTTGGTGAGCAACCATCCAACCCGGATAGTGAGGGGGCAAAGCACTCAACGCATCGAGACGCGCCAGCTCCTCGTCGGTAAGAACGACATTGACCGCACCCAGGTTATCTGCGAGTTGGTCAATCCTTTTGGCACCAATGATGACGCTGGTAACATGGGGTTTGGCGAGTAACCAGGCGAGCGCCACTCTAGCGACGGAGATACCGCGCGCGTCGCCAATGGCGCGCATTTCTGCGACGCAGGGCCAGGCCTGATTCAAATCAACGGGTGGAAAGTCGAAATGACTGCGCCTCGAACCTTCTTCGGTCGATGCTCCGGGACCGAACTTCCCCGAGAGCAATCCACCCGCGAGAGGCGACCAGACGAGTAACCCCATCTCCTCTTCGATAACGAGTGGCACCAATTCGCGCTCCACGTCACGTCCGGCAATCGAGTAATAGGCCTGGAGTGTCTCAAAGCGCGTGGCATTGAGTGCTGCGCTCAGCCCTAGCGCTTTGCCGATCTTGCCCGCGTGCCAATTCGAAACACCGACATAACGGACCAGCCCTTGGCGCGTCAGGTCATCCAATGCCCGCAGCGTTTCTTCAATTGGGGTCACAGGATCGCTGGCGTGGATCTGATAAAGGTCGATATGATCGACCTGAAGGCGTTCCAGGCTACGTTGCACAGAATCCATGATATGACCGCGTGATGCCCCTTGATCGTTGGGTTTCGAGCTAGCTACGCCACCTGTTTTGGTCGCCAGCACGACCTCGCTGCGTGGTACGCCGATGTCTTTCAATGCCTGGCCAAGGATGCGCTCAGACTGGCCGAAAGAATAAATGTCGGCGGTGTCGATGAAATTGATTCCTTGCGCCAGAGCGTGGGCGATCAAACGGTTAGCTTCGCCCTGATCAACCGCTCCGATTGCAGCCCACATACCCGCGTCCGCGTTGCCCCCCAGCGTCATCGTGCCGAGGCACAACTCGGATACATACAGGCCCGTACGGCCAAGTCGGTTGTATTTCATGACTGCTCCTTCGAGATTCGATGGACGAAACTTGGCACAGCACCGGGCCGACATCGTCGGCGCGAGTGGATTTCAGATGGCTTGCGATTTCCCGGACCGGAACTGGCCGGCAATGAGTGCGATGCGCGCACCGTACAGACGTGCTGTGTCCAGATCCCCTTGGGACATCTCTTCCGGAGAAGCATCGGCAGGTGTCTGCGCCATGGGCGCGATATAGGAGCCCATGCGGTTCAAATCGTCGCGTTGCGACGCCTTGACGTTCGCTGGCTTGATATCAAGGCCGACCCAGATTCCGGCGTGCTGCCCAGATAGCAGGAAGAAATACTCAAGAGTGTTGAGTTTGTCGCCGTTGATGCTCGCGCTGTTGGTAAAGCCGCCAAAAATTTTGTTTTGCCATGCGCCTCCGAACCAGGGTTTGGAAGAGGCATCCGCGAATTTCTTAAACTGCCAGCTAGGGCCGCCCATGTATGTCGGCGAGCCGAAGACGATTGCATCTGCGTCAGCGAGGGTTTGCCAGGCATCATCGGAAATATTGCCCTCGGGGTCGATTGCAACCAATACAGCACAGGTTCCTGCGCCTTCGGCGACTGCGGCCGCCATGCGCGCTGTGTGGCCATAGCCGGAGTGAAAAACGATGACAGTTTGGATAGGCATAGAAGTTGAGTTCATGAGTGCTCCCTTGTGTGATCAGTTCCGGACGACATGGGAGCTACTCTACTGAGTACCAAACGCGCTATAAACTATGCAATTCTGAACGCTCTGTTATCTATATGGTGAACAATGCCAAATCTCCAGGCCCTTTTGATTTTTGCCCGCGTTGCGGAAATGATGAGTTTCACGCGTGCCGCTGAAAGCCTGGGGATTCAAAAAGGGCGAGTGTCGACGGTGATTCGCGTGCTTGAGCAAGAGGTGGGCGCTACCCTCCTGCACAGGACGACGCGCAGCGTGCAACTGACTGAGGACGGACGCGCTTTCTATTCGCGTGCACTCGATCTGCTCGCTGAAGCTCAAGACGTGCACTCAATGTTCATGAACAACAGCGCACCTTTGAGGGGGAGACTGCGTGTTGATATGCCGACTGAGTTGGCAAAGACCGTCGTGATTCCCGCTCTGCCGCAACTCCTTAAGGCCAATCCGAATCTGGAGCTGGAACTATCAAGCACAGATCGTCGGGTCGATCTTGTTCAGGAAGGGTTCGATTGCGTGATTCGTCTCGGGCCGATCATGGACGACACGCTTATTGCCCACTCGCTTGGCAAGTTGCGCATGATTAACGCGGCGAGCCCCGACTATTTAGCGCAGTGCGGCATACCGAAAACACTTAACGATCTGCTCAGCCAAGGTCATCAGATGGTTCATTACGCGCCAACACTTGGCACCCGACTAGCTGGATGGGAATATCCGGAGGGTGATGGTTATGCATCTGTTGCTCTGCCAAGCGCTGTGCAGGTCAATAATGTGCAGACCTATCATGCTGCGGGGCTGGCGGGAATCGGACTGATCCAGGCTGGGTATCTGGCGCTCGCGAACCACATCAAAAAAGGCGATTTGGTGGAAATTCTGCCCGATCTACGACCCGAGCCCCTCGCTGCGTCACTCGTAGTCGCGCATCGGCGTAATCTTTCCCGGCGCGTCCGAGCCTTCATGGCCTGGATTGAGGATGTCCTGGAACCCTATTTTGATTAGCTGCTTGAGTGGGGGCCATAGGATCTAGTCATTAGTCTCACTGCGGCTGCTGGTAAGCCGTGCTCGCGATGCGCTTACGGAAAAACATTACTTCGTCGGGTGGTCGTCGGATCAACGATCGCTTTTGGCCGATTCTGTTGAAAAAGTCGGCCATGGTTTCCACGGTAGAAAAGTACGCGTTTGAGATTGAAATCTTTACATTGAGCAGAGGATTCCGGGCTCAGATTTCGCGTAGCGGCGCGCAAAAAAGGCGTTTTCAGCGGTCAGTATTCGGGCAGTCTGGAAGAACCGACTTTTTCAACAGCATCGGCCAAAAATGGTTAGTCGCTCTAGTATCCCTCGGTGGCTATCTCGCCCAGCTCGAACTCGCCAGGTATACAAGCCCAAGGCTGGAAAGCGCACGCCTTGCTGCAATGACGGTGACGGTCGCATTGACTGTCACCTTCATTCGTTAGCGAGGCCGGGGCCTCTTTTCCTATTTAGATAACGTTTTTTCGGCGTTGAAGCCGTCGAAGTTATCGAACACGCCCATGAAACCCGGAACGCTGGCTTCACGCGCCCAGTCGCGCTGCAGTTCGCAGTACATCTGTACGCGGCTGATCAGCTTCGCACCCGCCTGCTCCATGCGGCGCAATGCTGCTTCGTGCGCGGCAACGGAGGTTCCACCGACCGCATCGACCGGAATATAGACCTCATAGCCTTCTTGGATCGCGTCGAGTACCGGGAAGGCCAAGCAGGCTTCGGTCCACAGCGCGGTCATGATCAGTTTGCGGCGCCCGCAAGCTTTAACCGCCTGCTTGAATTCGCTGTCCTCCCAGCTATTGATGGAGGTGCGGTCGTAGGTAGGCAAGTGGCCGAGCACGTCTTGCAGTTGCTCAATAGGCGGCTTGTTGCGACCGGTGCCGACGTTGACGGTCGAGTGGATGATGGGGAGATTGAAGTTAACCGCCGCTTTGGCGACGCTTGTGATGTTGAACACCAGCTCCTCGCGCGGCATCGAGCGGATCGAGGAGACCTGGACCGGCTGGTAGTCGATGATGATAAACGCCGAGTTATCGGGCGTCAGGAGTTGGTCGGTGTGGGGGTTACGGATCGTTTCGCTCGTCATAGCAAGTCCTCGTTATGGATGTGATCCACGCGTGCGCTGGGATGGATATCGCACTCGCTCAGGCGACGATCACGAACCTGACACTGCTGCGAGTAAGGGGCGGGCCGTTAACAAGCCATGCGTCAGCGGCGTCGTTGCCTGTGAGCGGCATATTGCTGTTCCCCTAGGCGAACCGGTAGTAGCATCGCTCGACTAGCTGTGTCGCGATAAAGGGAACGCCAAGTTGGATATCGAAGAGCTACAGACATTTGTTGAGGTTGCCAATGCCGGAGGTGTTTCGCCTGCTGCGCTTCGGCTTGGCGTATCCAAGTCGATCGTCAGTCGCAGGCTGGCGCGCCTGGAAACGGAGCTTGGAGTGCAGCTGCTGACACGGTCCACCCGTGGAGCAGCGCTGACAGAAGCCGGTGCTACGTTCCGCGAACATGCTGCTAAGGTGTGTGCCGAGATTGAATTAGCACGGGAAGCAATTCTGCCCGCGGGGCCCCTGCGTGGACGTCTGCGCGTTGCCGCACCGCTGTCTTTCGGACCGACGCATTTCGCCCCGGTGGTAGCAGAGATGGCGCGCCGACACCCACTGCTCACTGTCCAGACCTGCTACAGCGATCGCTTTGTAGATCTGATTGCCGAGGGATATGACTGTGGCATACGGGTTGGATACCTGCCTGACTCAAACCTTATCGGCAGATGTGTAGGCCCGGTCGTAGTCCAGCTGGTCGCGAGCCCAGGCTATATCAAGGTCTATGGCTCACCGCAACGGCCGGAGGAACTGGCCTCCCATCAAGCCCTGATGCAGAGTACTGAGGCCTGGCAGTTTATGAATGGCGGCGAGGTTATTTCGGTTCGTCCTCAGGGGCGATTCAAGGCCGACAACGGCGTCGCGCTTGTCGCCGCCGCCGTAGCAGGGCTGGGGGTCGCTTACCTGCCCGATAGCCTCACCCATGACAGCCTCGCCTCGAAGGCACTGGTGCCCATCATGACGAGTTACCCACCGCCACCCGCAGGCGCGTATTTGGTCCGCCCTCCCGGTCAGCATCCAGCACGAAAGATCCGTGTCCTCACCGAACTCCTGATCGAGTACTTCGGAAAGTATCCACACTTTGCGGGGGCCGCCTCTACCTTATCCCCGAGCCTGCCCCATGACTGATTTGGGTAGATAGCAGCCTTTTAGGAACGGCAGCAATCGGCTGAAGCGGACATCGAGCAGATTCTTCGTCTCCCAAAGAAGGCTTGCACTAGAGATCGAACCGCTTCAAAGCTCAAGTAGTTGAGTATCCAGCGCCTTAAAAATCCTCACGTGGCCATCTCGATGGTGCAGCACTTCAATCCGCAGGATCTCTTCGGCACAGCCGGCCACCGGGGAAGCAATGCAGGCCAAGAAGAATGTGAATCTGTTGAGCTCACTGTCAGCTCAAATCGCGACCATTACATATTAGCCACTACTGGCCCGCATATTTGCGACCACCGCTAACTGCTTGAAGCCACAAAACTCTCAAGACACTAGATTCCTATGCTAACGGGGTGCTCGAATCATCATATTCGCCAGGAGAAAAAGCTGCCCCCTCGATATGATAGACCCTCGGTTCTTCCGAAAAGTAGTCCTCTAAGCCCATCATAAACGTCCGATGGTCTTCACTCTCTTCGAAGCCCGGCGTGTGATCCTCGAGTGATTGCCATCGCACGATCAAGTTGAATTGCTCAGGAGTTTCTATCCCTTGCGCTAGTAGGTGGCCGCAATAACCCTCTGCACGGGTGAGCAAAGGAGCGACCTCGGCAAATGCACTTCTGAACATCTCGATGCATTCTTTGTGAACGGGGAGCAAAGCAATTTCATAAATCATGGCATTCCTCGAAATGAACTAAACGTTTAAAAGTAAGCACTTACGATATGAGCGATGGCTCGACTGCAATCGCGATTTTCCCTTGAACACCGTTGTTGCGACTCTCCAGCCGAGCATGGGCGAGCGGAATATCGGCAAGCGAATAGACGGCGCCAACGTGTGGTCGCAGTTGCCCTCGCGCTACCAATGCGCTCAGCTCATCGAGCTTGCCGCGGTTCTGTCTTGTGAAAACGAAGTGATAACTCGCGTTCTTGCCCCAGGCCTGAACTACGTTTTGTGGCTGTGCAATGTCCACGATCGAGACCACGCGGCCAAGCTGTGCAAGCGCGTCAGGGCTGCGCGACAATGTATTGCCGCCGATAGCGTCGAACACAACATCAACTCCGCGGCCACCCGTTTCCCGAATGATGGCGTCGACGTAATCCTCCTTTTCGTAATCTATGACCACATCGGCCCCCATACTTCGTGCGAACTCAGCGTTTGCCTCGCGCACGGTCGTGAAAACTCTTGCTCCCATGGCTTTTGCCAACTGGATCGCAACATGCCCCACTCCTCCCGCGCCGCCGTGTATCAGAATGCTTTCCCCCACCCTGAGCGTCGCACGCACAATCAGTGCTTCCCATACCGTCCCGCCAACCAGACTCAGACTTGCCGCCTCAAGATGGGTTAGCGAAGGAGGCTTCTTGCCGATGATGCTTTCGGCAGCAACGTGGTACTCGGCATAACTTCCTGGCCCGTCAAATATTTGCGGGGTGTACCAGACTTCGTCTCCAGATGCGAAGGTCGTCACACCCTGCCCGACTTCTTCGACAACGCCCGAGACATCGTGGCCGGTAATGGCCGGCAGTTGCACCAGTTCGGGATAGTCGCCGCGGCGGACTTGGTAATCCAATGGATTGATGGAGGTTGCGTACACCCGGACCAAGACTTGCCCCGTGCCCGGCACAGGCTTGGGCACATCGCAAAGTTCGAACGATTCCGGGCCACCAAATGACTTAACTACCATCGCTTTCATTGTAAATCCTCGTATCCATAAATAGGGATATCGAGATATCTAGATATCCTGCGGTAAATAAAACTACAGCTCTTTCCCTATGATCTGGGCAAGAGCACTGATGGTTGCTTCATTGCGCTTGTAGTAAGTCCACTGACCGATGCGTCTGACTTCGACCAAACCCACTCGTTGCAAAGTCGCAAGATAGCCAGACACCGTTGACTGCGACAGTCCGATACCTTCTTGAATACTACTGACGCAGACGCCCACCGTGAGAACGTCACCTTCATCCTGCGCAGGGAAGTTCTTTGCGGGATCCTTCAAACCTTTCAAGATTTCAAGGCGTGTAGGGTTTGAGAGAGCTTTGAATATTTCGATCAATTCCATAAGCCAGATCATATCGAGATTTACCGATATGTCAATGCGTGTATTCAGTTCGGCTCAGATGAGCCAGTCTGACCGAAGGAAGACAGTCGGCTTTGAGTTGATAGCTGCCTTGCGTTACAGGCAGAAAGCGGCCAGCAGCAGCCACTCTCATTTGCAGGTCGTTCAAAATGGCAGCTCCAAAAACATTGTTAATACGACGCGTTATCATTAAAATGTGGCGCTTCCCGCTGCGTGATCTCTGTAAATGTCGAGCATGACCACCGAAGAGCTTGAGGTGGCCTTCCGGGCCCATGCCACCGAGTTGCGTTCGTTTCTTAATCGCCAGTTGCGCAATCCTGAAGCCGCTGCCGATCTGGCGCAGGAAACCTACCTACGCCTGCTACGCCAGCCGCCACGTAAACCTGTGCTCAATCTACGCGGCTTTATCTTTAAAATTGCCCGGAACTTGGCAATTGATCATGCGCGCAGCAGGCAAACACGAGAGTACCTCGACGAAGGTATCGCCTACCTTTACGAGGTGACGGGCGAAAGACCGGCGCTGTTCGATATCGTGGTCGGGCAACAAGATCTCGCGGCAATGGCCCACGCCTTGCACCGTTTACCCGCCCAGTGCCAGCAGATATTTACGCTGTGTCGGCTGCGAAACCTTCCCCACAAAGAAGTGGCCTTGCAACTGCAGGTATCGATAAGTACGGTGGAAAAACAATTAGCTATTGCGCTCGACTTTCTCAGCCAATGCCTGCAACGATAGCCGGTATGCACGATCAACCCGATACTACCCAGTCCTTTAGCGAGGTTCAGCGCACTGCCCACGCTTGGGTGATTCGCCTCACCTCGGGCTCGGCGCTGCCATCTGATCGGGTTGCGGCGCGGGCTTGGTGCGAGCAGACACCGGAGCATCAGCGGGCTTTTGTCGAAGCGCGGCGGGTGTGGTGTTTAAGTGGGCATCTGGCTGAGCCTCGTGCCTCCGCACGGCCGCCTTCACGTCGAATTTGGACGATGGGCATCGCGGCGTCGTTGGTGCTCGGGCTCGGCTTGGCATGGGTGCACCGAATGGCATTGGATGCGGACTATTACACTGGCACCGGTGAGCGTCGACAGATCGTCCTTGCTGATGGTTCTCACATCACCTTGAATGCCCACAGCGCCGTTGATGTGAATCTCACTGCCGATGGGCGGCGCATTACCCTGCGCAAGGGTGAGGCCCTGTTTAATGTAACGCCGGACTCGCAGCGCCCCTTCAGTGTGCAGGCGGGTACCTTGAACGCGACTGCCCTGGGCACGATCTACGCGGTGCGCCGTGAAGGCGAACAAGTCGATGTCACGGTGCGTCGAGGACGTGTGGCCGTCACCGAAGGACCTGAAACGGTGACGCTCGGCGCTGGCGAGACCGTTAGCGGGCGTGCCGACGGCCTAGGCGCGACGCAGGGTGTGGATGTAGACAAGATGCTGGCTTGGGAGCAGGGCCGCTTGGTATTTGAGCTGACGCCGCTTTCGCAGGTGCTTGAGCAGGTCGAACGCTATCGTCCGGGAATTGTAATGATACGGGATACGAGCCTGGGCGCACTCAAGGTCAGCGGTACCTTTCAACTCGATCACTTGGACGAGGGCTTGGTGACGCTGGAGAAAGTCTTTCCCCTCAAGATCGAGCGCTACACGAACTACCTACTGGTGGTCTCACCCAAGACTTAACTATTTTTACGGTTGTTGGCGTGTCGCCCGTCTTCCCTACCTAGAATGATAATTCTTCGTATTTAGGGAGATCACCGATGCACCATCCGCTGTCTACAGTTTCGCGCATCAAATCTTTATCCGTAGCCCCGCTTACCCTGCTGTGCGTGCTGATATCCGACCTGGTGGCTGCCGATCCTCACCAGTTCAACATCGCACCGCAACCCTTGGCGAGCGCGCTGAACCGCCTTGCGGCTCAAAGCGGTTTACAGGTGATTTTCGATGGCACTTTGGTATCAGGCAAGAACAGCTCTGGAGTAGTCGGTTCTAAAGAGGCAGAGGCCGCACTGGCTGAAGTGTTGGCAGGCAGCGGCTTGACCTGGCGGTCTACAGGTGGGAGCACTGTTATGTTGGAGAAGGCTCCCGAATCGAGCAGCATCCTGCAATTGGGGGAGACCGCAATCATGGGCCAGGGGATGAGCGAAATGACCGAGAACAGTGGTTCCTACACCACCGGGACGATGCAGACGGCCACCAAGCTGCCCTTGAGCTTGCGCGAAACGCCGCAGTCGGTCAGCGTGATTACGCGTAAGCGTATGGACGACAAGGCCATGACCAGCATCAGCGATGTCGCCAAAAGCGCGCCGGGAATTTTCCTCAACAACTCCGGTGGGGTTGGGCGGCCGACTTTCAGCGCACGCGGTTTCGACATCGACAACATCATGTACGACGGTTTCCCCACCAGCTTCCTGACCTACCTGCCCAGCGGAGAAGCCAACCTGGCCATGTATGACCGGGTCGAGATCGTTCGCGGCGCCGCCGGACTGACCCAGGGCGCCGGCAACCCCGCTGGCGCCATCAACCTAGTGCGCAAGCGCCCGACCCATAAATTCCAGGGTACGCTCACCGGCAGTGCTGGTAGTTGGGATGATTACAGCAGCACGCTGGACGTGGGAGGCCCGCTCAATGAAAACGGCACCCTGCGCGGCCGTACCGTGATCTCGGGACAGGACGCCAAAAGCTTCCGGGACTCGGTGGAGAGCGACGCTGAGCTGTTCTATGGCGTGGTCGATGTCGACTTGAGCGAAAGCACCACCCTGACCCTCGGTGCCTACCGGCAGAAGAACCATACCAACTATATCTGGGGCGGTTTGCCCATGGCCCGTGGCGGTGGCCATCTAGGGCTGCCACGCGACACTTTCCTAGGGAATGACTGGGAATACTCGGACAATCGCACCACGGGTTATTTCGCGACGCTGGAGCACGGCTTCGCCAACGACTGGACGCTGCGCCTGGCAGCGATGCAGACGAAGACCGACACCGACGTGCTGGCCTCATCGGTATGGGCATACGATAGCCACTATCTGTGGACGGAAGCCATGGAGCAGAAGGAAACAGGCTACGACCTGGCACTCAGCGGTCCCTTCCAGATGCTCGGTCAAGAGCATGACCTGACGCTGGGCGTAAGCAGGCGCGAGCTGGATTATCGTTCCGGCGACGCCTGGAGCGATTTCATCGACGCTGGCATCAATCTTTTCGAGTGGAATCCACGTGATCATGACAAACCGTATTACGTCACTGGCGATAACGGCCTTCCCGAGACCACCACTCAGGACAGCTTCTATGCCAGCACCCGTCTGCGCTTGAGCGAGCCACTGTCGCTCATTCTCGGCGGACGTCTGGACTGGTACGAATTCGAAGACAAAGCAAGCAGTGAAGCCAACTTCAAGGTCACTCGCAATCTGACCCGCTATGCCGGCCTGGTCTACGACCTGGACGACAATCACTCGGTCTATGTCAGCTACACCGATATCTTCAAGCCGCAGACCAGCAAAGGCCTCGACAGGAAAGTCATCGCCCCGGTAGTGGGTGAGAACTACGAAGTAGGCATCAAAGGCGAATACTTTGATGGCGCGCTGAACGCCAGCATGGCTGTTTTTCAGATCGACCAGAAGAATCGCGCCCAGGATTTGCCTGATTCCAAAGGTTGCGGTTCAGGCGCCGCTAGTGCGTGCTACGAGGCTGCCGGCTTGGTGCGCAGCAAGGGCATTGACCTGGAAATCCAGGGCGCCCTGACCGACAACTGGCAACTGGCTGCCGGATACACCTACACCCAGACCCAATACGTCAGCGACGCCAATACAGCCCTGGAAGGCGAAGACTTCGACCGCAAGAAACCGCGTCAGCTGTTCAAGCTGGCCACGATCTACAACCTGCCCGATGAGCTGCAGCGCTGGCGTATTGGCGGTGATCTCTACCAGCAGAGCCGCATCCGTACCTCGGGGGGCACCGGTGCCACTGCCTGGAAAAACCAGCAGGGCTCGTACACGGTGGTGGGTCTGGTGGCTGGCTACAAGGCCAGCGAGCAACTCGATCTTCAGCTCAACGTAAACAACCTGTTCGACCGTACCTACTACAGCAGCGTGGCCAATGGAGCCTATAGCCCGTATGACATCTACGGCGACCCACGTAATTTGAAACTGACTGCCCGCTACAGCTTTTAAGAAGCTGTTTTTCGCCAAAGATCCAAGGAAGGACGTGGCCAAGTCGAGTAAGACGATTGCTGCGTATTGTGAATGGCTGCAATTGACCGATTCTGTTGAAAAAGTAGATCTCCTGCCTGGCCTGCGGCAAAATCAGGTCATCGGCCAGCGGGAGGACTCGCAGCATGATGGGACAATTGTCGAGCGGACAAGAGAGACTGTTTTACTCGTTCAACATTGAAGATCACATCCCAGCCAATCACCTCCTGCGCAGCATTGATCGATGCCTGGATCTAAGCGATCTGCGCCTTTATCTCGCCGATTTTTATAGCCCAATCGGGCGCCCATCGATTGATCCCGAACTGATGATTCGCCTGTTGGTGGTGGGCTACTGCTACGGCATTCGCTCCGAACGCCGGTTGTGCGAAGAGGCTCATTTGAACCTGGCATATCGCTGGTTCTGCCGTTTGAGTCTTGAAGACGAAGTCCCCAATCACTCTACGTTTTCCAAGAATCGGCACGGTCGTTTTCGCGACAGCTCACTGTTTCGCTGGCTGTTCAACGAGGTGCTGCGTCGGTGCATGGACGCAGGTCTGGTGAAGGGCGAAGGTTTTGCTGTGGACGCCAGCGTTATCAAGGCTGATGCAAGTCGGCAACGCGGCGTATCTAGCGATGATGAAATCAACTGGCGCGATCCGTCGCTCAGTACTCGCGCCGTGCGTGAGTACCTTGAAGCGCTGGATGAAGAAGCTTTGGCCGAAGCACTGCCCAAGCGTCTGTCGCTGACCGATCCACTTGCACGTTGGACCGCTGCGCCAGGAGGTCCAGCGTTCTTCGCTTACTCGACGAACTATCTGATTGATGTCGAACATGGCGTGATCATGGACGTGGAGCCGACTCCAGCGCATCGAACCGCCGAGGTCGAGGCACCAAGACCATGATCGAGCGGGTCGAAGAACAGTTCGACATCAAGCCGGATCGGCTCATCGGCGATACCGCTTATGGAACCGCACCGATGTTGGCCTGGATGGTGGACGAAAAAGACATCGAGCCACATGTGCCGGTTTGGGACAAAACCGAGCGCAAGAACGACAGCCTCTCGATCAGCGATTTTCAATGGAATGAAGAGGCGCAGGAATATCGTTGCCCTACGGGACACGCGTTGCGTAGCGAGTGGCGGGCCTTCAAGAACCAGCGCTCACATGTCACGAAAGCCGACACCATCATTTTTCGATCCCGGCAAACCGACTGCGCTACTTGCTCAATGAAAGAGCAATGCTGCCCAAATACCTCGTTCCGAAAAATCGCCCGTAGCATCCATGAGAGAGCGCGCGAAGTTGCGCGGCGCATCGCCAAGACACCTCAATACGTGTGCTCTCGCCATGAGCGTAAGAAGGTCGAAATGTTGTTCGCTCATCTCAAGCAAATCCTGAAACTGGATCGGTTGCGACTACGAGGAATGACCGGTGCGAACGACGAATTCACCTTGGCGGCTGCGGTACAGAATCTAAGACGACTGGCGAAACTGACCTCACAAGGCCCACCGGCCACGGGATAGGTACGCCCGGAATCAGCAAAAACCCTCAAATCAACCCGCCGACCAAGCTGCAACGATCAACGCAGAACCAAAAAACCACGCAACGTGGTGACCAGGTTCTGAAGTGAGGACCAACGTCGACCTCTGCCAGCCTGAAATTCCGACTTTTTCAACAGAATCGGCCGATTGCGGCCGTCGTAGGCGGTTGACTGTCCGCGTTGAGTCAGGAATGCGCATCTCGGGTGCTATGTCAAACAGAGCCCCCTGGCTTGCCAGAGTCCGGGGGCTTGTCTACGGCAAAGCAATGACAACACGGTGTCGAGCGTGTCCTGGTCTGTGGTCTTCAGACTGATTTAGCCGTGCATCGATCAGCTTACGGTGCTGAGCACTCCAACCATCCGCTTTTCTACCTCATCACGAGTAGCAGCCCATGCTGGGACGGAATCGAGCAGACGCTGTTGCCAGGCGACCAGGTTCGGGAACTCTTCGAAAGGTGCTCCAGTCCGCTTGTACTGCGAAAAAGGTGCTGCGATATCAATGTCTGCGAGGGTCAACGCATCACCGACGATGAATTTTCGGGTCGTGAGATGGGAATCCAGAACGTGTGCAGCGTTGCGAATATTGGTCATCGCCAACTGGACGATCGCCTCGGTCTCAGGCTTGCCCATGAACGCTGCGCCCGCCCACTCATTGAAAAGAAGAGTGGAGAATATCCGCCATTGCTCACCCGACCAGAACATCCATTGCAGGACCTCCAGCTTCTCTGACTGAGTCCGTCCAAGCAGGTTGGAGTTGGCTTTCTCGGCAAGGTACAAATTAATGGCTGACGCTTCCCAGAGGACGGTATCGCCGTCTTGAAGCACGGGAGTGAGGCCGTGCGGGTTCAGCTTCAGAAACTCGGGGGTACGACTTTCACCCTTGAACAGATCGACATTCATACGTTCGACATCGACGCCCATGATCGCAGCAGCGGCAATGACGCGACGCAGGCTACCCGAACCTGGATCGCCGTAGATTTTGATGGACATAGTTTTCCTCACACAGTGATGTTGGCTGTTAAATCAAGCTGCAGGTGCTCGATAACCTTCAGGATCACGAATGTGCTCCGTCAGGCTTGTTGGGTGACGAGATCACGTTAAACTCTTTCTCAATACAAAATAATGCCGTCGTTTCGCAGAACACTTATTTGGAATATGAATGACTGATCGTTGGCTTGAGATCGAGGTTTTCACCCGTGTCGCGGAGTCGGGAAGCTTCTCCCGTGCCGCTCAAAAGCTAGGGCTTTCACAGCCATCGACCTCTCGTATCGTCACGGGACTGGAAACTCGTCTGGGTGTGAAGCTCTTGCTGCGCACGACCCGGAATGTGGCACTCACGGAAGCAGGCGCTGCGTTTCTGGAGAGGGCTCGCCAGGCTGCTGCCGACCTGGAGGACGCTGAAGATGCGGCTCGAGGAATCGATTCCCTGCGTGGCACCATTCGCCTTGCGGTACCTCTGATGTACGGTACCCGAGCAGTCATTCCCGTCTTGCCCGGTTTCCTCGAGCGTTACCCTGATCTGCGAGTCGAAATCACCATGCGAGATGAGCGGCAGAACCTGGTGGCAGCTGGAGTCGACATGGCAATCCGAATGGGCACGCTTGAGGATTCCACATTCGGAGCTCGGCAAATTGCTTCAGTGGCGCGAATGTTAGTCGCGTCGCCGGCATACCTCACCAAGAGAGGGGCGCCAAAAGCGCCTGAAGAGCTGGAGTTTCACGACGCACTCTTGCACGAACAAAGCTTTCCGGAGAAAAGCACATTAAAACTGTTCAAGGCAGGCACGGAGCAGGTTGTGACGTTGCGCGGAAGAGTCAGGATCGATGCAGCGCCAGGCATTCTGGCTGCTGCAGTGGCGGGTCTTGGCATAGCCAATGTGACAACTATCATGTCAGCACAAGAGCGACACGACGGCCGCCTTGTGCACGTGTTGCCGGACTACGAACTCGAGCCTTTAAAGGCGTTTGCGGTATTTCCGTCCGGCCCCAAGCCTTCGGCCAAGGTGCGGGCTCTGGTAACCCACCTGATCGCCGAATTAGGCAGCTAGCGAACTGAGTTTCAAGCGCCTGGATGATCCCGCCAGATTATCGAAATGTGTTAAATCTCGATGGCTTTCGAGCCTCTCTGGAAGCACGCGACGAGTCATGCGCTGCCTCGGTCCTCCTCGAATCACCCCGGAGACGAAAATGTCCGCGTTTGACCGATCCTGTTGGAAAAGTCGGCCTTGGGTTGAAGAATGGAAAATACGCGTCGGAGATTCAAATCTTAAAGGTCGGTCCTGCTTTAACCACGCACCAACCTTAGTCAGCGCCCTGTAAAGCGCCGCGGATCAGCGAAGCGAAAGCGTCGGTCACCTCATCCATACCATGCCGGCCCCGTACCAGTGCGCCCGAAAGCGCTTCCCCCGCGCCGACCAGGCCGGTACAGCGTCGCTCCAGTTCGGCCGCTGTCAGGGCTGTGTGAGGTTTAAGCACGGTCATGAACATCTGCACGCAGTTATCCAATAGCTCCTGAAAAACCGCTGCCTTCTCGTTGCTGCCTGCCAGAGCCGCGCCTACTGCATAGAATTCGTCGGTGTTGTCTGCCGCGCACTGGATGTAGGCGCTGGCCAGGACCAGGGCAGTCTCCTCCAGACTCCGTGTGGTCGCGGACATGGCGTCACGGAAGGCGCTGACCCGCTCGGCATCAATCCACTTGTAGAGCTCGATCAACAGAGCCGATCGCGTGCCGAAATGGTCGTAGACCACCGGTTTGGACACGCCTGCGCGGACGGCCAGATGCCCCAGGGTCAACCGGTCGGCGTCTTCCTCGCGCACGATCAGTAATGCGGTATCCAGCAACTGACGCCGCCGATCGGCTTTCGAAAGCCGGCGCGTAGATGAATGTGTGGCGGGGTACTCAGTGTCTTGTTGCACGTTATCGTTTCCAGAATGATAAAACCTACCAATGGTAGGTTACGAGGTGCGATGCCCGTGTTAGTGTTCCTACCAATAGTAGGTTGTAACTGGAAAAACAAGGAGAACATACAATGTCACTTAATCCTATCCTGTTAATGGGTGGCTCTGGCGCCATTGGCCACCACACTGCCCGGGCACTGCGCGCCGCCCATCCCGACGTCCCGCTGCTAATTGGCGGCCGTGATCTGGCCAAGGCTCAGCGGGCGGCAGAACAAATGGGTGGAGCGCAGGGCGTGGTGATTGACCCCACCGCCGAGGATCTGGGCCTTGGCGATCGCCAAGTCAGCGGCGTCGTGGTCTTCTACATGGACCACGCTCTTGCCGGGCTGCGTTACGCGCAAAAGTGCGGTGTGCCGCACCTGAGCATCTCTTCTGGCGTTTTCGAGATCGCGCCGGAAATCGCGACCTACATACACAGGCCTGACGCCGCGCCTATCGTCCTCGGTTACGAATGGATGGTGGGCGCGACGACGGTGTCGACGCTGAGCGTTGCCGGGGCATTCGGCCGCATACACGACATCAGCATCAACGCGTTCGTAGACGAGCAGGATACCGGGGGCCCGACTGTCGCCACCGATTTCGAACACCTGAACAGAATGCTCCCGGCCGCGCTGACACGGCGCAATGGAGTCTACGTCTGGCGCGAAGGGGAGGACTCCAAAGTCAGCTTCCACGCGGTGGATGGAACGCAAATCGAAGCCTCGGGCTTTTCGTCCATCGACGTGGTCGGTCTGGGGGCCGCGACGGGTGCGCCCAATGTCCAGTTCAACCTGGCCATCGGAATGAGCTCGACCCGACGCCAGGGCGGGCCGATGTCGACCGAGATCATCATCGAACTCGCTGGCGAGGACCTGAAGGGCGAACCGCTGCGCACCCGGCATGCCGTTGTCCACCCGGCCGGCGCTGCACCGCTGACCGGCTTCAGCGTGGCAATGATCCTGGAGCGACTGCTGGGGCTGGACGGCCAACCGCCAACCCCGCCAGGTCTCTACTTTCCTTATCAGCTGCTGGACGCCGCCGCATATCTGGAACGTCTGAAGCAAGAGGGTGGTGAGTTGCGCGAGCTGCCGGTGCAGTGATGCTGAGAGTAGAAGCCGCGGTAGCTGACTAATCAGGGCGGGCGCCGAAAGCACTCAGGTGCCCGATGTCCCGTGTCGCAAGGTTCCGTTGCAGCTGTTGAACCACCAGGGCTTCGACGGCGCCTTCACTGACACCTGTCTCAAAAACAGCGCAACAAGCCGATGCGTCGCCGTCGCAGATACGGTATACGGCAATGACGCTGCCAGGCCCGCAGCCTGTGTGACCACATAGGGACACACCGCCTTCTATCACACCTTGCATCACACCAAGGCCATATCCAGGGCTGATCCATGGGCGTCCGGGAATCGGGCCACCCAATGTTCGTGCTGTCTGCATTTCCTGGAGCAAACCCGTTGGGAGAAAGTCTCCGCAGAACAGGCGATCCAGGAATAGCGCCGCTTGCGAAATGGGGCCGATCAGCAAGCCGTGATAGACCCAGGCGGGGTCATAAGTTGATGTATTTCCAAGGTGGGTCTGTTGTAAGTCTGCCCGCGTTTTAGCGAAGCAAACGCTCGAAATGCCCAAAGGGCTTAAAGCACGTTGAGTCACCGCCTGTTCAAGCGTCAGATCAGTCACCCTTTCAATAAGCCTCCCTATGAGCATGTAACCAACATTGGAGTAGCGCCAACTGGTTCCGGGGCTGTATCGAAGTCGACAACCGTCAAGGCGTTGCATCATTTCACTTTCCGACCAGGCTGACTCTCCGTTAGCAACGGCGGCGTGATACTCCGCGAGTTCGCCATAATCGCCGAGACCTGCCTCGTGCCGCAGTAGCTGGCGCAATGTGAAAGGTTGATCAAGAATCGGGGTGTCCAATCCGACCTGTCCATCACGCACCAATGACAGGGTGGTCACGGCCAGGACTGTCTTGGTAAAGCTCCACCACGGCACCATCAGGTCGGATTGGTCAGTCGTAAGTGACTGACCATTTGCTACAAGTGAACTCAGCATTGAATTCCCTAAAGTATTGAGCGGATCCACTGCTCAGCAAGATATCCCATTTACCTTTTACCGAGGGAGTGCAAAGTCAAGTTGACGCATTTGTACAACCTCGACGCAACTGTGCAGGACTCACGCCAAGCCGATGCCTGAAAACAGTCGTCATATGGGCCTGGGAGTTGAAGCCGCAGGTGAGGGCGATGTCCGATAGGGTGGCGGTGGAGTCGCGCATCAGAGCACGGGCTTTGGCGAGGCGTCGGTCGATCAGATAAGCGTGGGGGCTTTTGCCGGTGGCGACCTTGAATGCGCGCATGAAATACCCTTCGGACAATCCAAGCAGCTGCGCCATTGCTTTTACACCCAGCGGTCCGCCAAGCATCGCGTCAATGAACTCATCGAGCAGGCGCATCCGGCCGCCAGTTATCGAGCCAGTGTGTGGCATCGGCAATGCGTCGTGGCTGCGCGCCCGTTCTACCAATGCAAGTGCCCAGCTTTCCCAGTCATCCGCCACCGAGGCCTGTAACAATGCGTTGCGCATGCGCGATGCGAGCCTGGTCGCCTGTGGATCGATGCGATTGTTGAATGCGCGATCACCCGCCAGCGCGATACCGTCGGTGCGGATCACCAGCAAGTATTCTCCACCCTGAGGGGATTCGGACAACACGTCACAGCCAGCCGGGACGAACGCCAGGCCGTTGGGTACAGCGGTGAAGGGCAGCACCCGGTCGCTGCCGATAGCGTGCAGGCCTCGTTGGCTGTCGAAGGCGAAGCCAATCGCCGCCCTAGACGATACATATCGGGTCGCGTAGGGGCTGCCAGGGAGCAGTTCGATCATCCACGGCCCTGTTTCGACCCGGCGGATCGATTCAGGCAGCTGTGATGACGGTGGGCGATTGCGAGGGCTCATGAGTTTCATAGTAACGAAGAGGGGGCGTAGAAGTCAGGTCAGTTTTCTGAAAGCCAAACGGCTGCACGCGTCTCTAGACTGGGCGAAACCTTCGGAGCGCAAATCATGCACAGAATCACGCTTGATGATATCGAACAGGCAGCTCGTCTGGTCTACCAGGTGATGCCCGCGACTGCCCAATACGCCTGGCCGTTGCTGGCTGAACGGTTGGATTGCAAGGTGTGGATCAAGCATGAAAATCACACACCTACAGGCGCTTTCAAAGTACGAGGCGGCATTACCTTCATGCACTGGCTCAGGCGCGAGCATCCAGATGCGAAAGGCATCGTCAGCGCCACTCGCGGCAATCATGGCCAAAGCATCGCGCTGGCCGCAGCCGCGCTGGGCTTGCGGGCGTTGATTGTCGTGCCGCAAGGCAATTCCCCGGAAAAGAACAACGCCATGCGCGGCTTTGGCGGTGAAGTGGTGGAGTATGGCCGCGATTTTGATGAGGCTCGTGAAGAGGCTTTGCGCCTGTCGCAAGTGCATGGTCTTTTTCTGGTGCCGCCATTCCATACCGAGCTGGTCAAAGGTGTCGCCACTTATGCGCTGGAGCTGTTCAAGGCAGCGCCAGACCTGGACACCGTCTATGTGCCCATTGGCTGTGGCTCGGGGATTTGCGGGGTGATCGCCGCCCGCGATGCACTGGGCCTCAAGACTCAGGTGGTGGGTGTAGTGTCCACTGAGGCAGCCGCTGCAAAGCTGTCGTTTGATGCTGGAGCCATACGCGAGACTGCCTCGGCAGATACCTTCGCTGATGGTCTGGCCGTACGCAAACCAGTCCCCGAGGCTTTTGCCGTCTACGCGGCAGGAGCGTCGCGGATCGTATCGGTCAGCGATGCGCAGATCTGCGATGCCATGCGCATCTATTATTCCGATACCCATAACCTCGCTGAAGGTGCCGGCGCGGCACCCCTTGCAGCACTCATTCAGGAACGCGAAACAATGCGGGGGCGCAGGGTCGGTGTAATCCTGTCCGGTGGCAATGTGGACAGGTCAGTGTATGCGCGGGTCATTGCGTGAGTGATTGGTGTCAGCTATCGAGGGGGCTGCAGTGCACTTCTGAGCCGTCCCGCAAGTTCAGCGGGCGGCTGAAGCCTGATCTGACGAAGGTTTGGCAGCCCGGATGTGAACGCTGTTGCGCCGTTTTCTCGTAGCGCCGCGCTCATCGCCACAGCGCGGAACAAAACACGAACCTGGCGATCACTTCTGCCGATGCCAGGTGGTGCTCTCTTGATCCCGTCGAGTTCCGATCTTCAGTGACGCCACGATCCGTGGGGCAGTTCAACCTGCCGCTGGGCCGCAGCCAGGGCAACCTTCAGGCCCTCCTTATTCAGCGCTATGCAATAGGCGGGTTTGGCGCGTTCGAATCGCCAGCTTTCATCCAGGCTACCGGCGTCTACCGCGTCGAATCCAATGTCGTCGAGCAAGGTGATCACCAGCGCTTTTGCCGCCGGATCATCTGCCGCTACTGGCAGTGCGCGTCGGTCTGGCGTTGCTTTCGGGCGTGAGTGCTGTAGCAGGTCATCCGCGAGGATCGCATTGAACACCTTGACCACGCGAGAGTGGTGCAGATGCTCGGCAAACAGGCGGCTGGTGGTGGTTTCGAAGCGGTCCAGAGTGGCGATGTGACCGTCGCGGTCCGGGTAGTAGTTGTTGGCATCCAGGACGATTTTGTCCTTTAGCCGGTCGGCTGGAATGCTTCGGTATTGCTCAAAGGGAATGGCCACGAGTACAACTTCGCCAAAATTTGCCGTGTCCTCGATAGTGCCCGCCTGACTGCCAGGGATGTCACCGACCACGCTGCTCAGCGTCTGTGGCCCACGGGAGTTGCTGAGCATCGCCTCGTGTCCTGCCGCGATAACCAATTGCGCCACTGCACGCCCGATGAAGCCTGCTCCAATAATTCCAATACGCATGTCGTTGCTCCGCTGTGGGTAGGGAGAAACCATGATGATTGCCCACCTTGCAGGGATAAATACTCCCCGGGTACTGAGTCTCACTAACAGGAGTGGTGAATGCTGGAACGCGCATCGTAACGGGCTGGGCAGATCAACTGCTGGCGTAGCTGTCTACTACACGCTGGTACTGGCTCGGTGAGGCGCCGATGTGCTGGCGAAAGAAGCGGGTGAAATGGCCCTGCTCAGAGAACCCGAGACTGTCCGACAGCAGCCCGAGGGTGCCGCTGCGCTCGCGCTCCAGCCAGGTGAACGCGCGGCGCATGCGGGCGTCGTTGACCATAAGGGTCGGCGTCATGCCGGTGTCTTTCTTGAACAGTGCGAAGAAGTGCGCTCTGGACAATCCACTGGCCCGCGCCGCATTGTCGATCAGGTCGGGTTCTTCAAGATGTTCCAGCAAGTAGGCCGTGCCACGGCGAATGCGTGCATCGCGAAACTCGCCATGGCTCGGGGCACCCTGGCGCCATAGTTGCCGCCACTGGGAAAAGTCTTCGATCAACTGGATCAGGAAATCGAACAGCAGGAACTCGATGCGTTCCTTGGGCACCAACCCGTAGCCGTGCATCTCGGCAATCAGGATATCGGCCAGCTTGCGGATCTGCAGCGACAGGTCAATGCACGGATGCGGGAAGAAGTCCGGGCGTGCGCTCAGCGCCAGCGACTGCTGGGCGGTGGCCAGCCACGCCGGTTCGATGTACAGCGCCAGAATCAACGTATTGCCGGCCCCGGGCTGCGGGTCATAGAAATGTGGTTCCCAGGCATTGACCAGCACTGCGCTGCGATCCGCTAATGGGACTCGGCGTCCATTGACATTGAAGTAGGTGTCCTCCCCGGAAACCTTGAGCAGCACGTGGCATTCGGAATGGGTGTGAGTCACCAAGGCCCGGTCCATGTTGAGCAACGCGACACGGCCAAACTTTCCGTGAAACACTCGTTGGGCAATCGACATTGGGTAACTCCCTCGCTCGCTTGAAGCGGCTGTTATTGTGCGGCTGCCCCGAAGGAGTAGGGCAGTCGTTGTTCTGTCTGGCACGACGTTGTTTTGCGCGCTGTATCATCGCAGATCAACAGCCCGGCCGAGGGTTCAATATCCCGTAGACCAAGTCTCGCGTCCAGACAGATTTGGTGGGCAGGGCGATCTTCCGCTCAATGACCTGCACATCCATATGGTGCATGCCGGTTCACCTGATCCAAAGCGACTGGGGTAATCTTCAGGTCTTGTTTGTTTAGCGTCAGTCCCCTTATGACTTGTAAATCCATTGCGAATACTGGGCGCCTCGCACTCGGCGAGATCGACCTTGAATACCGACACCTTCCGGGAACCCTCGCCGGACGACCGACCCTGGTGCTGCTGCACGAAGGCCTGGGTTGCGCCGCTCAGTGGCGTGACTTCCCGGAACGGTTGCGCAGCACCACGGGTTGCGGCGTGCTGGTCTACAGTCGCCAGGGTTACGGTCGCTCCAGTCCGGTGACGCTGCCTCGCGGCCTTGACTATCTGGGGCATGACGGTCCGGCGGAACTGGCCCGTCTGCTGGATGAACTGGCGCTGCATGATGTGGTTTTGCTGGGCCACAGCGACGGGGCGTCCATTGTGTTGTTTTACGCCGCGCGCAATGATCCCCGCGTGCGGGGCAGCATCGCCCTGGCGCCCCACGTGCTGGTTGAAGCGCAAACCCTCGCGGGCGTGCGCCAGACGACGGAGTTGTGGCATACAGGTCCACTGCGGGAGCAACTGACGCGTCACCATGGTGATAACGCAACCGGTGCATTCCATGGCTGGAGCGACAGTTGGCTGCACACGGATTTCAGTCTTGCTCCGCTGGTGGTGCGGCTCAAGGACGTTAAACGGCCCTTGCTGGTTATCCAGGGCCGTGACGATCAATACGCCACGGCCGAGCAGTTGGCGGTCATCGAACGTCATGTGGGTGCATTGTGTCGCTGTGTCCTGCTGGACGATTGCCAGCACTTTCCCCAACGTGAGGCCACTGAGCAGACCTTGCAGCTGATCAGCGACTTCGTTCTGGCGTTGCCGGATTCGCCAGCCATCAATTAAAGTTGCCCTTGGTTTCCGGCACCACCAGGCTGCCGACCAGATAGATCAGCGACAGCACCACGGCGAAAATTGCCAGCACCTGCGGGATCTGCGCCGGGCTGCTGCTGGCCAGGGAAACGAAGGTCGGCATGGTCCCTCCCAGGGCGAAGCCGATATTCCAGGACAGCCCGGTGCCGCTGGCGCGCAGCTCGGTGGCGAAACGTTCGTTGAGGAAGATCAGGATCGGCGCAATGATCGCCCCACCCATGAAAGCGATACCCGAGCAATACAGCGCGGTTCGCAGCAGCGAGCCGGGTTCGGCGACGTGAAGAAACATCAGCGGCAGGCTGACCAGATTAAGCACGCCCAGGACAATGAAGGTCTTTTTACGCCCGATCAGGTCGCTGACATAGCCGAACACGAGTGAGCCGACGATGGTGGCCAGCGAGCCGTACATCAACAGCTGTGACGTCTGCGTGTGCGGCACTTTGGCGACCACATTGAGCAGCGTCGGCAGATAACCGCAGGCCAGGTAATAGGTGGCGCCGCCACCGAAGGTGATCAGCAGATTGATCAGCATCACCTTGCGGTATTCCATGCCGAACAGGCGCTTGAGCGGCGACTGCGCCGGTTTCGCCGGGGTGTTCTTGCGGGTTTCCTGCAGTTGGCGCCATACCGGCGTCTCTTCCAGGAAGCGAAACATCAGCAGGCCGAAGACGGTGCTGATCAGCCCGCAGAAAAACATGCAGCGCCAGCCCCACACATCGAACTCGGCGCCGGGAAAAACTTCGGAAAGCACCAGGTAGGCGAACGATGCCAGCAACGAACCCATGCCGGCCCCGGCCCCGCCGATCAGGCCGGACATCAGGCCCCGGTAGCGCGGCGAGATGGATTCGGTGCCAATGGTGTGAGTCGAGGCCACGATGCCACCGACGAAAATCCCCTGGACGATTCGCAGGATCAGAAACAGCACCGGCGCAATGACGCCCACCTGGGCCAGGGTTGGTAGCACGCCGAACAGCGCCGTGGAAATTCCGACGCCCACCATCGACACCATCAGCGCACGCTTGCGTCCGTGCTTGTCTGCATAGGCACCGAAGATCGCCGAGCCCAGTGGACGCACCAGCAGCGCCACGGCAAACGATGCGTAGACGGCGGCCAGAGAAAGGGTGGGCGTGTCCGACGGGAAAAACAGTCGGCCAATGATGGGCGCCACGTACAGCAGGATGAACAGGTCAAACAGGTCCAGCGCCCAGCCGAAGGTCGAAGCGAAGCCGGCCAGCAAAGCCTTGCGGGCCGGCAGATAACCCGCGGCGGCCGCGTCCGGCGGCGCGCCGGTTGAATGCGTCGTGGTGCTGGTGTCGATTGTTGCCATGACAGTGACTCCGATTTTTATAGTTATCAGGGAGAAACAGACTCAAACATGCACTGGCGAAACGAGGGTGGTGCAGGAGCTTCGCTGCTGCACCGGCATCGCTTGCGCAGGATCTGTCATTCGCCTTTGAACACGGCTGCTCGCTTGCCATGAAATGCCTCGACGCCTTCCTTGAAATCCTGGGAGCTGCGCAGGCGACTGTAGCAATGGCCTTCCATCTCAATGGCCACGGTCAGCGGCGAGTTCTCGTTGTCATTGATCAGGCGCTTGGCGGTGCGCTGGGCCAGGGGCGAGAAGCGGCACAACTCTTCTACCAGCGCGTCGACCGTGTTTTCCAGCTCGTTGTCCGGCACACATTCGGTGGCGATACCCCAGTTATAGGCCTGCTGCCCGCTGATGCGCTTGGCACGCATGACCATGTGCTTGGTGCGGGTGATACCAATCATTTTCTGCAGGCGGGCAGAGCCACCCGAGCCGGGAATCTGTCCCAGGTTCTGTTCTGGCAATGCGTAGCGCGTGGTCTCCGAGGCGACGCGGAAATCACAGGCCAGGGACAGCTCGAAACCCACGCCAAAGGTGTAGCCGCGATTGGCGACAATCACCGGTTTCTCGCAGCGGGCAGGCGCGGCCACGTTCCAGGCCAGCTTGGAGACATGCTCCGGCGAGGCCTCAAGGAAGCCTTTGATGTCTCCGCCGCTGGAAAAGTGCTCGCCCTCCGCGCGCAGCACGATAACCCGGACGCCCGGATGTTCGTCGAGCGCCTCGAACACCTGGCGCAGCACATCGCGCTGGGGCATGGCGATCACGTTCAGCGGTGGGCGGTTAAGAATGATGTCGGCGCGCTGCCGGGCCGTGTCGACCACGACCTGGAAACCATCGAATTCGGTGTCGAGAAATTGCTGGATCGATTGCAGTTGCATGTGAATGTCCTCCTGGGGATTAGCACGCAGTCTTCAAGGTTTTTGCCTGATGCTCTTCGAGCAGCACGCGACGCAACACCTTGCCAACCGGCGATTTGGGGATTTGATCGATGAACTGGTAATGACGCGGACGCTTGAATTTGGCCAGCCCCGAGGCGATGCAGTGCGCATCGAGTTCGGCCTGGCTGACGTCGCAGCGCAGCTTGATGAAAGCGGCGATGATCTTGCCCCACTGCTCGTCCGGCAGGCCGACCACCACCACTTCTTCAACGGCAGGGTGCAGCGATAGCAGGCTTTCGATTTCCACCGGGCTGATATTTTCGCCGCCGGTGATGATCAGGTCGTCTACCCGGCCAGTTACGAAAAGGTCACCGTCTGCATCGAAGTAGCCGGTATCGCCGGTGAAGTACCAGCCATCATGCAGTGCCTTGGCCGTGGCCTCCGGGCGATTCAGGTAGCCTTCGAACGCTTCGTCGCTGGCCAGGTCGGCAATGATCTGGCCTTCCTCACCCTGGCGGGTCGCGATGCCTGGATCAGTGGTATCCATCGGCACGATGCGGATGCGCTGATTGAGCGCACCCCGACCGGAAGAGCCCGGTTTGTGATGGGCGTGCTGATCGATGGTGAAGGTATAGATTTCCGAGCAGCCGTAATGATTGACGAACAACTCCGGCTCGAACGCCTGCTCGACACGCTTCATCAAGCCGTCGCTCATGGGCGCACCGGCAAAGCCGATTTTTTTCACGCTGGCGACCCGGTCCTTGTGAAAGCCCGGATGCTCGATGAGCATGTGATACAGGGTCGGCACCAGATACAGGTTGCTGACCTGCTGCTGCTCGATGGCTTGCAGGGTCGCCTCCACATCGAAGCGCGGCACACAGACGAAATGTCCGTCGATCAAGGCCATGGACAGCAGTGAGCGCACGCCCATGGTGTGATACAGCGGCATCACACCCAGCGTGCATTCGTCATGCCGGTACAGATTCTGCGCGACATGGGCCACGGCAGCGGCGCGCTCGGCACGGTGGCGGCGGGGTACGCCCTTGGGCTTGCTGGTGGTGCCGGAGGTATACAGCAGCAGGGAAAAATCCTCGGCCGTGGCGCGCAGAATGGTGGATGCAGGGGCTTCGGCACACAGCTCTTCGAAGCTCAGGTCATCCGCTGCCACACGCTCGCCACTGGCAATACGCGGCAGGGCGCTGGCGCTGGGACAGGCGGCCAGCGCGTCAGCGGTGGCGTCGTCATAAGCGATGGCCTTGACCTGCGCATCGGCGATGCAATAGGCCAGTTCTTCGCCGGTAGAGCGCCAGTTCAGCGGAGTCACGACGATCCCGGCGAATTGGCAAGCCCAGTGCAAGGTCGCCATCTGCCAGCGGTTTTGCATAGCCACCAGCATCCGGTCGCCACGTCTCAGGCCCAGGCGTTCGAGGCCGTGGGCAGCACGTTGAATATCGATGAACCACTGCTGGTAGGTTTTTTTCAGGGCTGCATCGCTGACCGCCACCGCATCGGGACGGCGTTCGACGGCAGCGAGGAAGCTGCGTCCGAGATCGAACATTATTGTTTTACCTCCTGGTTCGTTTGACGTTGTGATGCCACTTCAAGAACAGCCCGGACCATGCCGGTGTAGCCGGTGCAACGGCACAGATGGCCGGAGAGCATGTCGCGAACCTGGGTTTCGTCGGGGGCGGGCACCCGTTCGAGGAAGTCCACGCAGGACATGAGAATGCCTGCCGTGCAAAAGCCGCATTGCAGGGCGTGATGACGACGGAATGCCTGCTGCAGATCGCTGAGCACATCGTCCTCGGCCAGCGATTCCACAGTATCAATGCGCCGCTCATGGCTCTGCACCGCCAGCATCAGGCATGAGCGCATGGCCACGCCGTCCACCAGCACCGTGCAGGCGCCGCAGACACCATGTTCACAGCCGACGTGCACGCCGGTGGCGCCCAGATCGTGGCGCAGGAAATCACACAGCTGGGTGCGCGGTTCGGTGCTTGCCTGACGGTCGCGGCCATTGAGTTTCAGGTGGACGAGAAAGGCTTGGTCGGCATTGACGCGCATGATCAGACTCCTTCAATGAGGCGCTGCCCCAGTTCGCGGACCAGTTGGCGGCGATAAGCGGCGCTGGCGTGTACATCGTCCTGAGCGTCCAGCGACCAGGCCACTTCGTTCAATGCATCCTTGAGGGTGGCGCCACGGGCCAGGCGCCGATGCTGCGGCCGGTCGCTGACGCCGCCGATGCCGAACTCCACCTGTTCTTCACCTATCGCCGCCGCGAGGGCGACCATGGCGAAGTCACCGTGGCGCATGGCGATCTCCTGAAAACGGTAGGTAATGCCTTCGCGCTTGAGCGGGAACCGCACCTCCACCACCAGCTCGTCGGCACGTTTGTCGGTGGTCAGGATTCCCTGGAAGAACTCGCTGGCCTTGACGCTGCGCTGACCTTTTTTCGATTGCAGAACGATTTCCCCGCCCAGGGTCACCAGGCACAGCGGCAATTCGGCACTGGGGTCGGCGTGGGCGACTGAACCACAGACGGTGCCGCGATTGCGGGTCTGGAAATGCCCGATCCACGGCATGGCCAGGGCCAGAAGCGGCACTTCATCGGTCAATGACGGGCGCTCCAGCAATTGCGCCTGACGCACCGCCGCACCCACCGCCAGGCAATCCTGGCGCCGCTCGATGAAGTTCAGGTCTGGCACGTGGTTGATGTCGATCAGCAGTTTTGGCTGGGCCAGGCGCATGTTCAGCACCGCCATCAGCGACTGGCCGCCGGCAATGATCCGGGCCTCGTGGCCATATTCGGCGAGCAGGTCGAGCACCTCACGACGGCTGCTGGCACGTACGTAATCGAACGAGGCCGGTTTCATTGCGCACCTCCCTTGCCCAGCAGCGCGGCAACGGTGGTCTTCAGGCGTGACCACCAGTTGTCGCTGATTGCCTGGCCGGTGACTCGCTGGGAAAGACGCGTGAATATCTGGCCGATGATGACTTTCGAAGCGCCTTGCAGCATGCGTCCACCTACTGCCGCGACCTTGCCGCTGACCGAAACCTGATAGTGGTATTCAAGGCGCGTATGGCCGTTTTCCAATTCGACGAAACGCACTCGGGCGTGGCCGATGGCCGATCCCATCGAGCTGTTGCCCGAGCCGGACAAGCGCAGGGAGTGCGGCGGTTGCAGATCGCTGAGGGCTACCTTGGCCTCGAAACGCGCCCGAATCATCCCGACGCCCACGGTGACATCCGCGCTGTAACGGTTTTCGCCTTCCAGTTCCAGTGCATGGCAGCCGGGAATGATCGCCTTGAGGGTTTGCGGATCCAGCAGGGTGTCGAATACCTGTTGCGGTGTGGCCGGGATCACCACCGAATCGCTGGCGCGCAGGGCCGAGCCACCAGCAGGTTCAGCCGGGAAACTGTCGTCCTGTTCCATGCCTGCGGGGCGGGGCGGCTCGTCGATGCCGATCAGGGTGCGCACCCGTGACGGTGTCAGTGGCAGGCGGATGTCATCGCGACCCAGCGCATCGGCCACGGCATTGGCGATGCACACTGGCGTGCTCATGTTGTTGCCTTCGCCGACGCCCTTGGCCCCGAGCGGGGTGAAAGGCGAGGGCGTTTCCATGTGCAGGATCAGCGGCTCGATGACTTCCGGTGCGGTAGGCACCAGGTAGTCGGCGAAGGTGCCGGACAGGAAACTGCCATCGGCGCCATAGGCGAATTCTTCCATCAGCGCGGCGCCGAGTCCCTGGGTGAAACCGCCACGGATCTGGCCGTCCACCAGGTCCGGGTTGAGCATGCGTCCGGCGTCGTGACTGGTGACGTAGCGGTCGATATGGATGGCGCCGGTGACCGGATCAATTTCCAGGGCACAAATATCGAAGACAAAGCCGTAGCACAGCGAGCTGTTGACCAGGTCCGCGTCATCGGGCGCGGTCAACTGCGGCGGCGACCAAAATGCTGTCTCGCGCATACCGCCGGACTCGCCCTCGGGCAGTAAACCCGGAGCCCAGTGCGCTGCACCGGCGATCCGGTGGAAGGGCGCGGATGGACCGTCCACCACGAAAACCTTGCCCCCGGCAAAGCGCACGTCCTGAGCATCGACCTTGAGCTGCACGGCGGCCAGCCTGGCCAGACGATCACGAACCTTGATTGCTGCCTGATAGACCACGCCGGCTACGGCCCCGGCAAAACGACTGGAGTAGTTGCCCGAGGCAATCGACCAGGCGTCTTTCTGGGTGTCGAGCTCGACGTTGACGATAATCGATTCCAGGCTCACGCCCAGCACTTCGGCCACCACTTGCGCGACGGCGGTCTGATGGCCCTGGCCCTGAGGCGTGGAGGACACATGCACCGTCACGTCACCCAACGGCCCGACGGTGATGGTGGCGGTACTTACCGCGCCGTTTTTCGGACCGGCCTTGCGGCGCTCTTCAACGGTCATGGCGGTGGTGATATAGCCCATGTTGGAAATCGACGGTTCGACCACGGCGGCATAGCCGATGCCGTAGATCCTGCCTTCGGCGCGCGCCTTGTCGCGGCGCTGGATCAGTTCGGCCAGACCGCCCTCGTTGACTGCAAGGGCAATGCCCGCCTGGTAATCGCCGGAGTCCAGCAAAGCGCCGGCTGCGGCGCGGAAGGGGAAGGCGTCGGCTGGCACCAGATTGCGGCGAATCACCGCCAGAGGATCCAGCTTGAGCTGCACGGCGATGTGCTGCATCAGCCGTTCCAGGGCGAAATAGACTTGTGGCCCACCAAAACCACGGTTCAAGCCGGTCGGGGTCTTGTTGGTTAGTACTACCCGGTTGCGGACCAGCAGATTGCGTACGGCGTAGGCCCCGGTGAGGTTGCCGTGCATGCGATAGAACGTGGCCGGTTCCGGGGCGCGCAGGTAGGCGCCGCAGTCATCAATCTGGTCATAGCGCAAGGCGGTCACCCGGCCATCGGCGTCTACCGCCGCTTCGATTTCAGTGACGCGATTGGTGGCCGATGACGCGCCCTGCAAGTGTTCCAGGCGATCCTCGACCCATTTCACCGGCGCGCCGACCTTGCGCGCGGCCAGGCCCATCATCACCACGTAGGGGAAAACACCCTGCTTGATGCCGAAGCTACCGCCGGAGTCCTTGGGGGTGCGCAGGCGCAGACGATTGCCGGGCACGTTCAAGGCGCGGGCCATGACCGTATGCAGCGCGTATGGACCCTGGAAATTGGCCATGACGTCATATACACCGGTGGTGCGCTCAAACTGCGCGAGCACCACATAACATTCGATTGGCGTACAGGAGCTGCGCGGGTACTGAATCTTCAGCGAGATCCGATGGGCTGCGGACTCGAAGGCCTGTTCGGGTTCGCCATAGCGAAAATGACGTTCATTGACGACGTTGCTGCCGACCGCTTCGTGGAGCAACGGCGCCTGCTCATCGGTCGCTGCCTCGGGATCGATGATCGGCGCCAGCGGCTCATATTCAACGCGCACCGCTTCGATGGCGTCTTCGGCCAGATAACGATTCTCGGCAATTACTACGGCAACCGGTTCGCCGACGTACCGCACCTTGTCGACCGCAATGCACCAATGCTCCATGGGTTGCCGCACGCCCACCGGAAACGGCAGCGCCCAGCGCTTGACGTCTGCGCCGACCAGTACGCCATGCACGCCTTTCATGGTCAGGGCCTTGGCGAAATCGATGGCGGTAATACGCGCATGGGCATGGGGCGAACGCACGATTGCCGCATGCAAGGTGCCGGGCGGGATGGCCGCATCGTCGGCAAATCGCCCCAGACCGCGCAGCAGGGCGGCATCTTCGACACGCGCTTGCCGGGCGCCGATATGGCCGGTGTTGGCTTGGGTATCAGGCGAATGACTGTTCATGTACCGGGCTCTTGTTTTTATGCATCGCAGGCATTGAACCTGCGATTGCTTTAGAGCCGAGTGTGAACAATGGGGTCGAACAATGCCTTGCCTTGGCTGACGGAGTTCCGCGCTGGAGTCGGAAAATTTGCCCTGGAGTCTGATAGTCGTCAGTACGGCCTTCGTCAGCGGCTAGGCAAAACGTCATTTCCTCGCTAGAGATCCAGGACCAGAGGCTGGATGCCGCTTTCGCCCTCTGCAGGGACGGCGCAGCAAATCAGCACCATATCGTCTTCCGGCAGTTCTGCCGGTGGCTTGGGATAGTGCACCTGACCGCTGATTCGCCGCGTTCGGCAGGTGCCGCACGATCCGCCGCGACAGCTGAAGTCGGGGTTCAGGCCACGGCTTTCCGCCAGTTCCAGGAGACTGCCGCTTTGCGGGGTCCAGCGCGCTTCCTTGGCGGAGGTTGCGAAGTACACCGGCACCGGCGTGCTGGCGGGTGGCGGCTGAATCAGGATCGGGCGCTGTGCATCGCCGTGGCGTTGTAGCGTCGAGGGCCCAAAGGCTTCGGCATGGATCCGCGAGTCCGGGATATTCAGACTGCGTAAACCGTCGTACATGTCCTGGGTAAAACTGGCCGGGCCGCACAGGTAGAAGTCGTAGTCATCAAGGGGCAGATTGGCCTTGATGTGCTTGAGGGTCAGACGTCCCGGTACCTCGAAGTCCACGCCCGGCTGCGCGTTCTCGCCAGCGTCGCTCAACGCGCGCCACAGGTGCAAGAGGCCTGAGGCACGCTGCTTGAGTTGCTGAATCTCGTTTTGAAAGGGCAGGTCGTGCAGGGTTTTGCCGCCCTGAAACAGATACACGGGCTGACTGCGCTGCTGCTTGTCGATCTGCGCCACCAGCTCCCGAGCCATGGATAACAACGGCGTAATGCCTACGCCGGCTGCGATCAGCACGACGGGCCGCTCGCTGTCGGTCTTCAAGGTGAAACTGCCCAATGGATGACGAATTTCCAGGACGTCGCCCACATTCAGCTGCTCATGCAGGTAGCGCGAGGCAGGGCCCTGGACCTTGACGCTGATGCGCAGCTGGTTATCGGAAGGGGCGCTGGACACGCTGTAGGTCCTGATCAGCACGTCACTGCCATTTGGTTGCAGGCGAACCGGGATGTGTTGTCCAGGCAGGAAGGTCACCGCCGCGCCATCCAGTGCTTCGATATACAGCGAGCGGATGTCCCGGGATTCCTGTTCCACGCGAACCACGCGCCATTGATGCCATTGCCGACGTCGCTCGATGTCCCGCAGGCGTTGGTCGGCATTGGCCCATGTGCCGGTCATCAGGCTGGTGGGGGCAAATTCCTGAAACTGCCAGCGCAGCGAGACCGCCCCCGGACGATGCACGACCTGCTCCACATCGAAGGTCCACAGACGCTCGGCCCCCTCGAAAGCGTTGATCATCGGACTTTCCAGGATCAACTCGGTACGGCCGCTGAGCTGTAGCAGGTCGCCGTTGCTGAAATCGACGAACAGCAACCCGGCGTGGGGATTGAGCTGCAGATTGCCCAGCGTATTGAAGTGCAGGTTGCCGGCGTAATCGGGAATGGTCAGACGGTTGCCCTCTACCTTGATAAATCCCGGCCTCCCGCCACGATGGGAGACGTCCACCGAACGCTGCTGGTCGTCGTGCACCATATAACTGGCGATGAAGAAGGTGTCGGCGGTGTTGATCATCTCGACAGCGCGCAGATCCAGCGAAGCAAGGTCCTGGCGTTGCGGTTTGACGGCCATATCACGGGGAATTCGCGTATAGGCGCGGCGCTGGATGTATTGCGGGCAGTTGCCGAACGCATGCTCGACGGCGATTTCCAGACGCTGCCCGGACGCTTGGGTGATGACCCCATTGATACGATTTCTGCGCCGCGTGTGCAGCTCGATGCCGAGCATGCCGATGGCACTGCCAGCCTGCAGCCCAGGTGCGGCCGGGTCTTGCGGATCTGGCGCAATATCGAGGGTCAAGTGCTTCGGATCGGCGGAGGTGACAAAACCTTCCCGTCCCTCGATCAGGGTCGCCCAGGGACGATGCTCGGCGTCCACAGCGCCCACGATCAGGAAAGGCAACTGGTGGTAGAAATCCCGGTGCTGGTCGGGGAGGTAATCGCGGATGAACTTCTGGCCGGCGGCCTCCATGCGGTCCGACGCGCCGATCTTTTGTTGCAGCGCGCGCTCACCGGCATGCCAGGGTGAACGGCGATGTTTAGGCAGGGTTTCCATGAGCAGGCACTCCTTGTGGCTGCCGGAGCACGCCGGCAGCCATGGTCCGGTTTCAGCCCGCCAGCAGGCCGGCGGCAGTGGACTGCATGGGCACGAACCCCGGAAGCGCTTCGACCCGCGCCAGCCAGGCGCGCAGGTTCGGGTAGTCCTGGAGCGACACATTGCCTTCTGGCGCATGGGCGATGTAGGCGTAGTTGGCGACATCGGCGATGGTTGGCGCATCGCCGGTGAGGAACTTCGCCGTGCCCAGCTCCGCTTCCATCATCTTGAACAACGTATGAGCGCGACTGATGACTTCTTCAGCATTGAGCGACGCACCAAATACGGTAATCAGGCGCGCAGCAGCGGGGCCGAATGCCACCTGGCCCGCAGCCACCGACAGCCAGCGCTGCACCCGTGCCGCTGCGACGGGATCTTCGGGCAGCCAGCGACCGTCGCCGTAAGTTTTTGCCAGATAGACCAGAATCGCGTTGGAGTCGCTGAGCACGGTACCGTTGTCGTCGATTACTGGCACTTGGCCAAAGGGGTTCAGCTTGAGGAATTCGACTTGCTTGTGCGCGCCTTTGGCGAGGTCGACGAACACCAGTTCGGTGGGCAGCTCAAGCAGCGAGAGCAACAGTTCCACACGGTGGGCGTGACCGGAAAGTGGGTGGCGATACAGTTTGATCGCGTGTTGAGGCATGTCGGAAACTCCGTATCCAGTGGGTGGGGCTTGCCGCAGCAAGCCGGTCGGGCGGTGGTGATACGGCATGCTGCGCCAGGATGCGGCAGAGCAGAATCGCCATGACGGGCAATCCATGATTGCAGATTCTGCAACAAAGGCGCCGGGAGCCGCCTGGTGGGTGTCAGGCCTGTAAAGCCGGATGAAGGCGTAGACGCGGCGCCGCAAAGTCGACGAAGGTGCGCACCCGTGCGCTGGCTTTACGCCCTTCACGGTAGACAAGGTGCGCCGGCAGATCGGGCGCCATGAAGGCTTGCAATACGGGTTCAAGTCGCCCGGACTGCAGCTCGTGATGGACCTCGTAGCTCATGCAGCGGATCAGCCCCAGCCCGCAGGCTGCGGCGTAAATCGCCGCCTGCTGAGTCGTGCAGGTAAGGACTTGTGTGGTCCTGGCCGTATACAACGACGTGTCACCGTGCAAACGCCAGTCAGCCCCGTGGCCTGTCGCTGTCGCAAGGATGGTTCGATGCGCGCGCAGATCATCAGCCGTTTCGGGTCGTCCCCATTGGGCAAGGTAGGCGGGCGAACCGCAGATGATCGGCCTGACGGTGCCGATCGATACCGCGAAATTGGATGAGTCGGGAAGATGACCGACCACCAGCGCGACATCGATGCCTTCCTCCAGCAGCTTGGGCATGCTTTCGCGGGCGAGGGTCAGCAGTTGCACGTCGGGGAAGGTATCCAGGTATTCCACTGCCAATGCTGTGAATACCTGGTTGGCCATCAACAAGGGTAACGCCACTGTCAACTTGCCGGTGGGGTGACTATGCAGGCCAGCGGCCGACCGTTCGGCCTCGGCGGTTTCCTCCAGGATAAGCCGGCAACTGGCGGCGAACTGTTCGCCCGCACGGCTCAGGCTTATCCCTCGGGGGCCGCGCAACAACAGTATGGTTCCCAGGCGTGTTTCCAATGCCGTCACGGTGCGCATGATGGTGGCCGACGACAGCGCGAGGCTGCGCGCCGCCGATGCCAGGCTGCCTGCCTGGACCACTGCGGCGAAGACTACCAGCTGCCGGTAGCGGCCCATCAGTTACGGCGTCCCCGATTGCTGCAATGCCGAATCGTCCACAAGCCTGCTGTAACAATGATCGACAAAGGTCCGCACCCTGGCCGAAACCTGCCTGCCGCTCTGGTAAAGGATATGCACCGGCAACGGCGCGGTACCAAAGTCAGCAAGCACAATCTCCAGCTCACCCTTGGCCACGGCTTCCGCTACCTGATAGGAAAGTACGCGGGTAAAGCCCCAACCCATGCGCGCCGCATTGATGGCTGCCTGATTGGAGCTGACCACCAGGCGCGGGTGCGGCGTGAGCACAATGGCCTCATCCGGGCCGCCGAACTGCCAGTGAGTCAGCAAGCTACTGGCCGAGGACATGACAATCTGCGCGCCCTGCATATCCTGCGGGTGGGCAGGGCGGCCGACGCGATCAAGAAATGCGGGGGCGGCACAGATTACCGAGCGAATTTCCCCCACCTTCAGTGCATGGAAGCTTCCGTCGGGGAGCTGTCCGATGCGTATGGCGACATCGACGCCCTCGTCGACCATGCTCACCAGGCGATCCACCAGCAGGGCATTGACCGCGACTTCCGTGTGCGCCGTCAGGTATTGCGCGATCAGCGGAATCAGGAACAGTTCGCCGAACATCACTGGCGCGGTAACCGTCAAGCTACCCCGCGCGCGCAGGCTGCTGCCAGCGGCCAGCTCCTCTGCCTCTTCGAGCTCCAGCAAAATGCGCTTGCAGTCTTCCACATAGCGCTGGCCGGCCTCGGTTAGCCGAAGGGCGCGCGAATTTCGTGCGAGCAGCAGCGTGCCAAGGCGGCTCTCCAGCGCGGCGATGGCGCGCGTCACACTTGACGGCGACATGCCCAGAATTTTGCCGCCACCGCCGAAACTCTTCGCCTCGGTAACGGCCAGCAGCACTTTCATTTCCTGAAACCTGTCCACGGCCATCTCCGCATTAAGCATCAGCAGGAACAGAAGATTAGTTTGTCTGCCTGATGAGTGTGTGCATTTCGCAGCGTTCCAGGGGGTGTGTGGAGCGAGGCCGGCGGCTCATTGGCGCCAAGACGGTTGCGGGAGGAACTGATCCTGGAGAAAACGCAAAAAGTTGCGGGTTCGAGCGGGCAGTCCCTCACGTTGATGGGTCAGCGCCACGACATTGGCATCCGGCAGCTTCCAGCCGGGCAGCAGCCGAATCAGCGTGCCATCCGCCAAAGCATCGGCAACGTCCCATTCCGAACGCATGATGACGCCGTGACCTTCGCACGCCCACTGGCGAATGACACTTCCTTCATTGCAGCTCAAGGCGGGGCGAACGCGCACGCTGATCGTTTTACGCGCCCGAGTGAAATGCCAAAGCGTCACGTCTTCGTTGTTTTCGCGCAGTGCAATGCACGGTAGGCTTGCCAGCTGCTCGGGATGTTCAGGCAGACCGTGTTGTTCGAGAAAGGCAGGTGACGCGCACACGTAGCGGCGATTGGGCGCAATGGAATGGCACACCAGATTGGATGCGTGCAGTTCGCCAATATGGATGACGACATCAAATCGATCTGCCACTTCGACCATTGGCCGTTCAGACAAACTCAACGCAATCTCGACTTCCGGGTGCTGACGTTGAAACGCGGCCACCGCGGGCGCCACATACAGGCGTCCAAAGCCGAATGGCGCGTTGATTTTCAGCTTGCCGACAAAACCACTGCGCCGCTCATGCAAATCCGCCAGCAGGGCATCGAATTGTTCCACCAGTTCTGCCCCTCGCAGGCACAAAAGCTCGCCTTCATCGGTGAAGCGCAGCTGCCGGGCCGACCGATCCAGCAAGCGAATGGACAGTTTCTTTTCCATTTGCTGCAGCCGCTGGGTCACTGCCGAGGGTGTCAATCCCAGCTTGCGTGACGCGGCGAGCAAACTCTCACTTTCCCGGATGACCAACAGAAAGCGAATGTCGAGTGTTTCATTCATTAAATTTCACTGAATATTAGAGTTAGCAACATTAAATTCTAATCTGAATCTGGAGGCTTAGAATAGCGCCATTCCAGGAGACCACCCATGTCAGCACTCAACTCGACTATCGAAACACCAGCCTTGTTGCTGGACCGCGATCGTCTCGACGCCAACATCCAGCGCATGCGCAATAAACTGGCGTCGTTCGATGTGGTATTGCGTCCGCATGTGAAGACCAACAAATCGCTGCAAGTCACCGAGCGCCTGTTTGCCGGTGGGCGTGGGCCGATTACCGTTTCAACCCTGCGCGAGGCGGACTTCTTTTTCGAGGCAGGGTTTACCGACATCCTGTACGGGGTTGGCATTGCGCCCAACAAATTTGCCCATGCTGCCGCGTTGATCAACAAAGGCGCGGCGCTCAAGCTGGTACTCGACAATCTGCAGACCGCCAGGCAACTGGCCGAATTCGCGCAAACCTCGGGGCATGTTTTTGAAGTCTTGCTGGAAATAGACTGCGACGGTCATCGCTCCGGCCTTGCTCCGCAATCACCCTTGCTGATTGAAATCGCCCAGCTGTTGAGCGCCAGCGGCATCAGGGTCAGTGGGGTGATGACTCACGCCGGCAACTCCTACGACAGCCAGTCAATCGCGCAAATCGAGGCCTGCGCCCGGCAGGAGCACGCAGCAATAGTCGAGAGTGGCCAGGTGCTGACCCGCGCAGGTTTCAACCTGTCTATCATCAGCATTGGTTCAACACCCACCGCGCTGTTCGCCGAGGATTTATCCGGGGTAACCGAAGTTCGCGCGGGAGTGTTCGCGTTCTTCGATCTGGTCATGGCCGGCCTGGGTGTGTGTCAGGTGCAGGATATTGCCGTCTCGGTCCTGACGTCTGTCATCGGTTTCCAGGCAGAAAAAGGCTGGATCATCACCGATGCGGGATGGATGGCACTTTCTCGTGATCGGGGCACAGCCAAACAGGCCATCGACCAAGGCTATGGCATCGTGTGCGACACGGCTGGCCAACCCATTGGTGACTTGATCGTCAGCGCAACCAACCAGGAGCACGGCATCATTTCGTCGCGATCTGGCAAGCTCGATTCTTCAAGTTTCCCGCCCTTGGGCACGCTGCTGCGAATCCTGCCGAACCATGCGTGCGCGACCTCGGCGCAGCATGCCGGATACCACGTTCTGAGCGAGGGCGGCAGTCTGGGTTTCTGGCCGCGTATTTGGGGCTGGTGATTCAATTCGAATTCAGAATGTTCATCGGTCAAGGAGGGATAAATGAAGTTGATCACCGCAGCAAAACTGCCTGCGCCAGGCGGGCATTACTCACACGGTGTACAGGCGGGTAAGCTTCTATTCATTTCCGGCCAGCTGCCGTTTCTACCCGGCGTACCGGATTTTCCCGAAGGAATACAAGCCCAGAGCATTCAAGCGATGGCCAATGTAGAAGCGGTACTCCAGGCCGCGGGAGCTTCCTTGAACCATCTGGTCAATGTGCAGATTTATATTGTTGATGTGCAAGACTGGCCGGTCGTCAATTCGACTTACTCGGCGCTGATGGGCGCACATCGACCTGCGCGAGTGATCATCCCCTGTGGACCGCTCCATCACGGGGCCTTGGTGGAAATTTCAGCAGTGGCTGAAATTCAGTGATTTTTGAAGAAGGGCAATCGTTATGAATGCAATTGAAAACAATGTTCAGCAAGCTCCTGTGAAACTGGTCCTGTTCGATTTGCTGACCGCGTTACTGGATTCGTGGACGCTGTGGAATCGCGTCGCGGGCTCCGAGGAAATCGGCCGCACCTGGCGTATGGCGTATTTGAAGGCCACGTATGGCTGTGGAGTCTATCGACCTTATGAAACGCTGGTCGAGGAGGCCGCCATCAGTGTGGGACTGGGTAAGGATGCTGCGGCAAATCTGGAGGCGCGCTGGACCGAGTTGCAGCCGTGGCCTGAAGCCAAACGCGTTCTGGCCGAATTGGCACCGCACTACAAGCTGGGCGTGGTCACCAACTGTTCGGAGAAGTTGGGCCGCATTGCGGCGGATCTTCTGGGCGTGCCGTTCGATGTGATTGTCACTTCTGAACAGGCCGGTTTCTACAAGCCAGATCCAGAACCTTACCGGCTCGCGCTGAAAATCGCCGGTGTAGAGCCCGCTGACGCTGTATTCGTCGCCGGTTCGGCCTACGATCTATTTGGAACGCAGAAAGTCGGTTTGCCAACCATCTGGCATAACCGCATCGGGCTGGATGCTCCCGCAGGTGCGCCTGACCCGGTATTCATGCGCCCGACACTCGATAGCCTGGTTCAGGACATTGCAACCTTGAGCCGACAGCGCTCCGAAGGTCACGACTGACTTAGCGTCGATTAAGCACCGTCACATAGGCGCTGAACATATCGGCCATGGCATCAGCGTAGGCAGTAATCTCGGCGGCACTACGAGGACTTTCCGAGAAGTCCTTTCCCACCGTACTGAAGGTCGTGGAAATCAAATCGCGGGCCAGGGCGCGGGTTGTTTCGGGGACCTCCGGGAGCAATTCAAGCATGAAAGTTTGAAAAATCTGCTCCCCCGTCGCTCGAACCTCATGCGCTTCGGGTGCGTCCCGGTACAGCGGCGCGGCGTCATTCAATGCAACCCGCATCTGCGCTTCTTCGCACTCCGAATGAATAAAGGCGTGCACCAGCGTCCGCAGCCGCTCAAGGGGCGGCTTGCCCATATCACTGAGGATCGCGCAGAGCATTTGCGTGGTTTGCTGCCATTCATCGCTCTGCAGTCGAAACAGAATGGCGGCCTTGTTGGGGAAGTATTGATACACCGACCCGATGCTGACGCCGGCCTTTTCTGCAACGCGGGCCGTGGTGAAACGCGCCGCACCTTCCTTGGCCAAAACCTGAATAGCCGCTTCGAGGATGGTCGCGACCAGCTCGGTTGATCGCGCCTGTTTGGGCTGTTTGCGTGAGGAAATCTGCGAGGTCTGGCGAATGGTCATGGGGCGTTCCTGCCTCGGTGCTAATGCGAATAGCGAATGTGACGAATTGCTCGCATAATTTTAATGCGACGAATTAGTCGCATATTAGCCCGGCGCCTTGCCGGGCTCAACCTTGCAACGGGAAGCGACCATGAACACCCTTACTGCACCCCCTGACCTGCTGACGCATCTTGATCAACCCGACTATTTCACCCTCTGAAAGGACGCTTCCCATGACACAACCAAGCAGCGAGCTTTCTTCGGCTTCTGCGGTATTGGCACCTTCAGTTATCAAGGTGCTGCTCAAGTTGCTGCCCATTGCGGCCGCCGTTTTTGTCAGCTTTCTTATTATCGGTTTGCAGCTGCCGGTGCTGCCGCTGCACCTGCACAACACCTTAGGCATGGACACGCTGGTGGTCGGTCTGGTGATCGGTGCGCAGTTCGCTGCGGCGCTGTTGTCGCGGTCCTGGGCCGGAAACTTTGCCGATATGCGTGGGGCCAAGCGCGCCATGCTCACCGGGATTCTGGTCGCGGCAAGTTCTGGATTGCTCTATCTGGCGTCGCTGGCGTTTGTGGACATGCCGGTGATTTCGGTGTGGGTTTTGCTCGCAGGGCGCGTGGTACTGGCGCTGGGCGAAAGCCTGATTGTGACCGGCTCCATGGGCTGGGGCGTCGGGTTGGTGGGGCCGCAGAACGCTGGCAAGGTCATGGCCTGGATTGGCATCGCGATGTACGCCGCTTTTGCGCTGGGAGCGCCCCTCGGAGTAGTGGTCAATGCCCAATGGGGGTTTAGCGGGATTGCAGTGGCCACGATAGTGATTCCCCTGCTGGCGTTTGCCATCGTGGCGGGGGCACAAGGCGTTGCGCCAACCAGCCAGCGGCGAACCTCGTTTTTCAGGGTATTGAGCGCGGTTTGGGTGCCCGGCCTGGGGCTGGCGTTTTCCAGCGTCGGGTTTGGCGTGATTACCGCTTTCATTGCGTTGCTGTTCGCCTCCAAAGACTGGGGCAATGCATCGTTGGCGTTCACTGCCTTTGGCCTGGCGTTTATCGGCGCGCGCATTTTCTTCGGGCACCTGCCAGACAGGATCGGTGGCGCCAGGGTGGCGCTGATCTGCGTGATCATTGAAGCGGCGGGCCAGTTGCTGATCTGGGGAGCGGGTTCCCCCTTTATGGCTTATCTGGGAGCGGCATTGACCGGCTTCGGGTATTCACTGGCGTTTCCCGGTTTTGGGGTCGAGGCGATAAAACGTGCACCACCGCAGTCGCGCAGTCTGGCAATGGGCGCGTACGTTGCCTTCCTGGATATCTCGCTGGGGATCAGCATTCCGCTGGCTGGCGTCTTGGCGTCTTGGCGGCTGTGGCAGGGGTAGCTTCGGTGTATCTCGCGGGAGCGGCGACGGTTGCCCTGTCGGTGATCGTGGCGTTGGTACTGCTTTTCAAGGCACCAGGAGGAGGGCGTCAGGCTTGAAATACACGGCGTTGCTCGCCAGAATCGCCCCCCGATCCGGCCAGAGTTGCCGGGCGTTCGTGGCGAAAAGGGGCAGCAGTTGAACCAACAGACATTGTCCAGGCGCCTGGAGCGTGTGGCCGCGCATGTGCCAGCCGGCGCGCGGCTGGCCGATATTGGCTCGGATCACGGCTATCTGCCGGTGGCGTTAATGCACCGAGGCATCATCGCGGCGGCGGTGGCAGGCGAGGTGGCATTGACGCCATTCCACGCGGCGCAACGCACCGTGCACGAGAGCGGCCTTGACCAGCGAATCACCGTGCGCCTGGCCAACGGCTTGGCGGCGATCGAGGCCGGAGACGGGATCACCGCGATCAGCATCTGCGGCATGGGTGGCGAGACGATCCGCGACATTCTTGACAGCGGCAAGGCGCGCCTGAGCGGCCAGGAGCGCCTGATCCTGCAGCCCAATGGCGGCGAGCAGCCACTGCGTCAATGGCTGATGGAGAATGATTACCGCATCCTCTGTGAGGAAGTGCTGCGGGAAAACCGCTTCGACTACGAGCTCATCGTCGCCGAGCGCGCCGGGCCGGTGGTGTACACCGCCGAAGAACTGTATTTCGGCCCGCTGCAGATACAGACACGCAGCCCGGCGTTCCTGTTCAAGTGGCAGCGCATGCTGCGCCTGAAGCAGCGGACTCTGGCTCAGTTCGCCCGGGCGCAGCAGGCCGTGCCCGAGGAGAAAGTGCTGGAAGTCGCCCGGCATGTCAGGTGGATCACCGAGCTGCTGGCTTGAGTCCGGACGAAGTAACGAACAATTGGAGCCGGCCTTGATTCCCGGCCATATCCGACGCGGATTCAGCCGGGACGCTGCCAGTATTCAAGCGATGGGATAGCGTCGAAACAGTTCAGTCTGTTCCAGACCCTCGGCAAATGCGCGGATCGCCGGGAAGTCCTCGGACTTGACGAGGTCGGGCACCATCAACTGAATGAACGACCATGCAACCGCAGTGCTGATCGCCGCCTGATCCGGCCGAGAATCACGCGGCGGTTGTGCTGTGGTGATCTGTGTTTCCAGCTCATGACAAGCAGCCAGCAGTTGCCGGGTGATGCGCTCCACCCAAGGCTGGTGCAGTTTTTGCGCGGGTCGCAGCTTGTGCTCGTAGACCACTTGCACGGCTTTTTCGCAGGCCGCCAATGCCAGCCCGACGGTACGCAGGGCCGTGCCCAGAGCCTGTGGTTGCTGCGGCAACAGCTTGGCGGCTGCGGCACTGGTAGCTTCGAAGTAGTCAATGATCAGCGTCGAATCCATCAGCACCGTACCGTCGTCGAGCGACAGTGTCGGCGCTTTGACCACAGGATTGATCTGGGCAAACGCCTCGAACGTGCTGAACACGGACAAAGGCTCATGTTCGAATTCGATCCCGAACAAGTCCAGGGAAATGGCGACTCGGCGAACATAGGGTGAATCCAGCATGCCCCAAAGCTTCATTTGCTACTCTCCGTCTCGTATGATCCGCTGTTTACAATGCCTTACATTAACTCGCCATTACTGACTAAAATATCGGCAATTTTTATCAAAATAGGTAAGTATTTCTTACATGTTCAACATTCCTCCCGCGACCTGCCTGCGCAGTTTTGAAGCGGTGGCAAGATTGGGTAGCGTGAATGCGGCGGCCAGAGAACTGCATGTCACCCACTCGGCCATCAGCCAGCAGATCAAAGTGCTTGAACAGACAATTGGGATCACCTTGTTCGTGCGCGAAGGGCGAGGGCTTCGGGTCAGCGAAGATGGGCGGTTGTACGCCCTGCAGATTCGCGAAGCGCTCGGTGACATTGCCGAAGCAACGCGGTTGATCAAGGCGCAACCCAAGTCGAGCGAGTTGGTCGTTGCTGTTCTGCCATCGTTCGGATGCAGCTGGCTTGTGCCTCGCATACCGCGTTTCCTGGCACTGCATCCTGATGTCAGTGTTCGATTGCAGGCCGGTCTGGCGGTGTCCGGTCTGCATAAGGAATCTGTAGACCTGGGCATCCGTATGGGACGAGGGGATTGGGAGGGCATGGAGAGTCGGTTGCTGTTCCATGACGAAAGCCTCGTTGTAGCCGCTCCACATTTCAACGGTGGGGACCTTCCGCGAACGCCAGAGGAGATCATCAAGAGCAAAATCATTTCCAGCATGGAGTCGTGGCAGCCGTGGTGCCGCGCAGCGGGTCTGGACGCAGATGTGCCGCGAGTGGGGCTATGCAGCAATGACTCCAACCTCGTGCTGCGGGCGGTCAGCCTTGGCCAGGGTATTGCGCTGGAGCGCCGCAGCCTTGTGCATGACGCTATTGTGCAAGGTGAGTTGGTACAACTTACGGAGTTTACGGTGCCTTACCCTTATCCATATTGGCTCGTAGTGCCCAATCAGGAGCGCGCCAAATCGCGGCAACATGATTTTTCCGAATGGTTGCTCACAGAGGTTGATGAATACCTGAAGCCTGGATCATCGAACTAACCGTCGGTGCCCGTCGCGGTTGAGTATGGCTGGGCGCGGTTGCGCCGGTTCTGCGCTTTATTGGCCGACACACGCAGTCGAGACTAAAGGCGAGATAAGCATAGGCCGGGATGCTCGCCCTATGTCGATGATGTCCCATAGCGGGGCAGAACTGATTGCGCCCGGTTTGTGCTCCGTTCTCACAATCGGCGGCTATTCTCGATAGACCCGATTATCCAGGAGCCCGATAATGACCCACTCCGAACGGCTTACCATCGCCGTGTTGCTCGGCTCGGTGCGTTCCGACCGTCAAGGGATAAAAGCTGCGCGCCTGCTGTTGGCGGCGCTTGAGGAGCGCGGCCATGAGGCGGTGCTGGTTGACCCCATGGTGACTCGCTTGCCCCTGCTAGACCGTATGTATAAGGAATACCCGAAAGGCTCGGCACCGGCCGAACTGGAGCAGCTGGCTACGCTTTACCGTCGAGCCGATGGTTTTCTCTTGGTAAGTGCCGAATACAATCACGGGGTTCCGCCAGCGTTGAAAAATTTGCTTGATCATTTTCTGGAGGAATATTTCTGGCGGCCTTCAGCTATAGCCTGTTATTCAGCTGGCGGGTATGGGGGCGTGCGGGCGGCCATGCAGTTACGGATGATCCTGGGGGAATTGGGCATGCCGAGCATTCCCAGCCTGTTTGCCATTCCTCGTATTGCTGACGCCTTGAGCGATGACGGGCAGCCCAAAGAGGAACGCACAACCAAGCAAATGAATGGTTTTCTGGATGAGTTTGAATGGTATGCACAGGCGCTACGGCGTCAACGAGCGAGCGGCACGCCTTATTGAATGCGTATCGCGTCATTGCTGACTCCGGCGAGTCAATCGGATCTGCTATCCAGAACAGGTTCTTCCAGACTGTCACAGTCGGCTGCAACCCATCGATTGCGACCCTTGCTTTTTGCTGCATAGAGAAAGGCGTCGGCAGCCTTGATGAGACCGTCGGCTGTAGCGTCTTCGGAACCGGGCAGCAGGGTAGCAACGCCGCCGCTGGCGGTGACACTCCCGAGTGGGTGATCGCTGTGCTCAATCTCCAGCAGGCGAATGCTGTCCAAAATCCTCTGCGCTACCCGATAGGCTCCATTGCTGTCGGTGTCGGGTAGCAGCACTGTGAATTCTTCACCACCATATCGGACTGCCAGGTCTGCGGGTCGCTTGAGGGACCGCCGGATGGCCTCGGCGACTTGACGTAAACAGTCGTCACCTGCGGAGTGTCCATATTTGTCGTTGAAGCGTTTGAAATAGTCGACGTCCAGCATGATCAAGGCCAGCCCCTTTCCCTCACGCCTGGCGCGGCTGATTTCCTTGGCCAGTACCAGATCCAGCATCCGGCGATTGCCGAGGCCCGTCAGGCTGTCTGTAAGTGCCATGTTTCGGACGGTTTGATGGACTCGCCGGATTTCACGCTCCATTACTGTCCGTTGTCGTAAGTGCCCGAGCACTACGAAGCCAAAAACAGCCAAACCCGTAACCAGGACCAGCAGGACTATGCCGGTTTTGATCAAATCACGACGCCACGGCCCGACAAAGGATTCTCTCGACAGACCTGCTTCGACTACCAGAGGGTAACTGCTTAACGCGCGATAGCCGTAGAGGCGATAGGTGCCATCAATCACGGCTTTGACCTCCGCAACACCCTGGTCGGAATGGGGAAGGTAGGTCTTGAATATCTCGCTCTCGGCGAGGCTCTGGCCAATGACCGCCGCATTGTACGGACGCCGCACCAGGATCGTGCCGTCACGCATGGTCAAGACCAGCGCGCCTTTGTCATCGATTTTGAAGTCGCCGTAATAATCGACGAAGTAGCTGACTTTAATGGTACCCAGCAGGACACCCGCGAACGATCCGTCGGGGTTGTCCAGACGACGAGAGATGGGAATGATGGGTTCGCCGGTTGAGCGACTATTGACGACCTTGCCAATCCGGACGTTTTGATCTTTATGGGTGCGGTGATAGATGAAATAGTCTCGGTCGGCGTTGTTCGCCGCTTCAGGATTGACAGGCTTATCAGTAACGATCCAGTGGCCATCCGGGCCGTAAATGAACAGACCGTGGAGCTGGGGCATGATTCTGGCTTGCTGAATCATCAGTGCGTGTATACGGGGCACGTTGATATTCGCGATGCCATCGCCCTCTACGCGTTCACCGAGTGCTGCAGTCAGAAGATCAACCTGTCTGACTGCATCCTCAGCATGCTGAGCCGTAGCGCGTGCCAGATTGGAGGCCGAGTCGTGAGCTACAGAAAAAGCCTGGCGGTAATCTCTCCATGCTCTCCACCCCTCGACGGCCAGGAAGGTGACGATCACCAGCGCAATGAAACACACCGTCAGGCGAAATCCGTCCGCAGCGCCGCCCAAACCTAACGTCAAAGGTTCTGCGGAAGCATCTGGCGATTGTTGTTTTTCTTCTCTCTCTCTGCGTCCCGGCATCGAGATACCTCAATAATAGAAAAGCTCCGAACCTCCATACAATCGCAAGCAGCGATATAGGAGATTGACCAGCTTAGGGCTAATTAGCTTCTGGTGGCTATCTTCCTTTCAACCCTGCGCTGACGATGGATTTTTCCTGGCAATAATGCTGTCGAATAACCTCCGCCATATTCAATGCCCCGTCGCATGCGCTTTGCGAGACGTGAAGCTCGATGGCGAAGTCCGGCAACAAGGGTAGCCCGGAATCGACTCCCAGCTCCCGGAGATCTCCGGGTACAAGCGAGCGTAACCATGGCGTCAGGGCCAGGCCGCTGCGTACAGTGGCAAGCGTGGCCTCCACCGAGGCATTTTCGAATACCACCCGCCAACTGATGTGCGCCTGGCCCAGCAGTGAAAAAACCGTACGGCGAAACGTGCAGGTTGGCGTCACGAAGCACACAGGCAATGGCCTTCGTCGAAACAGGTCGTCCGCCGTGCCGATCCATATCAACGGTTCCAGGCTGAGGCGCTCACCAACGGCCTCACTCTCAGGGCATTGACTGATGGTCAGATCAACAAGGCCTCTGGAAAAATCCTGCCTCAGATCGACTGAAGAGCCGGTCAAAATAGTGACCTCTACGTTTTGATGGCGGTGTGCAAAGGCTTTCAGAATGGGGGCGAAATGCGCTCCGGCCATGTCGTAGGGCACGCCAACCCGCACGGTTTCTCTGATGTCCCGCCCGATCATTTCCTCGCACACGCTATCGTTGAGCTCAAGCAGGCGGCGGGCTTTGGGCAGAAAATCCGCGCCACGGTCGGTCAGCTGCGTTCCTTGAGGATCGCGGTCCAGCAACAGGCAGTCGAAAAACAACTCCAGCCGCTTGACCTGCTGGCTGATTCCGCCTTGAGTGAGATGCAACTGACGTGCGGCGGCGCTGATGCTGCCGGTCTGTGCAACCGCGACGAATGTGCGGATCAGGGCCAAGTCGATGGTGCGGGATCTGGACATTGTGCAGGCCATTACAATTCCTAATGACCTCATTATAAACATTCGATATCGCCCGTCATCCCTCCAAAGTAAATTGACGATCCCTTTTACGGAGTCCTGCTCATGATTCTCAGCGGTCATACCACAAACATCGAGTCGGCCTTGGCCAGGATCAGCCAATACTGGTCGCCACAGGTCATCGGTCAGGTCAACGATCAGTACATCAAGGTTGCCAAGCTCAAAGGTGAGCTGATGTGGCATTCCCATACGAATGAAGATGAGATGTTCATGGTGGTTTATGGAACTCTCAAAATTCAGCTGGAGGATCGGGAGCTCGTTCTCCAGCCTGGTGAATTTTGCGTCATCCCCAGAGGCGTCAGGCACAATCCAGTGGCGTTGGACGAATGCGGGATCGTGCTGATTGAAACGGTCACCACGCTGCATACAGGGGATGAAATCAGCACGAGAAGCGTGCCTGTCGAGCGACAGTTGGGATAGGGGTCGAGCCTTGCCGGCGTAGAAATCTGCCCGGACACATCCCAATTTGTGCCGGCTCGCTGTCGGGATGACTCGGCAAGTGCGTAGCTAAAATCGCGCCCGACGTGAGGTCACAGATTTCAACTCGGTAACAAAACTACACGCGCGGCATAAAGCAGAAATCTTCAGGCAAAAAAGCGCAGGCAGGATCGCCGGCAGTTCTTGTCGAGATGCCTTGCATGCCAATCATTAAATGCGCTTCACCTGTTGTTCGCTCCACGCTTGCCGGTTTTGTCGCAGTGCTCGCCAGCGGTTGTGCCAGCGCGCCTACTGCGCCGGGGGGCCCCTGCGATAACGTGAGCTACACCCTTCATGATCCGGCCGAGCCAGTCAACCGCGGCATCTTCGCGTTTAATCGCACTGTCGACGATTATGCGTTGGCGCCGGTTGCCCGTGGTTATCTGCATTTGCCGGACTTTTTCCAGGCGGGCATTCACAACTTCGTCGCCAACTTCGGCGAGCCCAAGGTCTTCATCAACGACCTGCTGCAAGGCAATGGCGAACGTTCAGTCGCCACCTTCGGCCGGTTCGTGATCAACACCACCGCAGGCATCGTCGGTTTGATCGACGTCTCCGGCAAGATGGGCATCGAGCGCCACAAGGCCGACTTCGGTCAGACCTTTGGCGTGTGGAACATCGCCAGCGGGCCTATCGTCGAACTGCCTTTATTCGGCACCAGCAACCTCAGGGATGCGACCGGCAAAGTGCTGAGCTTCGCGGTTGACCCGCTGGGCAGCAACAGCGACACCGTCAACACCTTGGGGACCATCAATACTGTCGGTGGCATTGTCGATGGCCGTGCCGGACTCTTGCCGGTCACTGACCAATTGCGCAAACAACCGGATTATTACCTGGCACTGCGTGACACCGTGGCCCAGAAGCGCGCCAACTTTGTGCTGGAAGGCAAGAAAGGCAGCGTCGTCCAGCCCCTCGCGAGCTGCCCCGGCGGTGAGTCCGATGACGAATAGAAACGACGTACTTGTCCTGCACCGCAGAACGCGAGCCCCCAACCAGGCGTCATTGCACTGCCGGGAAATCGAACTGCGCCTCGCCGACGACGGCAGCCACGTCATGCTCAGCCGCTACATCGAACTGTACGGAAACGAACAGGCTGCCTGGTGTTCGGTTCGCCACCATCGCATCCCTTTGACCCGCATGATCCGCTGGATAATCAGCCATGGAGAAGTGGTGAAGGTTTAGCTGCGTGGTGTGTTGGCGAGCGGCAAAAATAGCTCAAATCTGGCGCCGCCAAGTGGCGATGAGCTGACGACGACACTGCCACCCTGGCATTCCATGGCCCGCCGACTGATCGCCAAGCCCAGGCCGAAGCCTCCGGTGTCGCGATCCCGGCTTCTGTCCATGCGATAAAAGGGTTCGAAGACGCGCTCCCGCTCATCGACAGGTATCCCGATGCCGTCGTCCTCGATACTCAATATGAGGCCGCTGTCGGGGCGAGTCCGCGCAATGACCCGAACCTGCCGTTCACAATAGCGAATCGCGTTGTTGATGAGATTCTGTATTGCGCGCGCGGTCAGGCGTGGGTCAAGCGCGAAGCGCTCGGGTGTATTTTCCAACTGCAGGATTAAGGTGAATTGTCGGCTTTCCTGTTCGTCGATAAATCCGCCCAGCACGCTGTCGAGGTAAGCCTGCATCGGCACCTCTTGTACCTCCGGGCGCTGATACGGTGATTGCAGGCGAGTGTAAGAGAGCAGCTCGTCGATCAAGGTGTCCAGCTCCCGAACATGTCCGAGCATCTGTTCGAGGCGCAGCCTGGTTTGCGCCTCCAGCGGGTCGGCCATGACCAGTGCCATCCCGAACTCCAGCCTTGACAATGGTGTGCGCAGTTCGTGGGAGACCGCGTTCAAAAGCTCCTGTTGCTGATTGAGCAATCCTTCAATGTCCTGAGCCATTTTGTCGAACACCTGGGCCAGCTCGCCAATGTTCGAGCGCGGCGAAATCCGGGTTCGTTCTGCCAGGTTGCCGTTACCCAGTGTCATTGCAGTGCGCTTGAGCCGTTGGAGATCACGCCAGTGCGGCCATACCCAGATCAGCAGGCAAGCGAGCAGCGCTGCGCCAACCAGAATGTTCATCAGCCAGTAGATGATATTGATGTCGACCGGTGGGTCCGGCGACACCAGTTCGATCACATGATCACCGGGAAGTCGTGTCAGCGCGGTTCCCAACTCGCCGAAGTAGCCGCTGCGCACGGCATTCCTGCCTTGTTTGAGTTCCTCGCGTTCACTCTCGGTCAGGCTGGAGTCTGCCAGCGAGATGACCCTGAGCTGCAGGGGCGCGAAGTCTGCTTGCAGCTCCCGCTCCAGTTCCGGCCAGCCATCTTGCGGTGTTTGACTGAAACGCACCTGGATCAGCCGCAAGGTGCCCTTGGCCTGCTGTTGGTTGTAAGTGACGGTGCGCTCGTCGAACAGGCTCAATACCAGCCCCGGAACCGTGTAGAGCGCAACGCCATAGGTCACCAGCATGATCAGGTACAGCCGAGCGAGCATTTTGAACATGGTGATTGATCAACTATTGAAGTCGGAAGGGAAGCCCATCGCGCAAGGGGCGCGGGCTATTCATCCCACTCGGAACGGCTCAACAAATAACCCTTGCCCCACACGGTTTTGATCTTGCGCGGTTCGCCTGGGTCATCTTCGAATTTGCGGCGCAGCTTGGAAATGGCAACGTCCACCGAGCGGTCAATCCCGTTGAATTCGATGCCGCGCAGCTGCTGGATCAACTGGTCGCGACTCAAGACTTCGCCCACGTGAGTTGCAAGCACCAGAAGCAGATTGTATTCGCCGGACGACAGGTCCACGTCCTGCTGGCGCCAGCGCACCTGGCGCTCGGTCAAGTCGATGATGAGCTGGCCCAGCACGATTTGCCGAGGATCGTTGCGCTGGGTGGCGGCGGATGTGCTGCGTCGCAATAAAGTGCGAATCCGTGCCAGCAGCACTCGCGGTTCGCAGGGTTTGGCGACGTAATCATCCGCGCCGGTTTCCAGGCCAAGTATCTGGTCGTCGCTCTGGTCACGGGCAGTGAGCATGATGATTGGCAATGCAGGCCTTTCGTCCCGCAACTGCCGACATACATGCAGGCCATCCAGCCCCGGCAGCATCAGATCGAGAATGACCAGGTCGGGTCGCAACCGATGCATGCCTGCAACCGCCTGGTCGCCACGGTTGATCACCGCCACTTCGTATTCGAAGCGCTGCAGGTAGCTGGCAATCAGCTCAGACAGCGCCGCGTCATCCTCGACAAGCATTATCCTGATCATTCTTCGGGCCGTTTCGCAAAGTGAGCAGCATAACCAAGGCATGTCGTGTTGGTACGAAGCCTTAACACTTCTTCACATCTTCCCAACACTTGTTTACATGCGCTTCAGAGAGTGTCTCTAGCATGGCGTGATCTTTTGGGGAACGCCATCATGCCGTCTTTTTTTCGTCTCGATCCATGCCGTGTGCTGCTGTGTGTCGGTTTTGCCGGGTTGAGTGCCTGCGGTGCGCCGCCGGCGCCGCAAGACATGCCGCCGCCGCAAGTGAGCGTGGAAACGGTCAAGACGCAAGACCTGACGATAACCACAGAGCTCAATGGCCGCCTGGTCTCACCGCGCACTGCTGAAGTCCGCGCGCGGGTGGCTGGCATCGTGTTGCAGCGGGTTTATCGCGAAGGCACTGACGTCAAGCAAGGTGATGTGCTCTTCCGCATCGATTCCGCGCCCTTCCAGGCCGATGTCGACAGTGCGGAGGCGGCCTTGCGCAAGGCCGAAGCCAACCAGTATCAAACCCGACTACAGACCGATCGTTATGCAGAATTGGTGAAGATCAACGCCGTGAGTCGACAGGAAGCCGAGAACGCGCGCGCTGGTTTTCTGCAAGCACAGGCGGATGTGGCGTCGACCAGGGCGGCCCTCAAACGCGCGCGCCTGAACCTTGGTTACGCCACCGTGACCGCGCCGATTGCCGGGCGCATCAGCAAGGCGCTGGTTACCGAAGGCGCATTGGTCGGGCAGGGCGACGCTACTGCGCTGGCGACCATTCAGCAGTTACAACCCATCTACGCCGATATCAATCAGTCCACCCGTCAGATCAGCGAGTTGCGCGGTTCGTTACGCCAAGGCCAGGTGCAGCAACTTGACCAGGGTCAGATTACCGCGACGCTGATTCAAGAGGATGGCAGTCCTTATCCACTGCAAGGCAAGCTGCTGTTTTCCGACCTGACGGTTGATCAAAGCACCGGCCAGATCGTCCTGCGCAGCGAGTTCCCCAACCCGCACAGTGAGTTGCTGCCTGGCAGTTTCATTCGGGTAAAGCTGGATCAGGCCCGCGCCGCAGAGGGCATCACTATTGCTCAGCGAGCCGTACAGCGTGATGCAGCGGGCAAGGCCCTGGTGCTGATTGTCGACGCAGAGGGAAAAACCCGGGAACGTGCCATTGAACTGGGCGGCGTACAGCACAACCGCTGGATCGTGAAGGCCGGCCTCAACGCCGGTGATCGTGTGGTGGTGTCTGGTTTGCAGCATGTGCAGCCGGGCATTTCGGTGACCGCCGAAGAGGCGAGTGTCCAAGCCCCTGCCCAGGAGCAGAATTAATGCCGCAGTTTTTTATCGACCGGCCGGTATTTGCCTGGGTCATTGCGCTGTTTATTGTCCTCGCGGGCCTGTTGGCTATACCGAAGCTGCCTGTCGCCCAGTACCCCAGCGTTGCACCGCCACAAATCGAGTTGACCGCGACGTATCCCGGTGCGTCTGCCCAGACCATCGACGAAAGCGTGGTGAGCCTGATCGAGCAGGAGCTCAACGGTGTCAATCACCTGCTGTATTTCAGCTCCAGCAGCAGTCAAGGCCAAGCCACCATGACCGTAACCTTTCAACCGGGGACTGATCCCGAGCTGGCCAAGGTTGACGTGCAGAACCGGCTGAAAGTCGTCGAGCCGCGCCTTCCGCGTGCGGTAAGCCAGCAGGGTTTGCAGATTGAGGAAACTTCTGCCGGCTTCCTGATGATTGCGACGTTGACCTCAACGGATGGGCGACTGGATGAAATCGCCCTGAGCGATTACCTGACGCGTAACGTGGTCAACGAACTCAAGCGGCTTGATGGTGTGGGCAAGGCGCAGTTGTTTGGTTCCGAACGCGCCATGCGTATCTGGATCGATCCGCAAAAGCTCGTGGCTTTCAACCTGACACCCGCTGATGTCAGCCAGGCTATTTCCGAGCAGAACGTTCAGGTCTCGGCCGGGAGTATCGGCGATTTGCCGTCTTCCACGGATCAAGAGCTGACGGCCACGGTAGTGGTCAAAGGCCAGCTGAGCAGCCCTGAAGAGTTTGCCGAAATCGTACTCAAGGCCAATCCGAACGGCTCCAACGTGACCGTTGGCGACGTGGCGCGGGTTGAAGTCGGTGGCCAGAGCTACAACTTTGCAACGCGCCTTAACGGCGAGGCATCGGTTGCCCTGGGTGTGCAACTGGCCCCGGCGGGTAACGCGATGAGCACCGCCACCCGTGTGCGGGAAAAGCTCGACGAGCTGACGAAGTATTTTCCAGCTGGAGTCAAATACGACATCCCTTACGATACGTCGCCTTTCGTGAAAGTCTCGATCACCAAGGTTATTCACACCCTGCTTGAGGCCATGGTGCTGGTGTTCATCGTGATGTTCGTGTTCCTGCAGAACATTCGTTACACACTGATTCCCGCCCTTGTAGTGCCCGTTGCCTTGATGGGTACGTTCGCTGTCATGTATGTGCTCGGCTTTTCCATCAACGTGCTGACGCTGTTCGGCATGGTATTGGCCATCGGTATTCTGGTGGATGACGCGATTGTCGTCGTGGAAAACGTCGAAAGGCTCATGGTGCAGGAAGGCTTGTCCCCCAAAGACGCCACGCGCAAGGCCATGACCGAAATCAGCAGCGCAATCATCGGCATCACGCTGGTACTGACCGCTGTATTCATTCCGATGGCCTTCATGTCGGGATCCGTCGGCGTGATCTATCAGCAGTTCTCGATTTCAATGGCGGTTTCCATCGTGTTCTCCGCGTTCCTTGCCCTGAGCCTGACGCCGGCCCTGTGCGCAACCTTGCTCAAGCCGATTCCGGCAAATTCGCATCACGAGAAGAAAGGCTTTTTTGGCTGGTTCAACCGTCGTTTCGAGCGAATGAGCGACGGCTATGAAGGCTGGGTGAGCAAAGCGGTACGCCAGTTGGGCCGCTATATGCTGGTGTTCCTGGTACTGGTGGGCATCATGGGACTGTTATTTACTCGTCTGCCGTCTTCGTTTCTGCCCGTTGAGGATCAGGGTTACACCATCACTGATGTTCAGTTGCCGCCTGGCGCCAGCCAGAGCCGCACCATCGAAATCGCCAGACAGATCGAGGCGCACAACGCGCAGGAACCCGGTATTGCCAATACCGTGATGATTCTCGGTTTCGGTTTTTCCGGTAGCGGGCAAAACGCCGCGCTTGCGTTCACTACGTTGAAAGACTGGTCTGAACGAGAAGTACACGACTCGGCACAATTCATTGCGGATCGTGCCAGCGCGGTATTTTTCGCGTTCAAGGATGCCATGGTGTTTAGCCTATTGCCGCCTCCGGTAGAAGGTCTGGGCACGTCGAGTGGTTTTGAAGTGCGCTTGCAGGATCGCAGTGGGCAAGGTTATGCCGCCTTGCGCCAGGCCCGTGACGATCTGCTGAGCAAAGTCGGCGAAAGCCCGATCCTGCAAAATGTGCGCGAAGCCGCGTTGGCTGAAACACCTCAAGTCAACATCGAGGTGGATCGACAGCAGGCCAATGCCATGGGCGTTTCGTTCGCCGCGATTGCCAACGTGCTGTCCACGTCGCTGGGTTCGGCCTACGTCAATGACTTCCCGAATCTTGGCCGCATGCAGCAAGTGATTGTGCAGAGCGAGGGTGATCGTCGGCAGCAGGTTGATGATTTGTTGCGTCTGGAAGTTAAAAACAGTCAGGGACGCATGGTGCCGGTGTCGGCATTCGCCAAAGTCAATTGGTCGAGAGGGCCGGCGCAGCTCAATCGTTACAACGGTTATCCTTCTGTGAGCCTTTCTGGTGAGCCGTCGCCGGGTCACAGTACGGGCGAGGCCATGGAGGAAATGGAGCGTCTGGCTTCCGGGCTGCCATCCGGCTTCGCCTTGCAGTGGACGGGCTTGTCGTTGCAGGAAAGCATATCCGGTGGCCAGGCGCCGCTGCTGCTCGGTCTGTCGCTGCTGGTGGTGTTCTTGTGTCTGGCGGCTCTGTATGAAAGTTGGGCGATCCCGGCAGCGGTTTTGCTGGTGGTGCCGTTGGGAATCATCGGCGCAGTGCTGGCGGTGACGTTGCGCGGCATGCCCAATGATGTGTTTTTCAAAGTGGGGCTGATCACCATCATCGGTCTGTCGGCCAAGAACGCGATCCTGATCATCGAATTTGCCAAGAGTCTGCACGATCAAGGCATGGGCCGTGTCGAGGCCAGCATTCAAGCTGCACGCTTGCGTTTACGCCCGATCATCATGACGTCGCTGGCATTCATTCTCGGCGTGTTTCCACTGGTCTTCGCCTCTGGGGCAAGTTCGGCCAGTCAGCAGGCCATCGGTACCGGCGTGATCGGCGGCATGCTGACAGCGACCCTGGCGGTGGTTTTCGTGCCGGTGTTTTTCGTCATGGTCATGGGGATCGTGGAAAGGGTGAGGCCGGGTAAAGCGTCCAAAGCTCAAGCTGACCATGAATTAATGCTTCGCTGAAAAGGCTGACCTATCTTGTCTCGCAGTGCGCCAAATCGCTGGATGGTTTTAATGTCGGTCATGATGGCTTTTCTGCCGATTGTCCTCGACGTGACCATTCTGCACGTTGCGGTTCCTTCGCTCACCCTGGCATTGCAGGCGACTGGCAATGAAGTGCTGTGGATCATCGACGTCTATCCGCTGCTGATGGCCAGTTTGCTGATTCCCATGGGCACGCTCGCTGATCGGGTTGGTCATCGGCGCATGCTACTGATCGGACTGGCCATCTTCTGCACAGGATCGATTCTGGCCGCACTTGCACCCAGTGCTGCCGCGCTGATCGGAGCGCGTGCGTTCATGGCGGCCGGCGCTGCGATGGTCATGCCGTGCACCCTGGCCATCGTCCGACAGACTTTTGCCGACGAGGGCGAGCGAGCGATAGCGCTCGGTACATGGGGCGCGGTCGCCTCTGCTGGAGCGGCGATTGGCCCGCTTGCGGGTGGGGCGCTGCTTGAGCATTTCTGGTGGGGCGCGGTTTTCCTGGTCAACGTGCCGGTCATGCTTGTGGTCGTTCCGTTAGTCGTCGTCTACATCCCGCGACGAGCTGTCGTCGCAGGCGGCAGCTGGACAATCGGGCAAGCGGTGATGTTGATCCTCGGCATCATGGCCAGCGTGTATGCCCTTAAATCAGCCTTTAAGACAGACGGTTCTTTTGTTGTAACCATTGCCTGCTTTTCGTTCGGGCTATTGATGCTGTTCTGGTTCGTTCGAAAACAGCTTCGCGCGCCTGATCCCATGCTTGATCTGAGCCTCTTTGCGATACCGGCAATCAGCGCGGGAGTGACCATGGCCATCGTGGTGATGGGGGCGCTGGCCGGAGTCGAACTGATGCTGGCCCAGGAGCTGCAGTTTGTCCTCGGCCGCACGCCGCTTGAGGCAGGAATATTCATGTTGCCGTTAATGGTTGCCTCCGCAATCGGTGGACCACTCTCGGGCATGATTCTTGGTGCCGTCGGCTTGAGATGGGTGGCGAGTTGTTCCCTGCTGGTGTCTGCCGCAAGCCTTATCGGGCTGGCGCTCACAGGCCTGGATAACGGCGGCGTCAGTGTTGTTCTGATGCTGGCTGCCTTGGGACTGTCACTGAGCGTTGGCTTGACTGCATCTTCGGTGGCAATCATGAGCAGCACGCCCGTGGAAAAGGCTGGCTCAGCCGGAGCGCTTGAAGCGACCAGCTACGACCTCGGTTCAGGGCTGGGGATCACCGCATTCGGTATCCTTCTGGTATCCACTTACGAGCGATCAATCCGTCTGCCAGACGATATTCCTGCAGCGATGGCCGAAGGTGCAACCCGATCGATTGGCGAAACCATGATCTCGGCGAGAGCGCTCGGCGGGGAGCAGGAGCAGCAGTTGATAGCCGCTGGGCAAGCGGCTTTCAGTACGTCGCACAGTATGGTTCTGCTGTGCGCCGCCGCGCTGATGGGGGTATTGAGCCTGGCGATCATGTTCGTATTACGCCGCCATGACAGCGCGCCAGCTGAACGTTACACGGTTGGCTGATTCAATAATCAAGGTCTATCAATTGAGTGCTTATGGATACTATCGGTCAACCTGAGAAATATTTATTGCTCTAATTCGATGATGGCATATCGATATCAAAAACATCACATTGATGTTGGATAGTCTCATCTTTAACGCTCGCATTCTGCGATACGCGTTTTCGATGAATGCCAACTGAGTAGAGATGGTTACATGGATATCGACGCTCCTGCAGCCGGTTCGACACTCGTGCCTATTACTGCTGGTCATGTAAAGCTCAACAAACCATTGCCGTGGCCGATTTATGACGTGCATCGCACGCTGCTGCTCAACCAAGGCTTCGTTATTACCTCGGCGAGTCAGTTAGAACGTTTATTGGTGCGGGGAATGTTCCACGTTCGGGTGAGCGTGGACGATACGGCCAGAGCGCTGGAACCGAAGCCTGCGATGAGTCGAATCAACCCGTTCGCTGAGTATGGCCCTGTGCTGGAAAAGCTCGGAACGGTGCTTGACCTTATTACCCGCCAGCAGCCCGACGCGGAGAGTCAGGTGTTGGGTCTGGCGAAAATTATCGACCGAATGTGCGCCAGCGACGCAGACGCCTGTCTCGCGTTGATCTATATCTATTCGCTGCAACCTTCCGCCCATGAACAGACGCTGTTCCATAGCATTCTCTGCAACCTGATCGCGCGCCACCTGAAGCTCGACCCACCGAGGTTCATTGCGTTGATGGCCGCTTCGCTGACCGCCAACGTTGCGGTGCTGCGGCACCAGGATCGTCTCAATAACGCACCGATGGTATTGAGTTCCGAGCAACGGGCGGTGATAAACCGTCATCCTCAATTGAGTGCCCAGGCCATCCGTGGATGTGGGATAAGCAACGCCCAATGGATCCAGATCGTCGAGCAGCATCACGAGCGTGGCACGGGCAGTGGCTATCCACAGGGCCTGCAGGAATCAGAGATTGTTGCCGAAGCGCTCATCCTGTCGCTGGCTGAGCGCTACACGGCGATGATTACCAAGCGCGCCTATCGCGACCGATTCAGCCCTGCGCAAGCCATGCAATTGCTCCGGGCAGAGAGTGTCGGCAGCATCTGCGAGATGGCACTGGTGGAAGCGCTTATCCAAGTGTTGACGCCTGACCCGCCCGGCTGCTTTGTGCGCCTGCAGAACAACGAGGTCGCGCTGATCACCCGCCGTAACGGGCTCACGGGTTTTCCCGAGGCATGGGCAGTCACCAGCAGCCAAGGCAATCTCTGCCTCAGTGCCTTGCCCCGTGATACACGCAATGAAGATCTGCGCCCCGTCGAGCAAGTCGAACCGCTTCATCTGGAGTGGCTGAACATACCTGCGCTCTGGGGATATGAAAGCTGACCGCGTGTCAGAACGTCGGCGTGTACTTCACGCTGAACATCATATTGCGCGGATCGCCGAAGTTGTTGTTGCCATTGAGCTGGTCATATCCCGCCGTGTAGTAATGTTTGTCGAAGAGGTTGTTGGCGTTCAGCGCCAGACCGATTTCCTTCGTCAGCTGGTAGCCGAGGCGGGCATTCCACACGGTGTAACCCGGTACGTCGAAGGTGTGTTCGTAGCCCAGCGTATGGCTTTGGGTTGTGAAACCCAGGCCAGTGCTGACACGATGCCAGTCGCCGCTGAACTGGTAATTGCTCCAGACCCGCAGCATATGTTTCGGCGTCCAGTTGCTGAAGACTTTGCCTTCGTCGACCGGGTCGTCCAGGTACTTGGTGGTGTTGTAGGTGTAGCCGGCAAACAGTTGCAGGCCGGTGAGCACTTCGCCGCTGATTTCTGCGTCGATCCCCTGGCTGCGGACTTTTCCTGATGACGTCGAACAGTACCAGCCGTCGCAGGCGAACCCCCCAGCCAGGTCATTGACGGGGCGGTTTTCCTGGTCATAGCGGAACACCGCCAGGGAGGTGTTGATGCGGCCATCCAGCAGCTCGCCCTTGAGGCCGATTTCGTAGTTGCTGCCGATCACCGGTTTGAGCATCGAGCCGCCCGTGTCACGAACGGTTTGTGGTTCGAACACGTCGGTGTAGCTGGCATAAACCGCCCATTCGCGGTTCAGGTCATAGACGATGCCGGCATAGGGCGTGACTTCCCCGGTTTCGTTGGTGGTGCTATCAGCCTCCGGGGTAGCCACGTTGCTGAATGCGGCCTGGGTGGATGACGTGTAGCTGTAGTCGTACCAGCTGACCCGGGAGCCGAGCACCAGGGTCAACGGCTCGAACGGCTTGACCCGCCAGCTTCCGTACAGGCCTTTCTGCCGGATGTCGTATTTGCTGGGCGTCGCACGACCCCCGGTCGTATTGAGCAAACCGTCGTAGCTGATTTCCGGACGGTTGTGGTCAATGCCGAAGATCGTGTCGCTGCTGTTATTGAAGGTTCGGGCGAAGCGGTCGTCTGATTTCAACTGGGCGTAGTTACCGCCCACCATGATTTCCTGCTGCATGGACAAGGCCTCGAAGCGTCCGCTGAGGTTCATGTCCAGACCGAGCTTGGTCGAGTCGAAATCCGTCACGAAGTCGGCGTATTGCACGCCGCTGCCGTCTGCTTCGAGGCCGGCGCCGCTGGTTTGCAATCGCTGGTTTTTCGCCTTGTTGTCTTCCGACATGCGCACGGCGCCGACCTTGAAGGCCCAGTCATCGTTGAAGCGGTGCTCCAGGTCGGCATACACGGTGGTGACATCGATGTCCGAATGGTTCCAGCGAGCGCCGGTGTAGGTTGAGCGCGACACATCGACAGGTTTACCGTTGGCGTAGCGAGGCAGGCCGCGGATCATCGGTCGCGACTCGCTATCGGAGCGGCTCACAGCCAGCCCAAGGGTGGTGTCCTCGCGCAGGTCGATGTCCAGCGCGCTGTAGAGCGAGTGAGTCTTGCTCCACTCGTAGTCTATGAATGAATCGCTCTGGTCTTCGTCGGCAACGAAGCGGCCACGCACGGTGCCAGTCTGGTTCAGCGGTCCACCGGCATCCAGTTGCAGACCATAATGATTCCAGGAACCGGCCTTGCCGGTTACGGTCACGGTCGAAACGTTCTGGCCACGCTTGCGCACCAGATTGATTGCGCCGCCGGGGCTGCCGGTGCCCTGCAGCAGGCCGGATGCGCCACGCAGCACTTCCATGCGATCAAAGAAGATCAGGTCCTGGGTGGCCCAATTACCCAAGGCATAGGTGTTGCGCGGGATCGGCACGCCGTCGTACTGCCAGTCATCGATCTGAAAACCCCGCGAGGTGAGGATCATGCCCTTGCCGACACCCTGAACACCGACCAGTCCGGTGGTCTTGTTGGCTGCGTCCTTGAGATCGGTGAGGTCCTGGTCATCCATTTGCTTGCGGGTCATCACCGTGACTGACTGCGGGATTTCCTTGAGCGTGTGCGTGCCTTTGCCGATGGTTACTGCACGCGCGGCATAGGAACCTGAGCCTTCAGTGGCGGCGTCGGTGCTGCGTTCAACGATGTTGGTGGCATCCAGTTGCAGCGCGTTGCTGTCCGCCACCGGCTCGACGCTGAAGTTGCCTTGATCCGTCACCCGTAACTGCAAGCCGCTGCCCGACAGCGCCCTCATCAGCGCGTGCTCAACCGGCATCTGACCGATCACCGCTGGCGCCTGTTTGCCCTGCACCAGCGAAGGCTTCAGCGAAATGATGTGCCCGCTCTGGCCGGCAATCGCATTAAGGGTAGTGGCGAGCGGACCGGCGGGCAGATTGAAGGTCAGGTCTTGCGCCAGGGCAGGACTCGCCAGAGTTGCCAGGGCAACGGCGACGGAAAGGGCGTGGGGCCAGGTGTTGAACACAAAATTTCTCCTGTTTGTATGGAAGTGTCAGGAGATAGGTGGGCTGAGAAATGAAAACCAGACACAAATAAGATCGATTTTCGAAAAAACTTTTGCCGGACTATTTTGAGCCTATCAGTGTCAGCCAAGGGCTGTAACGGTCGACCCGTATCGGCAGGGTTTCAGCCAGAGCACTCAAGGCCCGGTCGGGATCGTCGAGCGGGAACACGCCCTGGACGCGCAAGCCTCGAATCTCCGGTGCCACGCGCACAAAACCTCGACTATAAGGGCGCAGGGCATCGACCACTTGTTCAAGGGGCTCGTCGAGCACATTCAACCTGCCGCTCAGCCAGTCGGCGCGCTGGCGTTGATCGCCGCTGACGAGGTCAATCCGCCGGGTGCGCAGCAGGGCCGACTGACCTTCTTGCACCACTTGCACTGTGCCGTCGAACAACCGTGCTTCGACCGAGTGCTGCAACACCACCAGGCGGCTGGCATTCTGCTCCTGGGAGACCAGAAAGCGGGTGCCCAGCGCACGCACTTCACCTTCAGCGGTGCGCACGAGCAGCGGGCGGCGCGGGTCTGGCGCCACCTCGATCACCAGTTCGCCGTGGCGCAAAATCACCAGCCGTTGCCGGTCGTCGAAGCGCAGATCCACCGCGCTGTCGGCGTTCAAGCTCAGGCGACTGCCGTCGGCCAGATTGAAGTTTTGCCGCTGGCCGCGCCCCGTGTGCAGGTCCGCTAGCAGCGCGTCAGCCAGTTGCGTCCCGGCACCCAGCCATACACCGCCGCCGAGCAGGCCCAGGCCAGCGATCACGCGCAAGGCATCACGGCGCGAACCCTGCGGTTGCAACAAAACCTTGCGCGCCTCGCCAGCGTGACCGGGCAAGCGTCGATCCAGGGCGAGAACCGTGTGGAACGAACCGCCAAGACGATCCTGCAATCTGGCCCAGGCCTGGCTATGCGCCTGGTCCATCGCCAACCATGCGTTAAAGCGTTCCTGCAGCGCGGCATCAGGCGTACCGGCGCGAAGTTTGACCATCCAGTCGATGGCCTGCTCGCTTGCCAGATCCAGGCGCGGCGGGTTCATGGTGCCATTTCGCACAGGTAGCACTGACGCAACGCCTGTTTCATGTAACGACCGACCGTGCGCTCCGACAGCCCCAACTTCTGCGCAATCGCCACGTAGCTCAGACCATCCAGCTGGCTGTAGAGAAAGGTGGCCTTGACGACCATAGGCAAGCCGTCGATAGCCCGGTCTATGGCCACCAGGGCTTCGATCAGCAGCAATTGTTCCTCGGGGGAGGGTGCCAATGCCTCTGGCAGGACGGCCAAGCGCTCCAGGTAGGCCAGCTCTAGCTTGCGCCGACGATGACGATCAAAAATAAGCCGGCGCGCGATGGTCGAAAGGTAGGCACGAGGTTGTTCGATACTGTCGGGATCGACGCGCGCCGCCAGGATCTGACAAAACGTATCGGCTGCGGTGTCCTCGGCGTCCGCCCGATTGCGCAGATGCCGATGAATATGTGACAGCAGCCAACGATGATGATCGCTGAAAAAGAATCCCAGTTTGCTGGACGAAGGAGATTGCACTGGTGGGTCTTCCAGATCTTATTGAAAATCGTTCGCAATAATACCTGTGTGACGAGAGACAGTGCAATCCTGGGTGAAACACAGCAGCGCGCTGCTGATCGACTTGCGTCAGCTACCGCACATGCCAGCCTAACTGGCTGGAAATCTGCTGCGTGGCTTCCATCAGCCGCTTGATGTAGTCCTGCTTGAGTTCTTCGCGAAAGCGAAAGCAGGGGAATGACACGCTCATGCCGCCAATCACATGGCCAAAGCGGTCGCGGATGGGGGCGGCCAGGCAGCGCATATTGTCTTCGAATTCTTCATGGTCTTCGGCATAGCCCTGGGCGCGAACCACTTCCAGTTCCTGCAGGTAGGCTTCGACGCTGGTGAGGGTGTTGGCAGTGCGGCGCTCGAAGCTTTCTTCCTGCAAATGGGCGAGCAGCTCGGGCTGCTCCAGCCACGCCATCAGTACCTTACCGATACCGGTGCAGTACAGCGGCGCACGTCGGCCGATGCGTGAGTACATGCGCAGATTGTATTTGGAGTCGATCTTGTGCACGTAGACGATGTTGCCTTCGTCGAGAATTCCCAGGTGCACGGTCTCGCCGGTCAATTCGTTGATACGCCGCATACCCGGTTCCGCTTCGCGGACGATGTCCAGGTGGGGCAGGGCTTGTGCGCCCAGTTCAAACAGCCGGACGCTGAGCCGATAGCGATCCTCGGCATCCTGCACCACATAGCCGCGGGCCTTGAGTGACTGCAGAAACCGATAAACCGTGCTTTTGGACATGTCTAGTTTTTGCGCGATTTCCGACACACCGCTTTCTTCGGGATGCTCGGCCAGGGCCTCAAGGACCGCCATGGTCCGGGCGACGGCGGAGACCAGTTCGTTGTTCTGAAGGGTGCTGTTGTCCATGAAGGCTCCAACGGGAACGAAAACCCAAGGATATACGTTAGCGAATCAAAACGCTGTTTCATTTTTCTTGACGGTGCAGGAAATCTGACTAAACTCGGCCACAAGATTTTAAAATGAAACGCCGTTTTAAAAATAACAAAGGCGCGCAGTGATGAAGGTAATTCCTGGGCAACGCCCGCAAACCGTTTCACCTCGTCCACTCAAAGTGGCGCTGGTGGGCGAGTGCATGATCGAGATGCGCGGCGAGCCAGTCGCAGGTTTCAACCAGACCTTCGGCGGCGACACGCTCAACGCTGCGGTTTATCTTTCCCGATTGAACCCCGACTCGCGAATCGTCGCGGACTACGTCACCGCCATCGGCGCCGATAGCTTCAGTGACGCGATGCGTCAGTTGTGGCGCGACGAAGGCGTCGGCGACCAACATGTGCGCGTGATCGAGGATGCGTTGCCTGGCTTGTACTTCATCCAGACCGACACTCAGGGTGAAAGACGCTTTCTGTATTGGCGTGGCGAAGCCGCAGCGCGGAGCATGTTTGACGGCCCTGAAGGCGATGCCCTATTGCATGCCCTTGCGGATTACGACTACGTCTATCTGAGTGGCATCAGCCTGGCGATTCTCACCGCCAATGGCCGCGAGCACCTGATGCAGGCCTTGCGCCTGGCCCGTGCATCCGGCACGCGCATCGTCTTCGACAACAACTACCGTCCCCATTTGTGGCCCGATGCCCAGGCTGCGCGCGAGGTCTATGGCGCCATGCTGCGCCTGACTGACCTGGCGCTGATTACCTGGGAGGACGACGCCGCACTGTTCGGCTACGCCGATGTCGAGGCGTTGTTCCGCGCCTACGCAGATTTTGGCGTTGCCGAAGTTGCCCTCAAGCGTGGCGTCGCTTCGTGCTTGATCCAGTGCGCCTCAGGTCGTTTCGAAGTACCTGCCGAGCAAGTGCGGCAGATCGTCGACACCACGGCGGCGGGCGACTCCTTCAGCGCAGCTTATCTTTCGTGTCGCCTGCGAGGCGGCGATCCACAACTGGCTGCGCGTTGGGGCCATCGACTGGCGGCCCAGGTCGTCCAGCATCGCGGTGCGCTGATCCCCTGCGCCGCGATGCCCTGCCTGAACATGCCTTCATTTTCTTCTGCCGTAGAGGCCTGATCTTATGAAAATCATTGATGCCCGCGTCATTGTCACCTGCCCGGGTCGCAACCTGATCACCCTGAAAATCGTTACTGATTCCGGTATTTATGGCATCGGTGATGCGACCTTGAATGGCCGGGAACTCGCGGTGGTCGCGTACCTTGAAGAACACGTGCTGCCAGCCCTGATCGGTCGCGATGCTCAGCGCATCGAAGACATCTGGCAGTACCTGTATCGCGGGGCCTACTGGCGCCGTGGCCCGGTGACGATGACCGCGATTGCCGCCGTGGACGTCGCCCTGTGGGACATCAAGGCCAAGGCCGCGCAAATGCCGTTGTACCAGTTGCTCGGTGGCAAAAGCCGCGAGCGGGTGATGGTCTACGGGCATGCCACAGGCAAGGACATCGAAGGTTGCCTGGACGAAGTCGCCCGGCATGTCGAGCTGGGGTACAAGGCGGTGCGCGTGCAATGCGGGATTCCCGGTATCGCCACCACCTATGGCGTGGCCAAGCGCAGCGGTGAGCGTTATGAGCCGGCCGACAGCGACCTGCCCGCCGAACATGTGTGGGATACCGCCAAGTACCTGAACCATGTGCCCAAGCTGTTCGCCGCAGTGCGCGAGCGTTTCGGCGATGACTTGCACATCCTGCACGACGTGCATCATCGCCTTACGCCCATTGAAGCGGGGCGCCTGGGCAAGTCGGTCGAGCCATTCAACCTGTTCTGGCTCGAAGACTGCACCCCGGCCGAGAATCAGGAGGCCTTCCGTCTGATCCGCCAACACACGACTACGCCGCTGGCGGTGGGTGAGGTATTCAACTCTATTCATGACTGCCGCGAGCTCATTCAAGAACAGTTGATTGACTACATCCGCGCCACGCTGGTTCACGCGGGTGGCATCACCCATGTGCGACGCATTGCCGACTTTGCCGCGCTCTATCAGGTGCGCACCGGCTTTCACGGCGCCACCGACCTGTCGCCGGTATGCATGGGCGCAGCGCTGCATTTCGATACCTGGGTGCCCAATTTCGGCATCCAGGAACACATGCCCCACGACGAACGTATCGACGAAGTGTTTCCCCATGCCTATCGCTTTGAAGACGGCCACTTCACCCCCGGCGAAGTCCCGGGGCATGGCGTCGACATCGACGAGAACCTGGCGGCGAAATACCCCTACAAACGCGCCAGCCTGCCGGTCAATCGCCTGGAAGACGGCACGCTCTGGCACTGGTAAACGCTGTTTCGACTGATCAATAACTACAAGAACACGGGGCGCTACCCGCCCTGGCAGGAGTGACCCGATGAAAGCTTTTCAAGTAAGAGCACCTTTTGAATTCGGCCTGGCGCACGTCGAGATGCCCCAAGTGGCGCCTGGTGAGGTCAAGGTCGACGTCGCCTACGCCGGTATCTGTGGCTCAGACATGCACATCATCCACGGGCAGAACGCCTTTGTGCGTTTTCCGCGGGTGACCGGCCATGAGTTCTCAGGCGTGGTGAGTGAAGTGGGCGAGGGCGTCGAGAATCTCAAGGTCGGTGACCGCGTGTGCATCGACCCGGTCATCAGTTGTGGAACCTGCTACCCGTGCCGGATCAACCGGCCGAACGTCTGCACGCGACTGCAAGTGATTGGCGTACACCGTGATGGCGGTTTCAGCGAGCAAGTCTGTGTGCCAGCCGCCAATGCCCACCGCTTGCCTGACTCGATGTCCCTGAGCCACGCGGCGCTGGTGGAACCGTACTCCATTGCCCTCAACGTGCTTGATCGCATGCAGCCCCATCCGGGCGACAGCCTGTTGATCTACGGCGCGGGCGTGATTGGCCTGACCCTGGTACAGATGGCCCGGGCGTTGGGACTGACCGATATCACCGTGACCGACGTCATCGACACACGCCTGGAAACCGCCAAGGCTCTGGGCGCCAGCCGCACCCTCAACGGCAAGGATGTCGACGTTGAGGCGACCATGCGCGAATTGACCGACGGCGAAGGCGTGCCGCTGATCGTTGACGCGGCCTGCATTCCGGCGCTGATGCCGCAAATGGTGCGCCTGGCCTCGCCAGCGGGGCGGATCGGACTGCTGGGTTTCAATGCGATACCGAGCGATCTGGTGCAGCTGGAAATGATCAAGAAAGAGCTGACGTTGGTGGGATCGCGTCTGAACAATCGCAAGTTCCCACGGGTGATCGAACTGATCGCCAGCGGCAAGTTGCAAGTCCAGGAAATGATCAGTCATCGCGTTAGCTTCGATGAGATGCCGGCGGCAATCGGTCTGATCGAAAGCCATCCCGAACAGACCCGCAAGGTTCTCGTGGAGCTGAGCGGCGCTCATCATTAGTCCGTTGTAGATACGCGTGCCCATCAGGGCACCCTCACCGAATAAACACAACAAGCGGGAGGTTCCAATGTTTGGTCAAGGTCGCACGTTAATCATCATCATGCTGTTCCTGGCAGGCGTCATCAATTACCTGGATCGCTCGGCATTGTCCGTTGCGGCCCCCTTCATCCAGAAAGACTACGGTCTGACAACGGGTGAAATGGGCATGATCTTCAGTAGTTTTTTCGTCGGTTATGCGGTGTTCAATTTTGTCGGCGGCTGGGCGGCCGACCGCTACGGCGCGAAAACCACGCTGTTGCTGGCGATGGTGCTGTGGTCACTGTTCAGCGGTCTCACGGTGTTGACCATAGGCTTCGCCTCGCTGGTGTTCATCCGCATCCTGTTCGGTATGGGTGAAGGGCCGTTGAGCGTCACCACGAGCAAGATGGTCAACAACTGGTACACCCCGAAACAGCGGGCGCGGGCGCTGGGTACGTCGATGTCCGGCACGCCGTTGGGCGGTGCGATTTCCGGGCCGGTGGTGGGTTTTATCGCCATCAGTTATGGCTGGAAGGTGTCGTTCATCATCATTATGGCGTTGGGCCTGATCTGGGCGCTGGTGTGGTTCAAGTTCGTCAAGGACAAGCCTAAAGGCAAGGTCGCCGAGGAAATTCTGCAGGCCGAGGGCAAGAGCGAGGTTGCTGCGCTGCCGGTTCATCCACTGCGTTACTACCTCAAGCAACCGACCGTGCTGTTCACTGCGCTGGCGTTCTTTTCCTATAACTACACGCTGTTCTTCTTCCTGACCTGGTTCCCCAGCTACCTGACCATGGCCCACGGCCTGAACGTCAAGGACATGAGTATCGCGACGGTCATTCCCTGGTTGCTGGGTTTCCTCGGCCTGGCTTTGGGCGGTTTCATTTCCGACTTCGTGTTCAAGAAAACCGGGCGGATGATGTTCTCCCGCAAAGTAGTACTGGTGACATGCCTGTTGGCCTGCGCGGCCTGTATCGCCCTTGCCGGGATCGTCAAAACCCTGTATCCGGCGGTCATCCTCGTCGCCCTGGCCGTGTTTTTCCTGTACCTCACCGGTGCCATCTACTGGGCGATCATTCAGGATACCGTGCCTGCTGCGCGGGTCGGTGGTGTCAGTGGCTTCATGCACTTTCTGGCTAACACCTCGGGCATCATTGGCCCGACCCTGACCGGCTTTCTGGTGGAATTCACCGGGTCATTCACCAGTGCGTTCCTGCTGGCGGGGCTGTTGACGGTGATCGGTGCGGTGTGTGTGGCGCGCTATGTCAAACCTCTTTCGGCGGCGGATACCGGTAGCGCGGAGGCACAAAGCCCGCAACCAGCTTCGGCCCTGGGCCGACCATAACCAGCTATGAACAGAAGGAGCGTGTCGATGCCTGTTGTGAAACGTGTGCCCTCTACCAGCCCTGTCCGTGAGATCGGCATCGTGCATCTCGGCCTGGGGGCTTTTCATCGCGCCCACCAGGCGGTTTATCTGCAACGCCATCTTAATCGTCATGGCGAAAGTGACTGGGGATTGTGCAGCGCCAATCTGCGCTCGAATCGCACGTTGGTTGATCAATTACGCGAGCAGGACGGCCGCTACCATGTGGCCGAGTATCGCGACCGCGAGCAGGTAACGCTGCGTGAGATGGGTGTATTGCGCCAGGCCTTGTATGTGGGCGAGGGCGGCCACGAACTGGAATTGCTGTTGCAGCGCATGGCCGCGCCACAAACACGGATCGTCACGCTCACCGTCACCGAGAAAGGCTACTGCCTGAGCCCTGCCACCGGGCAGTTGCGCATGGAAGATCCGTCAATTGCCCACGACATTGCTCATCCGCAGGCGCCGCGCACAGCACCCGGCATTGTCCTCGAAGCACTGCGTCGCCGACGTGCCGCAGGCATTCCGGCTTTTACCGTGTTGTGCTGCGACAACATGCCGGACAACGGCCAGCGCACGCGCCAGGCGGTGAGTGCATTGGCGGCGATGCAAGACGAAGGATTGACGCGGTGGGTCAACGAACACGTGGCGTTCCCTGGCTGCATGGTTGACCGGATCGTCCCCGCCATGGATGGCGAGTCCTTCACCCGGCTGGAACAGCAACTGGATTGCCACGACCGTGCGGCCGTGGTCTGTGAAAGTTTCAGCCAGTGGGTGATCGAGGATCACTTTCCCCTCGGACGGCCGGATTGGGAGGTGGAAGGCGTGCAGATGGTGGACGACGTCCGTCCGTTTGAAACGATGAAGCTGCGCATGCTCAACGGCAGCCATTCGTTGCTGGCCTACGTGGGTTTGCTGGTCGGCCACGAATCGGTGTTTGACGCCATCAACGATACGGATCTGGCGCAGTTCATCGAGCGTTATATGACCGAGGAAGCGGCGCCTACCCTGGAAATGCCGGCGGACATCGATCTTGCGGTCTATGCCCACGATCTGAAGGCGCGCTTTGCCAATGACAGCCTGCAGCATCGCCTGCGCCAGATCGCCATGGACGGCTCGCAGAAACTGCCGCAACGCTGGCTGCTCGGCGCGCAGCAGTTGCTCGACGAGGGACGCGGCCTGGCCTGCACCGCATTGGGTATCGCCGCGTGGATTTACTATTGCACCCAGCCGCTGCCCGACGGTTCGGCGCGGGTTATTGACGACCCCTTGAACGCAACCTTTGCCGATCTTGCCGGAAGATTTGAAGGCGCGTCGTTGGTGGATGCCTTTCTCGCTCTGGATGAGGTTTTCCCGGCCGAGCTGTCAGATCGCGCGGCCTTTCGCGACGCCGTGCGACTCGCCTATGGCGCCCTGATTCGCGACGGTATGGGCAGCCTTTTGCACACCTTTGCTGCACACAACTAACAAGAAAGGAGAACAACATGGAACAGACATGGCGCTGGTTTGGCCCCAAAGACCCGATCTCCCTGGCTGACGTCCGCCAAACCGGTGCGACCGGAATCGTCACCGCGTTGCACGAAATTCCCAATGGTGAAGTCTGGCCGGTGGACGCCATCGCGGCGCGCAAACAGATGATCGAAGCCGCCGGCTTGAACTGGTCGGTGGTGGAAAGCATTCCGGTGCATGAAGACATCAAGCGCGGCTGCGGTCGGCGTGACGAGTACATCGCCAACTATCAGCAAAGCGTGCGCAATCTGGCGAGCTGCGGCATCGATATCGTGTGCTACAACTTCATGCCGGTGTTGGACTGGACCCGCACTGACCTGGCCTGGGAGTTGGCCGACGGCGGTTGGGCGTTGCGTTTCGATCAAACCGCGTTTGCCGCGTTCGACCTGTTCATCCTCCAGCGCCCGGATGCGCAATCCGAATACAGCGCCGAAGATATCCAGAACGCCAAAGCCTACTTCGAGCAACTGACGCCAGCCCAGAGCGAAACCCTGGTCAACACCTTGATCGCCGGGTTGCCTGGCGCCGAGGAACACTACAGCCTGGAAGACTTCCGGGCGTTGCTGCGAACCTATGCCGAAATCGACGAAGCCAGGCTGCGTGAACACCTGGGGTACTTTTTGCGCGCGGTGATTCCGGTTGCAGAGGAAGTGGGCGTGCGTATGGCGATCCACCCGGACGACCCACCTCGGGCACTGCTCGGCCTGCCGCGCATCCTGTCCACCGCCGAAGACGCTCAATGGTTGCTGGACGCTGCCCCAAGCCCGGCCAATGGCCTGACGTTCTGCACCGGTTCCTATGGCGTGCGTGCAGACAATGATCTGGTGGCGATGGCCAAGCACTTTGCGCCTTTCATCTACTTCACCCACCTGCGCTCAACCCGCCGCGAGGCGGATCCGCGCAGTTTCCACGAAGCCCATCATCTGGACGGCGACGTCGACATGGTCGGGGTCATCAGTGCCCTGGTGGCAGAAGAGCGCAGGCGTGAACGCGAAGGTGGCCCACGCCTGCCGCTGCGTCCGGACCATGGGCATCAACTGCTCGACGATCAGCACCGTAAAAGCAACCCTGGCTACTCGCTGATCGGTCGCCTCAAGGGCCTGGCAGAAATCCGCGGGGTGGAATTGGCCGTACGTCAACAGTTGGGTTGAGACTCGGATTTGCTTCTGTAATTGGATGGACTCGCGAAGAAAACAATGCGGTATGTCTGACTCACCGCGTTATCGTTCTTCGCGGGCAAGCCTCGCTTCCACACAGATCTACTCTTCCGGCTCCAGCGTTTTGAGCCAGCGGTTCTCCGAACGGCTCAAATGCTGGCGCATTGAGGTTTGCGCGCCGAGCACGTCTTTGTTGGCCACTGCGCGAAGTATCGCCTCATGCTCGACTACCGCAGCTTCCCAGGTCAAAGCGTTCTCTGAATGTTTGCTCAGGTGAGCCGAAATAGGGTTATGTCGCTCATCGAATAGCGCGGTGATGATCCGAACCAGCGCAGAGTTGCCACTCATTTTAGCCAGGCGATGATGAAACTTGCGGTCGTCCTCCAGGGGGGGCAGGCCGTTTGCAATGCTGGCACGCATGGCGTCAATGCATTCCTGCAGATAGCGATAGTCGCTTTTTTTGCCATGCAGACAGGCCAGAATCACCGACTCACCTTCGATCAAGGCGCGGGCCTGCATCAGTTCCGAGGGGCTCTCGCCCAGGGTGACGGTCTGGTTTTGTCCGTTCAGGGCCAGGGCTCGCACATACACTCCCGAGCCCATCTTGATTTCAACCCCGCCTTCTATCTCCAGGGCGATGAGCGCCTCACGAAGCGAAGGTCTGGAAACACCGAGGAGTTGTGTCAAATCGCGCTCGGGGGGGAGCCTGGAGCCCGGTTTGAAATCCCCCTGGAAGATGTAATCCCGCAGTTGGTCGGCGATTTTCTGGTACGGCTTTCGCTCAGCGGAGCTTGTCGGTGAGGCCATCGGTACGGCGTCCATCAGAGAGTTAGCGAAGGCTACCATAGTGACTGGCTGCCCGTTTCACATCACTGCGCCGATCTGCCAGGGCAGGAACTCGTTATCGCCCAGGCCGTTTTCTTCACTGCAGGTGGGTCGTCCGGAAGCGGTGTCCAGCATCAACTGGAACAACCGCTGCCCGGCTTCGGCCACCGACTCCAGGCCATCGACGATCCCACCGGCATTGAAATCCATATCCAGTTCCATGCGTTGGAACAATCCGGTGTTGGTGGCGATTTTTAACGATGGCGTGGGCTTGCAGCCGTAGGTCGAGCCACGGCCAGTGGTGAAGCAAATCAGATTCGCGCCCCCCGCAACCTGACCGGTTGCCGAGACCGGGTCGTAGCCAGGCGTGTCCATGAACACCAGTCCGTGGGCATCGACCGTTTCGGCGTACTGGTAAACGCCCATTAACCCTGTAGTTCCTGCCTTCGCCACGGCGCCCAGGGATTTTTCCAGAATAGTGGTAATGCCACCGGCTTTGTTGCCCGGCGAGGGGTTGTTGTTCATGTCACCGTCGTTGTGGCGCACGTAGGCTTCCCACCAATGGATCCGCGCCATCAACTTCGCGCAAATATCGGCTGATGCAGCGCGGGCAGTCAGCAGGTGTTCGGCACCATAGATTTCCGGCGTTTCCGAAAGAATTGCGGTGCCACCATGCCGCACCAGCAGATCTACCGCAGCCCCGAGTGCTGGATTGGCGGTAATGCCCGAATAACCATCCGAGCCGCCGCATTGCAAACCGACGCTGAGATGGCTGGCCGCAACGCTAGTGCGCGGGAAATTGTTGATGACCGGCAGCATCTCTTCAATATGGGCTATGCCACGTCGCACAGCTTCGCGAGTACCGCCCGCTTCCTGAATGATCAGGCTGTTTTTGAGCAGGGCAGAGCGATCCCCAAGCTCATTCATCAGCGGGGTCAGCTGGTTGACCTCACAGCCCAGTCCGATCAACAGGACACCGGCAAAGTTGGCGTGGTCGGCGTACCCGCGCAAGGTGCGTTTGAGGATATCGATGCCTTCACCTTTAGCACCCATGCCACAGCCGCTGCCGTGAGTTATTGCCACGACGCCATCGACGTTGGGAAAATCTTTCAGGCGCTCGGCAGAGAATGCGTTGGCGATGTGCTTGCAGACGGTTGCCGAGCAATTGACGCTGGAGATAACCCCGATGTAGTTGCGCGTACCGACACGTCCATCATCGCGGACAAAGCCTTCGAAGGTCGCCTGTTCACTGCTGAATGATGTGGGTACGTAGATATTCTGCACGCTGTGTTCGGCGTTGGTCGCGGGCATGTCCAGGTTGTGGACGTGGACATAATCGCCGGACTCGATGCCTTGGGTCGCCAGGCCAATGGTCTGGCCATACTTGAGCACCTGTTGACCCGCCGAGACCGGACGCAGCGCGATCTTGTGGCCGGACGGAATCTGCTGCCGGGCGATCAGCGCAATACCATCGGCGCTGAGCTGTTGTCCTGCGGCGATATCGCCTCGGGCCACGGCGACATCGTCACCGGGTGTCAAAACAAGCAAAGATTGCGTATCGCTCATCACGCTGCTCCTAACACTCGATGATTGCTTTGACGACGCCTTGTTTCGGGTCGAGCAATGTTGTGAATGAGTTGGCGACATCGCTGAGCGTCAGACGGTGGGTATTGAGAGCGGCATCCGGAATCAACCCTTTGCGCAAGCATTCCTCTACATAGTGGAAGTCTTCCTGGGTGGCGTTGCGGCTACCCATCAAAGTGGCTTCTCGCTTGTGAAATTCAGGGTCGGAGAACGTGATGGAGTCCCGGACCACCGAAATCATCACGTAGGTGCCGCCGTGGGCGATGAACTCGAACCCGCGCTCCATTGCCCGGGCATTGCCGGTGGCATCGAACACGACGTCGAAGAAATCACCCTCAGTGAGCTCCGCCAAGGTCTGCTTGTCGTCTTCGCCGATTTTCACAGCCGCGTGAATCTTCAGGTGTTCCTTACAGAACGACAGACGATCGTCACGGGTATCCAGAACGGTGACTTTGGCACCGCGCAGGCTGGCGAAGATCGCTGCCGCCATACCAATCGGGCCGGTGCCGACCACCAGCACGCGTTTGTCCGCCTGGACATTCGAACGACGTACGGCGTGAGCGCCGATGGACAGAAATTCGATCATCGCGGCCTGATCGAGCGAAATTCCCACTGCCTTGTGGACGAATTCGTGGGGAATGCTCAGGTATTCGGTAAAGGCACCGTCGCAGTGAACTCCCAGCACTTGAATATGGGTGCAGCAGTTGGTCTTGCCCTGGCGGCAGGCGATGCATGTCCCGCAGGAAAGATAGGGCATCACGTACACGACATCACCGCTGTCGAGACCGCTGGCGCTGTCGGCTTCTTCTACAAGCCCCGAGAACTCATGGCCCATCACCCGGGGGTATTCGAGGAAAGGCTGATTGCCGCTGAAAATATGCAGGTCGGTGCCGCAGACCCCGACGCGCTTGACGCGGATGAGGATCTCTCCTGGCTTTCTGAGCGGTTTTTCACGCTCGATGGCGGTTAACGAACCGGGCTCGTTACAGATGACAGTCAGCATGGTGATGCTCCTTGGCGGGCGCGCAGGCGACGGATGTCGATAAGCGGAACAGGGCACAGAGCGCCCGGCTGGCGGGGAATCTACACATTCTGAGGATCTCTTTTTTGTTGTAGGCGGACAGGTGGCCGCGCGGATGATCAAGGCTCAAAAACTACACACCGAGGAAGTTATTGGCAAGACCAATATAGAATAAATATTTATTGGACTGACCAATTATGCATTGTAAGGATTCAATTTTTACTCTCTTGAGGCCCGATAAAGGGAAACCCGTTCATCCTCATATTTGACGCCAAGTGAGCTTTCGTTATAGCGTGCGCGTTTGTGATTGTTAGTGCTCGTTTATGCAGGATTATTGCTCGATGATTTCCCCACACGAAGCGTTTCCTGGCGAACGCCAGCTGTTGATACGCGAACGTCTTTCCCGTTTTGGCCGGGTGATTGCGGCTGATCTGGCCATTGAATTCAATGTGTCCGAGCACTCGATACGGCGCGACTTGAGTGCCCTGGCAACAGCGGGGTTGTGCAAACGCGTCTATGGCGGCGCAATTCTGTTACGCGCTGAGGAAGGGCCGATCGCCATTCGGGTACTGCAAGGCTCCTCACGCAAGGACCGTCTGGGTAGAGCGGCGGCTTCGCTTCTGAGTGCAGGGCAGCATGTCTTCATCGATGCCGGATCCACGAATCTGGCCATCGCCTGCAGCATTGATCCGCAACTTGCACTGACCCTGAGCACCAACTCGCCGTTGATTGCAGCACAGCTGATGAAGCTTCCCCGCGCGGAAGTCATCATGTTGGGCGGTCGCGTGAATCCGGTAACCGGAGGCGTGAGTGGTCTGAGGGCTGTACAGGAATTGCGGCAGTTCAACTTTGACCTGTGCTTTCTAGGCGCGTGCGCCATCGATCCCGACAACGGAGTGACGGCGTTCGGTCTTGAAGACGCCGACTTCAAACGCGCGATAGTGTCGGCGAGTGGGCAGGTGGTGGTGGCCGTGACCAACGAAAAGCTGTCTAGCGTTGCGCACTATCAGGTCGCGCGCTGTGAAGAAGTCGCCACTCTGGTAGTGGAGCACGACGCACCCCCTGAACGGCTAGGCCCTTTTTTTGACCGAATTGCCAATGTCGTGACAGCGACCGCCGAGCAGTGGCCCGAGCATGAGATGGCTAACCACTAAGCAGGCATACGCGAGTACGCAAATAAAGCTATTCGACGCACCCGTATTGCGTGATTTGCGGCACGCTGTTGGAATATCTTTCGCCATCATTATGGGGTGTGTACTATCGCGGCTGGCCGATGCTGCCCGCCGCTCGCTCCCGAGAGGAAAGGTGAAAGCATATTTTTCCAGACCCTATCGCAGCTCTCTTGATAGTCGAGGTTTGGCAACGCGAGCACCAAAATGCTTCGACTCCCGGAGAAGTTATGTTTTCAATCCAGAAAGCCAAGCAGATGGCCAAGAACCTGCGTGCTTCGTTAGAGAAGCGTGATCAGGAAGTGTCTCACTCCACTGCACTCGAACTGATCGCCCAGCAACTGGGCTACAAGGACTGGAACGTCGCATCAGCGCTGCTTGCAGATGAAGATAGCCAACCCGCTATCACGTTCGACAAAGCCATTCCGATATTGCGAATTTTTGACGAAACCAAGGCACGCGAGTTTTACGTTGATTTCCTGGGTTTCAGCGTCGAATTCGAGCACCGGTTCGAAGCGGATCTACCGCTGTATCTGGGGATTAGTCGAAACGGGCTGCAGTTCCACCTGTCCGAACATCATGGCGACGCGAGTCCTGGGTCGACGATATTTGTCCCGATGCAAAATATCGAAATGCTTCGGGATGAGTTACTTGCCAAGCGCTACGGCTACGGACGTCCAGACATTGTTCAGCAAGGATGGGGGCAGGTGCTGGAAGTTTACGACCCTTTCGGTAATCGGATACGGTTCTGCCAAAGCTGATTTTCTCTGAGGCGGGGTCGACCTGGTCCACCTCGGGCTGGTCGGCCCCGTTTCGGTTTTAAACGCCGTGAGTTCGGTCGTATCCATTGATTGCAGGTGCAATCCAGCCTTGAGGTTGACGAGCTGCCTCGTAGATTTCTACGAGGAGGGGATAGCACTTTGCGGTGTCCGATGAATGTTCCGCCGAACAGTCCCCGCCGGGACAGGCTGAAAGGCAACCGAGAAGATCCACTTCTGCAAAAAACTCCAGGTAGTCGCCAGGACGTACCGGGCTTGCTTTCATGAAATATTGGCCTGTGTCCCTGGTAAAACCGGTGCACATGAAGACATTCAACACATCGTGAACATGGGCTTCAGCCTCGTGCAGGGGAATACCCGTTGCCTTGGACAAGGCGCGGGTCAGGTTTGAGTGGCAACAGTGATGATATTGCCCACCGTGGCTAAGCAGATTATGGGTGTAGGGATCACAGCGAGTCCCGATCACGTCATGGACCGAGCCACCGAACTCATCGAAACCATACCAGTCCAGGGAGTCATGAGTGATCGTGGCAATCGGACGCAGGTAAGGAAAACTCGAATACAGCTGGTCGCCGAGGCCAAGATGCGTGCCATTCAGTGCGCGGGTTTTACCGGTATAGAAACGCTCATTCAAATCGTGCGCATTGAACAGGTTCAGGTCTCCCACTTGCGAGCCTTCGGTCGAGACAATGCGAAAAAAATGTCCGGCCGACACGGTAAAAGTCGCAGCATCGCGAGGAGGAACTGTCACGGTCTCGATCAGCCTCAAGTCGTCGCGAATCCTACGATAACTGGAGATATGAGGACGTGGTAAACCGTCAACCGGGTAGCAAATGACGGGCTTTACGGCTTTGCGTTGAGCAGCGTCTATTGGCGCTTCTGTTATAGGTTTTGGCTTCATTCCAGTCTCCGTTTATAGGTCCCGGCTCACGCCGTTGGTTGTCACGATTCTGCTTTCAGAAAACGTCGGTTGTGGTCTTCGGTGGGAAGCTGGCAAGTGTCGTACCTGCCGAACAGCCGGTAGCGATTCAGGGCGATCTTGTCGTACAGCCAGTCGCGCATGCTCTTGGGCACCATTCGGCCATTCCTCATCCAGCGCCAAGGCGCTGGCAGGCGAGCGAGGATCTGGAACATCGCTTCCGAGCGAACGAAGAATTGGTTATCGCTGATTAGAACGATGGTATTGAAGTCGTCAGTGGGCAGACCGGCCCAAGCCAGGAGTGCCTGGCCTTCGGATGACTGGACTGCAGCGAGCTGGATACAGCGCGGCTGATCATGGCGAATGATGAATTTCGCCCAACCATTACACAATTTGCAGGTGCCATCGAAGAGGACGACGGCCTCGCCGGGATTCAAAAACGGCGCGGGGCGCACTGCTTCAATATTCATAGGGGAGGGTCAGTCCTGTTGACGCTTTTAGGGAAAATGGACATAGAGCACTCAAAGGCATACTTACAGCGAACGATGCCGGATGGTTACGGCATCGTTCCTCGTGAATTAGCCCTGCACCTCACCCATCTTGCTCTAACTACCGGTCGGCAAAGGCAAACGCAATGGTGGCGTGCGAGGCGGAATCATACGTTTGGTCCCCACCGACTCGAAAGCCGAGGCAAAGCGCAATAGATTCGAATCGTCGTACGCGCGCCCCGCAAAGGTCAGTCCGACCGGCATGCCGATATCGGCCATCACACCCATTGGCACAGTAACGGTAGGCACACCCAGGTGGCGAATGGCGAGATTGCCGTTGGCAACCCACACGCCGTTACTCCAGGCGATATCGGCAGATTGAGGATCAACATCGGCGTTCGCCGGGCCGACGTCGGCCACCGTCGGGAACAGCACCGCATCCAGGCCAAGTTCGCCCATCCAGTCTTCCAGGTCGACACGTCGAGTCTGCTCCAGGCCCCGAAGGCCATCGGGCAGGGTAGGGATCTGGTTCCACGGCGTAATACCGCGCTGGGCCATGCGCACATATTCGTCCATGCCGGCGGCGAGGTCGTCTTCACGATTGGGTAACGTTCCGGGATCGTGCGGAAAGATCTTCGGTCCGTCGACGTCGGCCAGACGATTCAAGGCTGGATCACCATTGGCCTGCAGGAAATCATCAAAAGCCCAAGCCGACAAATCCCACAGTTCATGATGCAGGAACTCCTTCGACACAAGTCCGCGAGTAAATACGGTTGGCGCACCAGGGCGATCCCCTTCGCAATTCGAGACAAGCGGGAAATCCACCTCAAGCACTTCAGCACCAGCCGCTTCGAGCGCGTTGCGGGCCTCTTGCCACAGATCGATGACCGAGGCGCGGGTAATGATGCGTTGTCCGGTCGGGCCTCCGATGCCTGGTTTCTCTGCGGTGCCTGCTTCCGGATCGGCGTTGATGTACATGCGCGGCACGCCGAAGCGTTTGCCGGCCAGAGCATCGGGATTTACCGCAAGTTCGGCATAGGAAGCAGGGCGTACCGACTCGACACTCGGGATAGGCACCCAGGATTGCAGTCGCCACAAATCGCCGCGAGTGTCGGGATCTTGCGCAACAATCACATCAAGCACTTCGAGCAAATCTGCCATGGTTCTTGCGTATGGGACGACAACGTCCATGGTCGGCGTCAATGGCCAGTTGCCGCGCACCGAGATCACCCCACGCGAAGGTGTGTAGGCACACAAACCGTTGTTGGAAGCAGGGCCGCGGCCGCTTGACCATGTTTCTTCCGCCATGCCGAACGCAGCGAAGCTTGCGGCGGTTGCAGTCCCGGCGCCGTTGGATGAGCCGGACGCAAAGGGCGCAGTCAGGAAGTCGGCGTTATACGGACTCTCCGCGCGGCCATAAACACCGCGTTGCATACCGCCGTTGGCCATGGGCGGCATATTGGTCTTGCCCAGACAGATTGCCCCGGCAGCACGGAGGCGGCTGATAGTGAACGCGTCACGCTGCGCGACCAGGTTGACGAAAGCAGGGCTGCCCGAAGCGGCGGTGAGACCCTTGACCAGATAGCTATCCTTGGCCGTATAGGGAATTCCGTCGAGCGGGCCGAGAGTCTCGCCCTTGGCCCGACGACTATCGGACGCCCGAGCCTCTTCGATCGCTTCCGGATTGCGCACCACCACTGCATTCAGCGCCGTTGATGTATCAGGCCCGTCGTAAGCATCAATCCTGGCCAGATAGGCCTGCACAAGCTCGACGGCGGTTGTTTGCCCTGACTCAAGCGCGGTACGCAGCCTGGCAATGGGTACCTCTGTAACTTCGATCATCAGAATTCCTCTATCTTTCACGCCTTCAACATTGTGTCCATCTTGCATCACCAACATCTATCGCATAAAGGGACGAACCGGGTAAGCACAGCTTGGGGTATTGCTCGTTCCTCACTTGCAGTTCCCGGCTCTCCGATATCCCGCCGCCTGAGCTTCAGATTCGGATTCGAACGACATCTGGTTTTTCGCCGCAACGTTGGCGTAGCTCGGGCAGCCATGGGGCAGGTGATACACGCGACTGTTGCGGTTGCCAATGATCACGCCAGCGGACGTTGAGCGAGTGACGGCTGGCGGCGAAGCTCGGTCCGGGATCGTGCTGACTATACCGTCACCCACCGTCTTGTAGCCTTGTGTCCAGGTGCGGGCGTTAGTCACGAACGGGTTGGGGTGGCCCATGATCGCCGCGATCCGACTGTTGCGTTCCTTTTCCCATGACGTGACTGGAAACTGCCTGTCCCAGGCCATGAACAACTGTTGTTGCTGACGTGACATGGTCAAGTTGTAGCGGTCAAACATGTAGAACGTTGTCCGTGCTACCAGGCCTTTGACTTCATCACGGGGCTCGGCTGCGCGCTGGTCGAAGTCGACTTTAGTCTTGCACTGACCGTATTGGGGCGCTACTCCAGCAGCCATTCCATAGTTGAAGTTGCTCCGGTCTCCATTGACTTCACCAACCGAAGGGTAAAGGTTGAACAGATCAGCTTCCATTGCCTCAAACACCGGATCATCACTTACACAGTGTTCACGACCGCCGTTCTGCCAGCACTGTCTCTGGTGGCCGAATGTCCACGCCGGAACGATGTGCTCCCACTCGGTTCTGTCGGAACGGTTTTCTTGCTTACGGGCTTGAAGGCCGCAGGAAGCGGCATCGATACGCCCACCCGATTTCCCCACCCACGTCCATTTACAGCCGCAATACAGGTCACCTAGCGGGCTGTTGGCCTGGTCTAGGTAGATCTTCTGTTTCGCGATGACCTTGGCTTCGGAAAAGTTGGATGGAGGGCTTGAGAAGGCGGGGTTGATGACGGCGATGGACAGCAACAAGACGTAAAGCAACAATTTCATGAGTGAGCATATTCAAAGTTTCAGGTGCCGCATTGTACTCATGTTCCGGTTGAGGACTGGCTCACAATCGCTTTAGTAATCGTTCAAGCGTCCCGTGTTCCCAGGTCGAGAGCAGGGCGATTGGGTCTGTACCGTATCGGTCGCCATTGTCGAATGACCACCGTCTGCCCTCCGGGCTGACGCACTCTTCACAGTAGTCGAGCTCATCGCAGTCGTTGTAGATCGTGATACGCCAGCCGTCGACGATAACGACGAACAAGCCGGCGTGGATCTCATCCCAGGACTGATCGCATGCCCTGGCCATGACGCGGCGTTCGAAAGTCACCTCGCGCAGGATATGGCAAACTTCCCTTGCGGTCAGCGCAGTGCCGGAGTCGTCAGTACGGTTGTCTGCATTCATGAGCTTTTCGAATCGCGGGCATGCACACGCGGTTCCTTTATGCCCCAGTATTTTTGCATCTCGATGAACAGGAAAGACGCCGTCCAGGTGATTAGCACCAGGCCGGTAAGGGCTTCGAGACCAGTGAGGAACTTGAGTGGGCCAATCGGCGAGATGTCACCAAAGCCAATGGTCGTGTAGGTGGTGAATGAAAAGTACACCGAGTCCATGAAACTGCCGTCAAAGTTGCCGGTGAGCTTGCCCAGCCTTTCGCTCTTGTTCATGAGGTAATAACCCAGCGCAAAGACCCAGACTTCAATTGCGTGGGCTACCAGCGCACCCATGACACCGAATACGATTCGGAACCGATGCCAGATTTTAAGCCTGGGCATGAGCAGGTTCAGGCGCAACAAGCACTCGTGGTGTATGAACACCGCAGTGGTGATGATCAGCATATTGATCAGGGTGACGAGGATCATGGGAGGCACTCTGCTCGGCGTTTTTGGGTGCGCTCAGCGCATGGCGTGATTATGGCCGGGATCACGGCAGGCCTGGGACTTGAACTGCGGTTTTCTGATCCGGATCAGGACCGGCCGCCGACATCTGCTGGAAGATCAGCCCGCACAGGAGCGATCCCGTAGCCTCGATTGCTCGGTCGAGGTGCTGACGGTTAGACAAGCATGTCGCGCCTCATTCACTTCACTGCCCAACACGTTGCTGGTACTGACGCTGGATGCGCTCCAGCTCGCCGGAATGACGCAGTTGCTCTAAAGCGCTGGCCCAGGCGGCTACCAGTTCGTCGTCACAGTCGAGGCTGAAGGCGATGTACAACGACGAGCGATAGAGTTCGATGGGAATCTGCCGTAGCGTACCGGGAGCGATGTTCAACCGGCGGCTGTAAAAAACCACCCCTGCATCGGTATCGCCGATGATGATGCTGGTGCGCCCGGCCAGCAGCATGCGGTAGAGCTGCAGGTTTTCGGTGGCGCTTCGGTCCAGGTTGTTGAAACCCAGCGACCGCAGCATATCGGGTACCAGGCCGGCATGGCGCGTAGTGATCTGCGGAGCGCGCAGCAGTTGCTCAAGGGAATTCACCGGCGGCGCGTTGGACAACTGATAGGGATGGATGGACTCTTCCACAATCGGTCCAACCCACTTGTATAGCGGCTCACGCTCCGGCGTGCGGAACATGGAATACATGATTGTCCTGGGCCGGGTTTTCAATACACGGGTGGCTCGCATACTGGGTAGCAGCACCACTTCAAAGTCATCCCCGGTCAGCGCCATGATGGCCCGGACGATTTCCGTGGTCATGCCGGTGAGCTGATTGTTCTCTTCGTAGTTGTACGGTGCCCATTCTTCGGTAACGACCTGATACTGCTCAGCCCTGGTCGGAGTGCCAGGCAATGCACACAACAATGCTGCGGCAAGTGTCCAATACTTCACATTTTCTGCTCGGTGAGCTGTTCAGTGTTCCAGGGTGGACCGAACAGGCAATACAAGCATAGACCGTGATGCGCGTATAACGGCGTAATGTCACCTGGAAGCGCAGAATTGATAACGCCGCGATTTGCGCCGCGCTGCTAGTAGATATTTTGGGTGAGCTCGCTATTGGCAATGCTGTCAGATTTATCCAGCGGGTGTGAGGCTATTCCATTGAGTCTATTCATGTGGATTTCCTTCAGTTCAGAAAGGTTTGGATTACCGTCGCGGCAGGCGCATACGGCGACGCAAGCTCACGAGCAGCGTTTTGCGTCATGAAGGAGGCAGCGAGAAGGATGAGCCCTACAACCGCTGGAATCGCACCTTTGAGCTTGCGAACACCTAAGTGTGCTAACCCGGACGAACTGTGTTTGCGCAAGTGCCCCCACGAGTCGAGTACAAAATTACCGAAAAAGCCCAAGGGCTTGGACCGATGATGGAGGCGCTTATGTTGTGGTGGAAAGAATATGGAGCAAGCTTGCCAGTTAAACCTGCCACGCGTGGTCGCATTCGTGACTATAGTTAGAATCGGTCACGCGTTGTCAATTGCCTGTTGGATGCGTAAGCTATTTGTATGAATCAGCCCTTAATAGCTTCACCTGGCGCCCGTGGCCCAGCCGATCACGGCATTCGAGACCAGATTGTCGCGGCGGCCAACGAACATTTCAGCCAATACGGTTACGGTAAAACCACCGTTTCCGACCTGGCCAAAGCCATCGGCTTTTCCAAGGCCTATATCTACAAGTTCTTCGATTCAAAGCAGGCGATCGGGGAGGCAATTTGTGGAAATTGTCTGTCGCAAATCATCGTGGCCGTCGAGCAAGCCATTCAGGTGGAGGGAGTTTCGCCCACGGAGCGTTTTCGGCGGCTGGTCAAAACCCTGATTATCAAGGGGGTAGACCTGTTTTTCAATGACCGAAAACTCTATGACATCGCGGCATTCGCGGCTTCGGAAAACTGGCCCAGCTCTCAGGTCTATGACGCGAGGATCAAGAGCTTTGTGTTGCAGATCGTGCGAGAAGGGCGCGAACTCGGTGAGTTCGAGCGCAAGACACCGTTGGACGAGACAGTCGATTCGATCCATCTCGCATTACGACCTTATATCAACCCGTTGCTGTTGCAGCACAATCTCGACGTCGTTGACGAAGCGCCTGGGCTCATTTCCAATCTGATCTTGCGCAGCCTGATGCCTTGATCGACCTGGCTCACAGGCACATTGCGAATCCGCTTTAGTACCAACCTCTAAACTCCGGTCAGCAAGGCACCGTTTATTGCCTGGTTAGTGACCATTGACATAATTAGTCACTTGAATGAGCATGGCGCATCCGCTTTCAAGAGGTCTTTATGATCCAGCGCCGTCTGCCATTCATGCTCATTGCCTTATTGCCGTTCGCGTTAGCCGCTTGCAACGAATCGATACCTGTCGACCCGCGCCTTCAGGTGCCTTTGGTGCGTGTAGGTATGGTTCAACCCTCTGTACCTGCAGCCCGCGTATTTACGGGTATCGTTGCAGCTCGCGTTCAGAGCGACCTCGGCTTTCGAGTTTCCGGGAAGGTCTCGGAACGCTTGGTGGACACCGGGCAAGGTGTCAAGCGTGGGCAGCCCCTCATGCGCATTGATGCCAATGATCTGGTGCTGACCGCCCGGGCCCAGCAAGAAACCGTGCTGGCCGCCATCGCCCGGTCCAGACAAGCCTCCGATGATGAACGTCGTTACCGTGCGCTGGTAGCGACCGGTGCCGTCTCTGCTTCAGCTTACGCAGGGTTTAAAGCGGCGGCCGACACGGCCACAGCGCAACTAAACGCAGCCAAGGCCCAGGCGGATGTAGCGAAGAATGCCACCGGGTATTCGACGTTGCTTGCTGATGCGGACGGGGTCGTGGTGGATACCTTGGCAGAGCCCGGCCAGGTGATCAGCGCAGGTCAGACAGTGGTTCGGGTGGCTCATTCCGGGCAGCGCGAGGCGCTGATTCAGTTGCCCGAAACGCTTCGTCCTGCGCTGGGATCGCGGGCCATGGTGGAACTGTATGGCCAAAACCAATCTGCCAGCAGTGCGCGTTTGCGTCAGCTGTCTGACTCAGCGGATCGGCAAACCCGTACATTCGAGGCGCGCTATGTGCTGGAGGGCGCGCTGGCCAACGCCACACTGGGTTCAACCATTTCGGTCGTGATTACCGGTACACCGGCTGACGATGCCAATGAATTACAAGTGCCAGTCACTGCCCTTTACGACGCGGGCAAAGGGCCCGGCGTCTGGGTCGTTGCGGGCGACCCTGAGCTGGTGACCTGGCGCCCTGTGAAGTTCCTCGGTTTGAGTAACGCAGAAACTGCGCGTGTGACAGGTAATCTCAATATCAATGATCGTATTGTCGCATTGGGAACTCATCTTTTGAGTGAGGGCCAGCAGGTCAGGGCTCAGGCGGTAGTCAACGCTCAGGCACCGGTGGCAGAGGTGCGCCGATGACCGGGTTCAACCTGTCCGCACTGGCCGTGCGCGAGCGTTCGATCACGCTGTTTTTGATCCTCCTGATATCCGTAGGTGGGCTGTATGCCTTCTTCAAACTCGGGCGCGCGGAAGATCCTGCCTTCACCATCAAACAGATGACAGTGGTCACGGCATGGCCTGGTGCAACGGCTCAGGAGATGCAGGATCAGGTGGTTGAAAAGCTGGAAAAACGTATGCAGGAACTGCGTTGGTATGACCGGACCGAGACCTTCACGCGACCGGGACTGGCATTCACCACCGTTTATTTGCTCGATAGCACGCCACCTTCCGCAGTCGCGGAAGAGTTTTATCAGGCGCGTAAGAAGATCCTTGATGAGACGGCGGGCTTACCTCCTGGAGTGATCGGTCCGATCGTCAACGACGAGTATGCAGATGTCACCTTTGCGCTCTATGCGCTCAAGGCCAAGGGCGAGCCGCAACGGTTGCTGGTGCGCGAGGCTGAGACCTTGCGCCAGCGCCTGCTGCACGTGGCGGGCGTGAAGAAGGTCAATATCATTGGCGAGCAGTCCGAGCGCATTTATGTCGAGCTGTCATACGAGCGTCTGGCGACGCTGGGTATTTCTGCAAGGGACATTTTCAGCGCGTTGAACGCGCAGAACATGATGACGCCTGCCGGTTCTGTTGAGACGAAGGGACCACAGGTTTTCATTCGACTCGACGGCGCGTTCGATGACCTGCAAAAGATTCGTGAAACCCCGCTCGTCCTGCAAGGCAGAACCCTCAAATTATCCGATGTGGCGGAGGTCAGGCGCGGATACGAGGATCCCACCACCTTCATGGTGCGCAACAATGGAGAGCCCGCGTTGCTGCTCGGTATTGTGATGCGAGACGGCTGGAACGGTCTGGATTTGGGTAAGGCGCTGACAGCCGAGACAACGTCGATTAATGAGAAAATGCCGTTAGGCATGACGTTGAGCAAGGTCACCGATCAGGCGGTGAACATAGATGCATCCGTCACCGAGTTCATGATCAAGTTTTTCGCGGCGTTGGGTGTCGTGCTGCTGGTGTGTTTTCTCAGCATGGGCTGGCGCGTCGGTATCGTCGTCGCTGCAGCGGTGCCGCTGACCCTGGCGGCAGTGTTCATTGTCATGGCTGCGACAGGTAAGGATTTTGACCGCATCACGCTGGGGTCGTTGATTCTGGCGCTGGGACTGCTGGTGGACGATGCAATCATCGCCATTGAAATGATGGTGGTGAAGATGGAGGAGGGTTATGACCGCATCAAAGCCTCCGCCTATGCCTGGAGTCACACCGCAGCGCCTATGTTGTCGGGCACGCTGGTCACTGCTATCGGCTTTATGCCTAACGGCTTCGCCAAATCAACGGCCGGTGAGTACACCGCCAACATGTTCTGGATCGTCGGCATTGCGCTGATCACTTCCTGGGTGGTGGCGGTGGTGTTCACACCCTACCTGGGCGTCAAACTACTGCCGCAGATCAAGGTGCCAGAAGGTGGGCATGCCGCGATTTACGGTACAGCCAATTACCGTCGTTTCAGGCGCGTGCTGGGTGTGGTTATTCGCCGTAAGGGCCTGGTGGCGATATCGGTGGTGGGCTTATTCATCGTCGCGATTCTCGGTATGGGCGTGGTGAAGAAGCAGTTCTTCCCCACGTCAGACCGGCCTGAGGTGCTGGTGGAGGTGCAGATGCCTTACGGCACGTCCATCGAGCAGACCGATGCAGCAGCGGCCAAGGTAGAAGCGTGGCTGGCTGAGCAACCTGAAGCCCGGATCGTCAGCGCCTACATTGGCCAGGGCGCGCCGCGTTTCTACCTGGCGATGGCACCCGAGTTGCCTGATCCCTCATTTGCAAAAATCGTTGTGCTGACGGCGAGTCAGGAAGAGCGCGAGGCCCTCAAGATCAGGCTTAGACAAGCTGTTGCTGATGGTTTGGCACCTGAGGCTCGCGTGCGTGTAACGCAGTTGGTCTTTGGCCCTTATTCGCCGTACCCGGTGGCCTACCGGGTGATGGGCCCGGACTTGGCAGTGCTGCGCGATATTGCTGGCCAAGTGCGCCAGGTCATGACCGACAGCCCCATGATGAGAACCGTCAACATGGACATGGGCGAGCGTGCTCCGGCACTCCACCTGACGCTTAACCAGGATCGTCTGCAGGCATTCGGTTTAACGTCCGCAGAGGTTGCTCAGCAGCTTCAGTTTCTGTTGACCGGAGCACCAGTGACCCAGGTGCGCGAGGATATTCGCTCAGTGTCGGTGGTTGCACGCTCTGCCGGTGACACGCGTCTTGATCCCTCGAAAATCGACGCCTTCACATTGACCGGGGCGCTGGGCCAAAGGGTGTCTTTGGCTCAGGTCGGAACAGTGGAGACCCGTATGGAGGAGCCCATCCTCAGGCGTCGTGATCGTACGCCGACCATCACTGTACGCGGTGATGTGGCTGAGGGGCTTCAACCGCCAGACGTTTCCAGCGCCGTGATGAAGCAACTGCAACCGATTGTTGAGCAGTTGCCTGTGGGCTATCGCATTGAGTTGGCAGGCGCGATTGAGGAGTCGGGTAAAGCGAACAAGGCGTTGCTGCCCTTGTTCCCGATCATGATCGCGCTGACGTTACTCACCATCATTATTCAGGTGCGCTCAATGGCGGCAATGATGATGGTGTTTGCCACCGCACCTCTGGGCCTGATCGGTGTGGTGCCGATGCTTCTGCTCTTTCAGCAGCCGTTTGGGATCAACGCCTTGGTGGGACTGATTGCGTTGTCAGGGATTTTGATGCGTAACACGCTAATCCTCATAGGTCAGATTCACTCCAATAAACAAGCGGGCCTGTCGCCTTATGACGCCGTGGTCGAAGCTACTGTACAACGCGCGCGGCCCGTCATTCTCACCGCGTTGGCGGCGATGCTGGCGTTCATCCCGCTGACCCATTCGGTGTTCTGGGGAACGCTCGCCTACACCCTTATCGGCGGTACGTTTGCCGGCACAGTGCTGACGTTAGTGTTCCTGCCTGCGATGTACGCCCTCTGGTTCAAGATCAAACCTGACACCTCTCAGGACGCTTCGAGCCCCGCACGTTCTGCCTGATTGGGCACCCGACAGGATATGTTCCTTTTAGAGAAATCATATGTCGTAGGGCTAACCCAGAGTTTCCATCAGATGGTCGACAAAACAGCGCAGCTTTAATGTCATTTGGCGGTCCGCCGCGTACAACAAGTGGATAGGGCGGACCGGTCCCTCGTAAGCGGGCAGGACCCGAACGAGGAGGCCGGACGCCAGGTCGCCCGCAAGGGCACGCTCGTAGCCGATCAAGATACCGAAGCCGTCGCGCGCGGCTGCACGCAAAGCCTCCCAATCATTGACATGCAGGCGCCCACGCACGGGTACTTCTGAGACAAGCCCATCTTGCTCGAATTGCCAATTGCGACGCAGATCGGATACCCAGGGGGCAAAGCCCAGGCACTCGTGGCTGATGAGATCCGACGGCAGTTGTGGCGTACCGTGTGCGAGCAGGTAAGCTGGCGACGCACAGGCTACAAGACGGTAGGGCTGCAACGGCCTCGCAACCAGCGCGAGATCTTTTTGCAGCGGTCCGAGGCGCACTACAGCTTCATAGCCTTCTTCCACCGGATCGATCAGACGATCTGACAATGTCAGCTCGACGTCAATTTCGGGATAGCGATCAAGAAAACGAGTAATTAACGGGACTAACTCATGGCGCCCATAAGTGACTGGAGCGTTAATCCGCAAACGACCTTGCGGCCTGGCATGTGAAGACTGGACCAGCGAGTCTGCGGCTTCCACTTCGGCAAGGACCGATTGGCATCGGTCCAGATAAAGACGACCGAATACCGTCAAGCTTTGCTTGCGGGTTGTCCGGTTCAACAAGCGGGTTGCCACCCGTTGCTCAAGCGCCTCGATATGTTTGGCTACCATCTGTGGCGACATATTGAGCTTTTCCGCTGCGGCAGCGAATGACCCGTAGCGAGCCGCCTGGACAAACACCGTCATGCTGGTCAGTCGATCAAGCATTAACAATCACCAGTTGTTAAACGAACAACATGCAACGTTGCGCATTGATGATGGCGCTACCGGGTCTCAGGCGCGTTTTGGCAGTTTCCAGTTCGGCCGGATGAAGTGGCAGGTGTAGCCGTTGGGAATCCGTTCCAGGTAATCCTGGTGCTCCGGCTCCGCTTCCCAGAAGGGTCCCGCCGGTTCAATTTCGGTAACTACGCGGCCCGGCCACAGTTGAGAGGCGTCGACGTCGGCGGCAGTGTCTTCGGCGACATCGCGTTGCTGTTCGCTGAGGTAGTAGATCGCCGAACGATAGCTGGGGCCGAGGTCGTTTCCCTGACGGTTGGGCGTGCTGGGGTCATGAATCTGGAAGAAGAACTCGAGGATCTGCCGGTAGCTGATGACGGCAGGGTCGAAAACGATTTCGATGGCTTCAGCGTGATTTCCGTGGTTGCGGTAAGTAGCGTTCGGCACCTCGCCGCCGGTGTAGCCGACCCGCGTGTGCAGCACGCCAGGGTAACGCCGCAGCAGGTCCTGCATGCCCCAGAAGCAGCCGCCGGCGAGGATGGCGGTTTCGGTTTGGCTGGTCATGGTCTGTCCTTCCCCTCGGTGATGTTGGATATCCGTTGTTATGAGGGCGCGCAGCGTGATTCCAAGGAGGGTTTGTCATCCTCCTCGAAATTTCTGTTTCATCCGTTTTGCCTGCCTCAGCCGTGTTGCCGCAGCACGTCATCTGTCGGGACATGCCGGCGCTGCCACCCTCCGAGATGGCGTTGCTCAGCACGGGTGCAACGCTCAATGCCGCGCAACTGGCATTGGTCGGCTACCTGCGCGAAGCGCTGCGCCAAGTCAGACGTGATTGCGGTTCATTGATCGATGATAGCCGCTGATCCAAGCACTTGAAGTTGCGCTGATTCAGATGAGGCGGTCGTAAGGGTAAACAACATTTTTCGCGTCGCGTTCGGAACTGACCACTCATAGGAAACAGTCTGAATCTGGCCGTTTGAGGCCGTTTTCGCTTGCTCGTTCTTCACCTGTCTAACGATAAGCGCAGCGGGTGCGTTCGCGACCAGCGCGGTAAACAACTTTGTAGCGGTCTCGGTATTCGCCTTTCGGACATGCACCGCGCAAAAATTCTTGCCGCCAGGAAGGGCAAGCACAAACGTCCCGTATTTATCCGGGACAGGCCACGCGTCGCTGACCAATTGGTTCGGGAGCGCATGGACTATCGGTTGAAAAAGCTTCTGAGGTCGGTAATCAAACCTGGCCCGCTTGGCTTCCAACCCAACCGCGTTTGGGTCTTGTTGCTCATGCTGGACATGTCCTTACCCACAAAACTCGATAGCCAGCCGAAACTCTCCATCGCTTGACCCGCTGGCACCACAACGGCGGGCAGGCCTAAGCCCTCTCCGATTGTTTCAGCAATGAGGCGAAAAGAGATGCTGGATTCGGCAGTTGCATGGTAACGAGCGCCCGGTTGGTGCTTTTCAAGGGCCAGGCGATACAAGTGCGCAGTATCTGCAACGTGAGCGGCGGACCACCGATTGAGCCCTTCATCGATATAGGCTGAGACTTTTTTTTCCCGCGCCAGCGTGATGACCTCGGTGACCAGACCTTGTTTATACGGGTTGTGGATTTGTGAAAGCCGCATGACTATTACGTTGACACCGCGTTGTAATAGCGCCTCTCCAGCCAATTCCGACGCGATCCGAGGATTGGGATGCTCTGGGTCGAAGTGATCTTCGTCAGCGGGCTGTCCTGGCGCTGGCGAGCCCATCGGCGTGCCGGAGGTGATGATCAACGGGCGCTCCGAACCTTCCAGTGCTGAACCCAAGGCCGCAATAGCACGTGAGTCCTTCTGACAATTGGCGACGAAATGTGCGAAGTCGTGATCGAACGCTGTGTGGATCACTGCATCGCACGCTTCGGCACCCCTCTGGAGGCTGGTGAGGTCTTCGATATTGCCCTGGTGGGGCTCGGCACCCATCGCCAGCAACGCACGAGCACCCGTATCTGAACGCGTCAGCCCCAGCACCTGGTGGCCTGCGTTGAGTAACTCACGGGTTACCTGAGAGCCAATAAAGCCTGTTGAACCGGTAAGAAATACGCGCATGTCTGAAATCTCTCTTTGCGGAAGTCCGCAGAGTGCGCGTAACGTTTATCCGGTTAAAGGTGTGACATTATCAGGGTATAAAAACTAACAGGATCACCATGGCAAGCCAGTCTGCTCATTTGCTGGGAACATATTTGAAGGATTGCCGAGCGCGTCTGGACCCTGTGAGTTTTGGTTATTCCAGCGCTCGTCGGCGCACTCCAGGCTTGCGCCGAGAGGAAGTTGCGCACCGTGCCAATATTAGCGCTACCTGGTACACGTGGCTGGAGCAAGGACGCGGTGGCGCACCCTCCGCGCAAGTGTTGAACCGAATTGCTCAAAGCCTGTTGATGACCGAGCCGGAGCGGGAGCACTTGTTCATGCTCGCCTTTGGTCATCCTCCCGAAGTTGTCTACTCTGCGCCTGATGGGGTGACGCCGCGCTTGCAACGAGTTCTGGATACCCTCGAATTCAGCCCCGCTTTTATTAAAACCGCCACGTGGGATGTGTTGGCCTGGAACAGCGCTGCGGCGGCAGTTTTTACTGACTACAGTCTGCTGCCGGTCGAGCAGCGCAACATCCTGCGTCTGATGTTTTGCAACCCCGGCGCGCGGGCCAAACAAGACGACTGGCAGGCTGTCGCGCGTTTCATTGTCGCTGCATTCCGGGCGGATGCCACACGCGCCGGAGCTGCCGCCGAAGTCATCAAGCTCGCCGATGAGCTCTGCATCCTGAGCCCCGATTTCGCGGCGTTGTGGCGTGACAATGACGTGCGTCTACAGGGTGAAGGAACCAAGCGCCTGCGCCATGCAATCCATGGCGTCATCGAGCTGGAATACTCCGGCTTTGCGGTGGATGGTCGCCCGGACCTTTCGATGATCGTCTATAACCCGGTTTCGAACGCCGATGCAGATCGCGTCCGGGCGATTCTGGAAAGCCATTTGGCACCCGGAAGTGTTGCTCGCGACAAGTCCTGCAGACCTTCATCACGGCCCTAGAGACCTCGGCAAGGCTCCTGGCTGATGCAAGCAGCTGGTACCGATCCAAATCGGCCATATCGCCCGAGCAACAGGTGACAAGCGACGAGGCAACAGTCGCTCAGTCCGTTAGCTTTGAGGGACGATCTTCACTCCATATCCGGGCCACTGCCCCTGAGGCTTCGAGTTGCTCGAATGAGCGCCGGGCCTTGTCGACCACTTCGTCCGATGTGCCTCGACTGAACGCCATGTATATCCTGGCGGGCTGCTCGCTGATCGAATAGATTTCCTCCAGCGAGTCAAAATCCAGCTGCGCGGCTTCACTGGCCAGACGTGCCGAGGGCTCTGACATCGGGAGCAGCTGGATTTGTTGATTGAGCAATTTTTGAAAGTTATCGCGATTATCGGCTGACACAACCAGGCGAGTGAACCCTTGCAGCTCCAGAAAAGTCTGCTTGGTATCGTTACGGACCACGCCAACAGTGTAGCGTTTGGCATCTTCAAGGCTGTTCACCGTGATACCGGTGCGCCCACGTAACTTGTAAAACTTGATCGTAACCCTGTGGATCTCGCCTACCCACTCGAACAACTCTTCGCGGATCGCGGTACGCGTCACGGGATAGATCAGGACGTCAGGCTCATGCAAAGCCTTTTCGTAGGCCCGTGCCCATGGGTATATCGTGAGGCTATAGTCAGTCAGCGCAGCGCCTCGCAAGGTTTCTTCGACGATGCGAGTACCCGGACCGACAATCTTGCCGTCACGATGGTACGCGTACATAGAGTCCTCGGTCACCACTTCAATCCCCTCGGCGTGGGAGTGCAGGCTGACCAGGAACAAGCATGCGCAGAACGTCATACGAGAATGCATACAGACCTCATGGCCACACTGATTTATAAAGCGACGCGATTGCGCCCTTGAGATTTGGCCCGGTACAGCGCTTGATCGGCGCGTTGCAGCAATTGGTCGAAATGGTCCATGGTTTGGGGTTCCAGCTCAGCGACCCCGATACTCAAAGTCACAAAGGGCGACACGGTCGAGCCGCTATGTGGCAACTCTCGAGCAGCCAAGCTTGTGCGCAGTAGTTGGGCAGCGTTGTATGCCTGTTTTGCATCGACGTTAGGCAGGACCACTACGAATTCCTCGCCGCCCACTCGGGCAGCCAGTTCGCCAGAGCGTCCAAAGACGCTCCTCAAGGTTTCAGCGACCTGTTTCAGGCACTCGTCACCCAGCATGTGGCCGTAGGTGTCGTTGTAAAACTTGAAGAAATCGACGTCGCACATGAGCACCGCCAGCGGTGTGTTGTGACGCACGGCGCGGCGAAACTCCACTTCCTTCAGTTCGTCGAAATAGCGACGGTTGGCCAGTCCCGTCAGCGCATCGTGACGTGACAGGGCTTCGAGAGACTGATTGGCGGCCTTCAATTGCGCGGTACGCGCTTCAACCAGTTCGGCCAAATCATCGCGGCTGGCGGCAATGGCCAGTTCATCCGAATGCTGGCGCTCCAGATGGGCATGAAGATTGTCCTGAAGCTCATTCACTTGGGATTCGAGCAGGCCAAGCTCGTCCTGACGCCGCACTGAGCGCTGCAGCTTGAGGTGATTCCCGAGCGTTTGTGGCGCGAGCCCACCCAGATGCCTCGCGATGTGGACGACGTGCACGGTCACCAATCGATTAAACATGGTCATGACCAATCCAGCCAGCAACAACGACTGGATCACTTGCGTAATAACGATGCTCCGGGCTTCGCCCCAAAGACGCGCCCAAAGCAAATCAGCATCGCCTTCGATAGTCAGCGCGCCGACAACTTCGTGTGCTCCCGCATAGGGCTGGGCTACGAGCTGGCGATGCAGCATCGGCGCCTTGTCCGACGTGGCGTCGGTATAGCGATTGAGTTCAATGACTTCAGGCAATTGACCGGGGCGCAGGATGCTCAGCACCACGCGCCCGACCGGCGCGGCGCTGGCGACGCTGGCGAGTTGCTTGTTCAGCGATTCACGGTCCATTTCCCAAATGGCATGGGACAAGGTGTTTTGGAACACCTGATCGATCAGGACAAGTTCCGAATTCATCTCCTTCAGATTACTTTTCCAAGCCATCCAAGTACGCAAAGAGACCATCGCCAAGGTAAAGATCAGGCAAAATAAAAGCGTCGCCAGCACCAGGCGACGTCCCAGCGAGCTGAACCTGTTGCCTTGAGGTTGTTGAGCTGGACTCTCGAGATTACCCTCCATGTCATAACCACTTGCGCATGATGGCGTCGTAAACGCCATTGCGTCTGATGGTTTCCAGGCCTAGACGAAATTTTTCAACCGTCTGGGCCGGCGTCTCCCGGCTGAACGCCATGCTCAAGCCTTCCTGACTAGTGAGCTCTGGCAGCGCCAGGGAACGGATCAGCACCTTTTCCGGGTCTTCGCCATTCTGGCGGGTCAGGTACAGCGCGTTGAGTTCGTTGGAAATCCACAGTTCGACGTGATCGACTTTGAGCTTGCGGTAGTTGTGTTCGTACTTGGTGCTCGACTGCAGTTCCTCACCAATACGAAAACCTTTTGAAATCAGATATTGCTCCCCCACGTCCTGATTGACCGTAGCGATTTGATGACCGCGGGCATCGTTTAGCGAGTTGAGTTTTATCGGCCGCTCCGCCAATGAAAATATGTACCACTGAGTCGGCGCAATCGCGCCTACCCAGTGAAACAGCTCCTCTCGCGCAGGCGTGCGGGCAATTGAATAAATCAACACATTGCTTTCATTGAGCGCCAGCTCGTATGCACGCGCCCAGGGCATAGGTTGAATCGAAGTTTCAATGCCAATCTCCTTGAGTACGGCCTGAACCACTTCGGTACTCATGCCAGTCACCTGGCCATGCTGTGTCATGTTGTAGGGTGGCAACTCTTCCGTGACGATCCTCAAAGCAGGCTCTGCGTTGGCGGTCGGCGAAAACTCGCTTGCGGCCAAAAGCATGAGGACGCTAAACGTCAGTAGGCGGTTGAGCGGCGAAGCCATAGACGTTTACCCTGGTTTACTCATAGAGGCGGACGAGGCTTGGAGCCGTCGCCTTACTATTTATCGGCTGGGCTAGCGCGCGCTTGAGTTCACCCATGGAAACCGAAATTTTCAAGGGGTCGACTGAAGAATTGAGTGCCAGGGTTGGCCGAAAGGCGTCATTTAACACGGCAGGATCGGCGCCTTCCAACGGTCTGATCAGCAGGGTTGCGCCGCCAGGCTATTACTGACGTTACGCCCTAGGACAAGCACCGTAACAAAACCGAAGCCCACCAGGGCCGTGGCTAAACTCAACAGCACTGAGCTTCCCAGTTGGTCGACGATCTGCCCACCGAAGAACGAGCCCAACGCAATAATCACCTGGAACAAGGCGACGAATAATGGCATGCCGCGTTCGACATCCTTGGGCGCTACGACAAACATCCAGATACTGGCGCAGGCCGGGAAGGCGCCGAAGGCGAAGCCCCAGAGCGCCATCAGCATCGCTGCGCCGGTCATGCCGGTGGCGAAGTAGGGGAACAGTGCGGTGCTGATGCCGATCATCAGTGCGACCAGCAACAGGGTGTGACGCACGCTGCGGTTGGCGGCGAAACCGGCGAAAATATTACCCATCACTCCGGCCACGCCATACAGCAGCAGCAGTGAGCCAATAGTCGGCCCATCGAAGCCTGCACTTTGTTTGAAGAAGGGTGCCACATAGGTGTACGCGGCAAAGTGCGCCAGGCCAATCAGCAATACAGCGATCAATCCAACCCGAGATTGTGGATTGATAAACAAGGCCGGCAGGTCACTGATGCGAATGGCCTTGTCCGGGTTGAGCTGCGGTAGCAGGAAGATCTGCGCCAGTAGCACCGGTACACCCACTAGCGCGGTTACCAGAAAGGTCATGCGCCAACCCATCACGCCACTCAGCCAGGTGCCAACGGGCACGCCCAGCACGGTGGCCAAGGTCACACCGACCATGATGATCGAGGTGGCCTGGGCCACACCCACTCCCTTGGGGGCCAGGCGGCCGCTGAGGGCAATCGCAGTAGCCCAGAAACCGCCGATACTAATGCCCAATAGTACGCGGCCGAACAGCAGCAGGCTGAAGTCGCTGGCGTAGGCCACGACCGAGTTGGCGATGATCATTATCAGCGTCAGGCCGATAAGCAGATAGCGACGGTCCAAGGCGCCAATGCCAACAGACAGCAAAGGGGCGGCGAGGGCGGCCGCTATGCCGGGGAGGGTAACCATCAGACCGGCGTGGCCTGCACTGATGCCGAGGTCACTGGCGACATCGTTGAGTACGCCCACGGGGAGAAACTCACTGGTAACCAAGGCGAAGGCACCCACGGCTACAGATAGAATCGCCAACCATTGCTGTTTGACGCTCTGCGGACTACGTTCAGCGGGACCGTGAGGGGCGTGACTGGCGCTTGGCATGGTGCTGGGTTCCAGGGGGAAGGTCGCCTGACTGCAGGCGGGGGGGAGCGGGGAGAAAACGGGAGGCGATTATATGAGTCAGAATTTGCAAGCAAACAGGCGGGCCTTTCGATAGTAATCATCAGCGCAATCGATGAGACGCCCCGAGGGCAGCCTCCGCCTTACAGGAAACCGACCAAAGCTGAGCGCCTGCTTTTGGCCGATTTCGCCCCGTGGCGACCGGCTGAATTCGACCCTGAACCCCGCCATTCGCTGCACCTTGTAGCCGGTGGTGTGTGCATATAGTTCGTGCGACGTGACAGGGCGCGCTTGCCGTCTTGCTTATGCCTTACTCTCAGGAAACAGACATCCGCCATTGCAGACCAGCGCCTTCAACTCTTCGCTCTCCTGCGTGGGGCTTCGACTTAATCGAGTAGCGAACTCCTCGAGGTCCCGTGCGTACGGCTTCGATTCGTGCTTCTCGCTCCCAAGGACGATGTCGAGCACGATGGGAATGAGGATATATCCACGCCATAGTTCACTGCGCAATGGGACCGAACGTCTTCTTTAGACGTCGTTTTTCATGGCTGGATCTTGATATTGCTTGCGTTTAGCAAGTAAATTTCCGTCATTCACTTGCATTTTACAAGTGAAAAGACCAGCATGGCTCGTACGTTGATCGCGGCCGCCGGGTCGCGCCGGCAGTCCATGAATGATCAACCCCATATCTGCAAGGAAACTGCACATGAGCACTATCAGCATCATCGGCTCAGGTGGCATGGCTGCATCGATCGGCGGCCTTGCCGCCAAGGCCGGACACACCGTCGAGGTGATGAGTCGTGACGCCGCCAAGGCGCGGGCACTGGCCGAGCAGGTCGGAGCCGGCGCGACGACAGGAACGTACGGCGCCGCCCCGGCGGGGGATATTGTCATTCTGGCGGTTCCCTACTCCGCAGTTCTCGACGTGGTGAAGCAGTACGGCGAAGAACTGGCAGGCAAGCTTCTTGTCGACATCACCAACCCCGTCGCCCCCGACTTCACAAGCTTTGTGACCCCTGAGGACAGTTTCGGCGCGCAGGAGATCGCCAAAGCAGCCCCTGCCGACGCCGAAGTCGTCAAGGCGTTCAACACCCAGTTCTCCCACGTCCTGGCTGCCGGTTCTGTCGAGGGTCACCCGTTGGACGTGTTCATCGCCGGGGACGACGCGCAGGCGAAGGCACGCGTTTCGGCGTTCATCGAGAGCCTCGGACTGCGCCCGATGGACACCGGACCGCTGCTCATGGCGCGAACGCTGGAGCATGCCTGCCTGCTTTCGCTGGGCCTCATCGCCCACTCCGTCAAGCACACCAACTTTTCAATCGGCGTCAGCCTTCTCGGCTGAGTGCGCCTATAGCACCACTGCTCGCATCACATCACTTACAAGGAGCATCAACATGCACGTATTCGTCACTGGCGGGACTGGCCATTCCGGTCCGTACATCATCTCCGACCTCATCGCCGCCGGCCACGAGGTCACCGCTTTGGCCCGGTCGGACAGTGCGGCGGAGGTGGTCACTGCGCTCGGCGCAAAGGTGCGTCGCGGTGATCTCGATGATCTCGACGGGCTCAAGGAGGCGGCTGCAGCCGCCGACGGCGTGATCCACGTCGCGCACAGACAAGACCTGCTTCCGGTCGGCGGGATCGACGCTGTTGCCGCAGCGGAGGTCCAGATAATGCTCGCATACGGTGATGCACTGGCTGGAACGGGAAAGCCGCTGGTCGTGTCGGGAAGCATCGGTTCGCCGACTAACGAGGGTTGGCCGGTTCCTGGGCCGCTCCAGAGCCGACCGGCGACCGAGGAGGATCCGGCTCTTTCTCCGGCTGGCGATCAATATAAGGGCTCCCTGCGGGTTCGTAACATCGTGGAGCTTACCGTAATCGGTCTCGCAGAGCGGGGCGTGCGGTCTTCGGTCGTGCGCATTTCTGAAATCATGCACAGCTCAACCGACAAGGCCGGTTTCCTTCAGGTCCTAATCGGGCAAGCAAAGGAAAAGGGCGTCGTTGGCTTCCCTGGCGACGGCTCCAACCGGTGGGCGGCAGTGCATGCCCGCGACCTCGCGACCCTATTCCGCCTGGCGCTGGAGAAGGGTCCCGCTGGCAGATGCTGGCATGCGGTTGCCGAAGGGTCTATCCCGTACCGCGAGATCGCGGAGGCCATTGGCAGCCGTCTGAACCTTCCCGCCGTGCCCATTCCCGTGGACGTAATGATGGGGCCGGGTTTCTTCGGCTTCCTCGCGAACCTGGTGACGCTGGATACCCCGGCGTCGAACGATATCACGCGCCAGACGCTCGGCTGGACGCCAATGCAGCCCGGCCTGTTTGCCAATATGGACAATGGCCACTACTTCCCTGCCGCCTGAGTGAGCTGAGGCTGTTCGCCGGGTCGCAATGAGCCCGGCGAACAGCAACGGCGCGATGCCGTGATCCGTTCGACCCGAGCATGCATAAGGGCGGCGGATGCGGCCCGGCACACACGGGATATCAACCGTGGGGAGGCCCGTTCAGAGACTGCGGGCAATACCTCAACTCATTTGGAGATTACACATGAGCACTATCAGCATCATTGGCTCAGGAGGAATGGCCGCGGCGATCGCCGGTCGTACCGTCAAAGCTGGATACACCGTTGAGGTGGTCAGCCGCGACCCCGCCAAGGCGCAGGCGCTGGCCGACAAGCTCGCAGCCGGAGCGACCACAGGGAAGTACGGGGCCACTCCGGCCGGTGACATCGTCATCCTCGCCGTGCCGTATACCGGTGCGGCGTCGGTGGTGGCCGACTACGGGGAGGCGCTCGACGGCAAGGTGATCATCGACATCACCAACACGGCCTCTCCGGACCTCACGGGCCTCGTCTCTCCCGCCGGCAGTTCTGGTGCGCAGGAGATCGCCAGGATCGCCCCCGCCGGCGCGCATGTCGTGAAGGCGTTCAACACCCTCTTCGGCCACGTCCTTGCCAAGGGTGGGCGCCTCGACACGTTCATCGCCGCAGACGATCCGCAGGCCAAGGCGCGCGTCTCGACGTTCATCGAGAGTCTCGGGCTGCGTCCGCTGGATGTCGGCGGCCTGCACATGGCGCAGACGCTTGAGGCGCTCGGCCTGATGATGATCGGCCTGGCCAAAAACGGCGCCGGCACTTGGGACATCGCCTTGAACGTCGATATCGGCTGAATCGCCGACACCACGCCCCTCACCGCCAGACCCATAACGTATCTGATTAGAGCAGACGCGATCAGATGTGAGAGAGATGGAGAGATTTCGATGAATGTAAAAGAGATATTCTCTTGAATGCTCATAAAGACCTCTCCATTGCTCTTACATCGGATCGTGTAGTGTCGGTAATTCAGCCGAGGCCAAGTTGTTGCTGCATGACGGAAGCCTCGTTGTAGCAATGGAAAGATATGATCTTCCCGTTTTCGAGGTGGAAAACATCGCAAGACGGGACATCTATCGTCTTGCCCGTGGGAGCTAGAGTCCCGGAAGCAAGAGCCAGATCCCCTGTGTGCGTTCCCCGAATCGCGAGCTCGACAACGACGACATCTCCCGCGACGTGGATGTTCAACAACTCACGGTGGACATCGGGGAACGCGCTTACCAGGCCAGCGATAGAGTCACCAATGGCCTTCCCGCGGAACTTCATGCCGGAAGCCATATCCCACATGTATCCTTCCTCAGAGAACATCGAAACAAACTTCTCGATATCCGTTCCTTGCCCCTCCGCGGCGGCACAGAGTTCTCTGATTATTCTTTCATTATTAAGCATCATCGCTCCTTTTCTTCGTTATTAAGTACTTATCTAATCGTCGAGGCGGGGTAGCGTCGAAAGTTTCGATCACGATTCATCAGTCGAACTTGACCAGGTCCTTGAAGATCAGTTGACCCCAGCTATTTCCCCGCGCCTGCACAAGCAGTCCACCTTCCGAAAGGCCGCCAAGTCTGATCGGCGAGAAACCGAGTTTTTCCGCAAGCGCACCAATCTCCGCTGCGGCGTCGTCATCGTCGCTCGTCAGGAACACAACTCGCCTGCCACCCTGTACGGCCGGATCTTGACCAAGGACGGCAGCACCCAAATGATTGAAGCCCCTGACCAGTCTCGCGCCGGTGAAGGCCTGCGCGACAACCCTGGAAGAAGGCTGACCGCCCAGTTCCTCAGGGGACACGCCGTAGGCATTGGTCACATCGATGATGGTCTTGCCCTGCCAGGTCGGCAACGCCTTCGCGACATCCGGGTGCGACTCGAAACGGACCGCCAAAAAGACGATGTCCGCCTTGACGGCTTCCGTCAGTGTTTTGGGAATGATCTGGGGTCCGATCGCGGCCGCGGCGGGTGCGAAGCTTTCCGGGTCGCGGGTCGTTGCCACGGAGACTTCGATGCCGCTTCGGGTAAACGCCTTGGCCAGGGCCTGGCCGATATTGCCGAAGCCGATAATTGCGTAGCTCATAGTTTTTCCTCAGGTTTAACCACGCCCAGCGGGCTTCGAATATCGAATGGGGTGACCGACCGGGCGCAGTGAGTCAGATTTGCGCCAGGCCACCGTCGACGGCGACTTCGCTGGCGGTCATGAAGCTGCTGTCTTGCGACGCGAGAAAAGCGGCCACTGCGCCGATTTCCGCCGGTTCAGCCATGCGCTGTAGCGGATTCATCGCGGCGAAGACCTTCATGCCTTCCTCGCCTAGCGCTTGCTTCGCGAGATCGGTCGCCGTCGGCCCGGGCGACAGCACGTTTACCCGGATGCCGGTGCCCTTCAGATCCTCCGCCCAGGTCTTCGCGAGGTTGCGCACTGCTGCCTTGCTCGCGCTGTAGGCACTGAATGCCGGGGCGCCCGTGGTGCCGGCGCTCGACCCGGTCAGGATGATTGAACCGCCCTGGCCCATCAGCCGCAGCGCCTTCTGGACCGTGAAGATCGTACCCTTCACGTTGGTGTCGAAGGTTTCATCAATGTGCTCGGCGGTGATCTTGCCGAGCGCAAGCGGGCTTCCTGCCCCGGCATTGGCGAAGACGATGTCGAGGGTTCCGCGCTCGGCCTTCACCGCCGCGTAGAGTTGGTCGAGGTCGGCCTCATCGGAAACCGAGCCCTTCACCGCACGGGCATTGGGCCCGAGCTCGGCCACAGCGGCGTCGAGCGCTGCCTGTCGGCGACCGAAGATGAAGACGAAGGCGCCTTCCTCGATGAAGCGCTTGGCTGCGGCGAGGCCGATACCGGTAGCGCCGCCGGTGATCACGGCGGTCTTTCCATTCAGTCTGGTCATGACGTGCATTTCCCTGGAGTTCTATGCAAGCAGGGAACTGCTTGCTTGAGAACAACTATGCAGTCCTGATAACCTAAGGACAAGTATGCACCTTTTGGTAAGTATAAAATTATGACGACGTCTTCTGAAGTCTGCGGTACCGGTTGCGGGCTCAACGCCACGCTGCGCATCATCTCGGGCAAGTGGAAACCGCTGATCCTGTTTTTCCTGCGCGACGGCCCGAAGCGCTACGGCGAGCTCAAGCGCTTGATCGCAGGGGTCAGCGACAAGGTGCTGATCCAGGCGTTGAAGGATCTGGAGGCCGATTGCGTGCTGGCGCGGACCGACTACAAGGAGGTCCCGCCACGCGTGGACTACGCGTTGACCCCGCTCGGGCGCAGCCTGGCTGACGCGATCATCCCGCTGTGCACCTGGGGAACCGAGAACGCGGCGGAAATGGCCAGCATCTTCGCCAAGCGCGACACTTCGCCCTGGCAAGATGCTGGAAAAAGCTGAGTTGGGCGACGCTCCGCATTCGTGTGAGGGCGGCAGGTTTAATTCTTCCATCAGACTGTCAGGATGCGTGGTTTGGGCGTTCTGGCACATGTTTTAGACGAAAGCTGAAGGTCCGCTTCTGGCCCCTCGCCGACTTTTACCGCCTGATTGAGCATTAACACGCTGCCTCGAAAGGGTCAGGCCTGCGTTGGGCGGACGAGCTTCAAGATGCTCGCGCGCGGCGGCAATATGACGTAGTCCAAGGGAGATGTACTTGATAAATTTACTCTGCCCGTGCGACTGAACAAACGTTGATTACTCATCGCGGTGTTCTCTTTTAGGGTTGAAAACCACACGTAATAGATTCAATAGGGGGCAGTACGCTAGCCAAAAATGAATCCACCCCCTTTGCCATGGCGGCTTAAGCCTCGGCAACGGCCTCGCGCACGAAGTCTTCGTAGGTGCGCAGCGGGTGCCCAATGATGGTCTGAAGCTTTTCTACCGTTCCTTCAGTTGATTGCATGCCGAAGGTCTGGATACTCGCCATCATCAGGCGCATGTCATAAGCCAGCCAGGTGGGACCATACAAAGCCAGCTGTCCTTCGAAAGCGGCTACGTCATCACCCCCGTAGGCGATCTCCCGGCCCAGAGCTGCACTCCAGGTCTTCGCCACGGACGCACCGGTGAGCACATGCGGCCCAACCAAATCCAGCGTTACACGATCCAGCGCAGAGGGTGCTTTGTCGCGTCGCAGCAGCTCTGCAACCGCGACATCAGCGATATCGCGCGCATCAATCATCGACACGCCCGCCGAGCCTATGGGCATTGGGTATACCGAGTAGCTCTGAATCGTCTGTTGGACCATGCGGTCGTTTTGCATGAAGTAAGCCGGACGCAGAACAGTTGCAGGAATGTCGAGGCTGTCGATCATGCGCTCAACGGTATGCTTGCCAGTGAAGTGCGGGACATTGGTGAATTTGTCGGCATGAATCACCGACAGGTAAACGATGCGCTCGATACCAGCCTCGCGAGCGAGGTTCAACGTGATAAGGGCCTGGGTTACCTCGTCGGGCGTCACGGCATTGAGCAAGAACAGCGTGCGCACCGAGGACAGCGCGACACGCATCGAAGCTACATCGGTGAGGTCTGCGACAACTTCAGTGACGCCTGCCGGGAACTCTCGCTTGGCCGCTTGGCGTACAAGGGCTTTGACCTCGGCGCCAACCTCAGCAAGGCCTTGAGTGATGAGTGAACCGATAGTGCCCGTGGCACCAATAACAAGAATGCTCATTTTGAAACTCCTGCGTTGAATATATGGGTGGGTCAGAGAGTGAAGTCCGCAACGACCTTGCCAGTGCGTGAAGCGGTGCGATTGCGTTCGATTGCCTTGGGGATGTCAGTGAAGCCAACTACGTCGCCGACCCTCGACTGAAGCGTGCCGCTGGCGACTTCCCAGGCCAGCTTTTCCAGCAATTCAGGGTCAGGTTTATTCATGAACCAAAGGCCCCGGCGCCCAGCACGATGGGCAATGGACGCGGGAATGCATTGCGCACATGACCTTCGCGAACCTTCCAGTCGATGCCGTTCACGCCAGCGGCTCGAACCAGAACCAGAACCTGGCCTTGCTCTGGTGCTGGCTTCTCGATCTCGGCAATTTGTGCGGCGTCCGTGCCGCCGTATGCCCTGATCCGTACAGCGCGTTGGATGGTGCTCATTGGAATTCCTCATATCGTGTTCCGATGACGAGAAAGTAATCCGTTGCACTTACAAAACAAAGGTCACAAGATACAGACACCTCGTTTCAAATATGGAACACCATGAGCCTGAACGCGCTGATCGATTTCATTCTCGTCGCCACCCATTCGGGGTTGGGAAAGGCAAGCCGTGCGAGCGGTATTTCCAAAGCCACCTTGTCGCGCCGAATCGCCGATCTTGAAGAACAACTGGGAGTAAGGCTGGTTGAGCGAAGCGCGCGTGGTCTGAAGCTCACCGACGCTGGTGAGGCGCTGATGTCTCGCACTGAAGGCCCGCTGAGTGAAGTGACCGAAGCCTTGACGGCAGCACGAGAAGGCGTTTCAACGCCTCGCGGACGTTTGCGAGTCGCTGCCCCGATTCTGTTCTCGCAGCTCGCGATGGGGCGTATTGGCGCCGAGTTCTGTGCGGCCTATCCGGAAGTCTTGATTGAGGTCGTGGCGGAAGATCGCATGGTCGACCTTGTCGAGGAACAATTTGACGTCGCCATTCGAATTAATCCAAGCCCGGATAGCAGCCTGGTCGGACGGTGCTTCGCCAAGGACCGGCTGATAGTTGTGGCGGCGCCTGAAATACCCAGGCCGATGCCCGGCGCGATCAGAGCCGTTCCGGGCATCGTGACCTCAACGTTCCAGCCTACCCATTGGAGTCTCGATGGCGGGCAGTTGGTCCTGGAGCCGATCCCGAAAATGCGGTTCTCTTCATTGCTAATGGTCCGCGATGCGGCCATAGCCGGTGGCGGTGCAGCCCTCATTCCTCAGTCCATTGCATGGGACCAGCTTGCCCGTGGTGATTTGGTTCAGTGGGGCACGGTGTCAGGTGTTGAGCCAGCGCTTTGGGTCTTACATACGTCCAGGCGGCTTGCGGCTCCGAAGGTTCGCGCATTCGTCGACTTTATGTGTGGTAAATACCCAGACATGTCTCTTGTTCTGAGGGGATAGAACTCTTCGCTCCTGACTAATGCGCCCTCTATATTGGGTTGTAGCAGCCACCGGCGAACGTCCGCTTGTGGCGATGAATCCTCAGGACCATAGCAAGGACTTTCGATCTCGATAGATACTCTGTCGTAGGATTGCTAAACCAGCTGGCGGATCCCCAGAGACAAAATCAAACCGCCACACAGTCGATCAATTGCTTTTTTCATCCCTTGATACCCGGCAGCGATCTTAGGTTGGGAAAGAGCGATTGCGACCATTCCATACCAGGTCATTGAAACCACCACTACAACTGCCAGCATCGACAAAAACGTGCCCGGCGAAACGTGGGCGGGGGCTGCGGCTGAAAAGACAGCGGCATAGAAGGCCATGGACTTGGGGTTGCCAATGTTAGTAATCACCCCCTGAATGAAAGACTGCCTGTAACTTCCGGCGACGGCATCATTTAGCGGGCCAATCGCATTCTTCCCCGCGTTGATCAGCAGCCGGAATCCGAACCACATCAGGTAGGCAGCCCCCAGAACCTTCACAACAAGCGCAGTCCAGGGGAACGCAGCAAATACAATCCCGAGACCTGCAATTGCACAGGTGGACCAGAACAAGTTGACCAGTACGATACCCGCTACCAAGGCCAGAACTTCTGACCGTGTAGCAGCCACCGCTTTATGGACCACTGCGACAAAATTTGGCCCAGGGATAACGACACCGGCGAGGTAAACCCAAAAAACTGTCAAAACGGCGGAGCCATCGATCATGTGCTTCCTCGCGAGTCCTGTGGACGGTGATCGTCACGGAAATGAGATGTTCTAAGAGCTAGGTCGCTTGTGACCTCCACGTCCAATGTATCGCAGCCTTCGTTGCGTTGTAGGTCGGCGAGGGCGCATACGGGACGTACGCAAGTCCCGAGGATACGTTGACAATCACAGCACCCTGCCGGGTTTTCAGGTGGTCTATGAAAGCGTTGATAACGCGGATGGGGCCGAGGAAGTTGATGGCAATCATGGTCTCGGCGTTGGCAATGTCGGGTTTTCATAGCGATTTTCGTTGTAGATCCGATGATAAATGCGACGTCAGAATCCACAAAAGCAGAGCAGTAGTGCTGATGAACCCGCCCAGCAGGCTTACCGCAAACCATCCCCAGAGTTCATATACCTGCGTCGCGGCTACGGCGCCAAGCGCGCTACCGATCGAGTAAAAGCACATGTAGGCGCCGACCATGCGGCTATGGGCGTCAGGTCGAGCGGCAAAGATCATGCTTTGGCTGCTGACATGTACGGCTTGCACCGCGAAGTCGAGCAGGATTACCCCGCAGACCAATGCGAGCAGGGACGTCTCTGCAAAAGTTATCGGCAACCATGACAGCGTTAGCAGACCCAGCGAGAGCCCCGTCACTTTTTGTCCGTGCCCTTGATCGGCCCAGCGTCCGGCTCTTCTGGCAGCAAGCGCTCCGGCGACACCGGCCAAGCCGAACATGCCAATGGCAGTGTGCGACAGCGATAGAGGCGGGGCGCTCAATGGCAACACCATCGAAGTCCATAACACGGAAAAAGCGGCAAAGATCAGTAAGGCCAGCACGCCGCGGATCCGCAAAACCGGGTCGGTGATGAAGAGTTTGAAGAGCGACTGGATGAGCCCGAGGTAGGACTCCAGTTGAGGCGGCGGCGGTGTAGCAGGAACCACCTTCCACAGTACCGCCGCAATGGTGAGCATGAGTCCCGAAGAAAGAAAATAGACAGCCCGCCAGCCAGCTAGATCTGCGACCAGTCCGGAGGTGAATCGAGCCAGAAGAACCCCCATAACGATTCCGCTGGTTAACGTGCCCACGACCCGCCCGCGTTGCGATGGAGTTGCAAGCACAGCGGCATAGGCCACCAGCACCTGAACGACCACCGCCATCAAGCCAACCACGATCATCGCTCCCAGTAGGACCAGCCATTGCTGTGCTGCGCCAACTGCAGCCAGAGCAATCGCGGACAGCAAAACTTGAATCAGCACCAGCCGTTTACGGTTGATCAAATCGCCAAGCGGTACGATAAAAAGCAAGCCAAGCGCATAACCCACTTGAGTGGCTGTCACCACGATTCCGGTCATCCCTGATGTAATACCCAGGCTATCGGCCATCGAGTCAAGCAAAGGCTGGGCGAAGTAAACGTTGGCAACGGCCAGGGCACACGTGACAGAAAACAGCAGCGTGAGCGAAGGGGAAAGGCCCGGCAACCGGTCGGCGCGGCTTTCTGTCGCAGCCATATGCGGCGATCCCGAGCACGATGGGGATGAGCACTCAGCCGGTGAATGAGTATCTGCTGTCATGCGTACTTCCATGGAGTAAGCTGGTTTCAATTAACTACCGGGTTGGATTGTTGTTCGATCCGGTTTTAAATTGCAACCAGTTTTCGCCTGATCAATAGGCAGATCTGGCAAATCAACATTCCGTGAGGGGAAAAAAGATGATCGAAGACGCCTCACCGCAAAGCGGTGAATGTCCGGTGGCAAGAACACTGGAGGCAATTGGTGATCGCTGGTCGCTGATGATCATCCGCGACGCATTTGACGATATCCGCCGATTCAGCGATTTTCAAAAGAGTCTGGGCGTCGCCAAAAATATTCTGGCATCGAGGCTCAAAACGCTGGTTGCGGTCGGGGTGTTCGACATTCAGCCAGCATCTGATGGCAGCGCCTACAAGGAGTACGTGCTTACGGAAAAAGGACGGGAGATATTTCCGGTGGTGGTCAGCATGAGACAGTGGGGTGAACGTTTCCTGTTCGAACCGCAAGAGACGCGCTCCGTGCTGCTGGACAACGCAACCGGGCAACCGCTGATGGCGATCGTTGTTCGCTCATCCTGCGGTCAAGAACTTAAGCCGTCAGACTGCCACAGAGTAGGGCGCGTGGCCGACGGGTCGTAAATCGACAGTAGTCTGATTTACATGGGATGACTCTGGGGGAGTTCCCCGCCCGATACCTGCCGCTGCGCTCTCTGGCGACGATAAGCAGCTCGTCCAGGTGTATGTCCTGGGCAAACTGAAAACTGCTAGCAGCCAAGCGCATGCTCGACCCGAGGCACCGCTAAAGGGGTAGTCACGCTGCAGTGCTTATAACGTCGCTTATGTGAAATCGGCCCCCCCGCTGCGCTGCGTGTTCGAGAAACTTGACGCAGGCGAAGTGAACGACTAGGCGCATAGGTTACCGAGCCGTGCTTGGTACTTTCCAAAAAGCCCAGCAACGTCCATCCGTCTTCAATCGCCTCGTTCGCGGCCCTGACGCCTGTTGCTTCTTTCAGTTGGGAAACTTCGTTCAACTCCATGAGTAGCCTCTCCTCGCACTGTCGAATAACGGCCCATCGGACCGCATAGGCCTAGATCGCGACGGTTCCGTTCAGCCCCGTCCTCAGCTTTGATGCACAGGCAGATGATCAAAAGGTCTATCCACCATGTCGATGGCTTGAGCTCCCTGGCACTGGCTACACACAACAAAATCACCAATTCGAGTTCCAACGCCCGGACCATCCTGTCTGTTGCTCGCTGAGGTCGCTGCTCCCTGTCAGTGCCACGCACCGTTGAAAAAACGTTTTATGCTCGATGTCACACCTCCGTATGAGACCTTGATGACGCTCAACTATTCATCACTGACAATAGTAGGTCAGCCATACGGCGACACATGACCGCTCGGCAAAAAAATAGCCATACGTTTTCTATACGGCGTTGTGCGAATGTGCTTTGCGCGGATCAAGTGCGACGAGTAACTGGACATCAGTCGCGCCACTACGGCCAACCATACCGCGGCTATTGATAGCAGGGTCACGCCGAATCTAAACAGGCTCACTGTCTACCCTCTCGCGCAACGCCGCCATCGAGAGAATGAGTTGTTCCAGCGCTCGCTGATCGGTATCAGGCAACCGCCGAAACGCCTTTAAGACTTGCTGCTCATTCTCAGCTAACTGCGTTTCATGCAGAGGGCTGCGCTCGCCCGTCAGGATAAACGGGACATCCCAATCCGCAGCGTACAGCCTGACCAGATAATCCGCCCGCGGCATCCGCCGGTTATGTTCATAGCAGGCTTGGGCATTAGGTTGCACTCCCACCACCTCCGACACCCCACGAAGGGTCAAATGGCGCGCTTCACGCTCCAGCCTTAATCGTTCACCTATCATCATTACTCCTTCTCTGAAAGGCTCGCTCTCAGCGGAATTCGCTCCACTTCCTTCCAGGCTAAATTAAACGTCAGCGCTAATAGCACTTCAGCGCGTCTTTCGGGGCGAAGTTTCACCCGCAATCTCGAGGAGCAAACGGATTGTCGGTAGAGCGTAGTTGCGGATTGGCATCTGCACTTTTTCTATCAAATGGCCAGCGAATCAACCTCGTAACCCCGCGGATTCTGACAGTGCCAGCGCCAAGCGTCCCTCAGCATTTCGTTGAGATCTCGAATGGCGCGCCAACCCAACTGACGCTCTGCCTTGCTCGGATTGGCCCAGCACTGAGCAATGTCGCCGCCACGCCGCGCGCTGTAATTGATCGCGATGCTTACCCCGGAAATACGCTCAAATGCGCGCACCACCTCAAGCACCGAATAACCGCATCCTGTGCCCAGGTTCCACACATGCACACCGATCTTGCGTTGTAAATAATCCAGAGCCTTGAGGTGCCCCTCGGCCAGGTCCATCACATGGATGTAATCGCGCACCCCAGTGCCATCGGGAGTGGGGTAGTCATCACCGAAAACATTCAGCGCCGCCCGTTCACCGGTGGCCACCTGCAGGATATAGGGGAGCAGGTTATTTGGCGTGTTGGAGGGCGCCTCACCGAGGCTTCCGCTGCGGTGGGCGCCAATCGGGTTGAAGTAACGCAACAGGCCTACTGACCAGCGGTCATCGGATAGGGCGATGCTGGTCATGACATTCTCTGCCATGAGTTTCGAATGACCGTAAGGATTCGTTGGCTGTCCCGGCACACTAGCTTCGTCGATCGGCATCTGCGCGCAATCGCCGTAGACGGTGGCCGAAGAGCTGAACAGCAAAGTGTGCACGCCTGCGCTCGCCATTGCCTGGCATAGCGTCACGCTGCCACTGACGTTGGTTTCAAAATAACGTAATGGCTCTCGGACACTCTCGCCAACGGCTTTCAGTCCCGCACAATGCACAACGGCGTCAATTGGATAATCATCGAAAATGCGATCAAGCAGAGCGCGATTGCGCACGTCGCCCTTGATGAAGCCCGGTCGCGCTCCCGCCAGGGCGGCGACCCGTTCAATGGCGAGCCTAGAGCTATTGCACAAGTTGTCCAGTATCAAAACGGCGTCGCCCTTGCGCAGGAGTTCCACGCACACATGGGCCCCAATGTAGCCAGCACCTCCGGTGACCAAAATCATGACCTCACCCTCATCCCTAGGCGAGCAAAGTTGCGTCGCTTAGAGTTATGGGGCCGCGCGTGGCGAGTAGTTCAGAGAATTAACCCGATAGGTATGTGCCCTTCATCGGCTTGCTGGCAAACACGTTTGAACGCTGACAATACGCCGTATCTCCAAAACCATAGAAGCGCGCAGAACGTGACATCGGATCACCGGGGTCGCTCTTCGACCGCAAGAGTTGTCGTGGAAGCCAGGTTGCTACTGCGCTTCAGATTCTGTTTGGTAACGTATACCTAAAAAGGAAAGATTATGAATCTTGTAGAGCAACCTGACGCGCAGTTGACTCCCACATCCCTGGCACCAGATCCACATCTCGGTCAGTCCTTGCGTCCTGTTCTTTTATGTCTATCGCACCTGCGCTGGGGCTTTGTTTATCAACGCCCTCAACACGTGATGTCGCGCCTGGCCAAAGATTACGACGTGCTGTTTTTCGAGGAGCCGATTCACGACGCCGGCGACAAGCATTGGCTGGAACAGACACAACCTTCCAACAGTGTCACCGTGCTCGTGCCGCATATTCCGTGCGGGCTCACCCCCGAGCAGATCACCGCCGCACAGCGACAGTTGCTCGACGACTATCTGTCGGTCCACGCTCCGTCGCAATTACTGCTGTGGTATCTCACCCCCATGAGCCTGGATTTCACCTCGCACCTCAAAGGCCAAGTGACGATTTTCGACTGTATGGATGAGTTGTCAGCCTTCAAGGGCGCACCTGCGGAACTGGTGGAAAAAGAACGTCAGCTGATGAGTCGGGCGGACGTGGTATTTACAGGTGGTTACAGCCTCTGGGAGGCGAAGCGCAAGCTCCACGCCAATGCGCATGCTGTTCCCAGCAGCGTCGACCTTAACCATTTCGGTACCGCACGCCAGTCCTTGCCGGCGCCAGCCGATCAAGCCAACATTACCCATCCGCGGCTCGGATTTTTTGGGGTTATCGATGAGCGATTCGACATCGCGCTGGTAAGCGAACTCGCGCTTCAACGTCCGCAATGGCAGATCGTGTTAATTGGCCCGGTGGTGAAAATCGATCCAGCCCTCCTGCCACGCTCCCCCAATATTCATTACCTCGGCAGCAAGGATTACATGCAGTTGCCGGCATATCTGGCCGGCTGGGATGTGGCTCTGATGCCGTTTGCGCTCAACGAGTCAACGCGTTTCATCAGCCCGACCAAAACCCCCGAATACCTCGCGGGCGGTTGTCCTGTGGTGTCCACGGCCGTTGCTGATGTGGTGCGAGTTTATGGCGACAGCGGCGTGGTAAAAGTCGCCGGGACTGTAGATGAATTCATCAGCGCCATCGAGAGCATTCTGACTGACGAACAAGATTCAATGGGGTTCATTCAGCGCATCGATGCTGTGCTCGACGGCATGTCCTGGGACAAGACATGCGCGGTAATGAAGGAGCAAATCGAATGCCTCAGATAACATTGGAATCCGCAATCACCGGCTCAGCCTCAGTTCGATACGATTACCTGATCGTCGGCGCCGGATTTGCGGGTAGCGTGCTCGCAGAACGCTTGGCCGCCGAGCTCGGTAAACGAGTCCTGCTGATCGATCGTCGCGAGCACATCGGCGGCAATGCCTACGACCATTTCAACGAAGCGGGCATCATGGTCCATCGTTATGGGCCGCATATTTTCCACACCAATGCCGAGCGCATTGTGCAGTACTTATCGGCGTTCACCGAGTGGAGGCCCTACGAGCATCGGGTACTGGCGCAGGTCGCCGAGCATCTGGTTCCGATTCCGATCAACCTGACTACGTTGAATAGCTTGTACGGTTTGAACATGACTGAGCAGCAGGCTGCAGAGTTTCTCGCCAACCGTGCACAACCGGTGGAAACCATTCGTACCTCGGAAGATGTGGTGGTCAATCAAGTCGGCCGGGAGCTCTACGAGATGTTTTTCCGTGGCTACACGCGAAAACAATGGGGGCTGGACCCGTCCGAACTCGACAGATCCGTCACCTCTCGCGTACCCACCCGCACCAACAGCGACGACCGTTATTTCGGCGACACCTATCAGATGATGCCGCTCGATGGCTACACGCGAATGTTCGAGCGCATGCTCGAACACCCGAGCATCGACATCCTGTTAGACACCGAGTTCATTGCGGTGCGTGAGCGAGTCAGCTACTGCCATCTCGTGTATAGCGGTCCAATCGATGAGTATTACGATTACTGCTTCGGCAAGCTGCCGTATCGGTCTTTGAAGTTCCAGCACGAGACACTGGCCCAGTCGCAGTTTCAACCGGTGTCGGTGGTCAACTATCCCGACGAAACAGTGCCCTATACACGCATCACCGAATACAAACACCTGACCGGGCAAACGCATCCGTTAACCAGCATCAGCTACGAGTTCCCTTGCGCGGACGGCGACCCCTACTACCCAGTGCCGCGCGCGGAAAATACCGAGCTGTACAAACGCTACAAAGCACTCGCCGACCGCACGCCGAACGTTACTTTTCTCGGTCGGTTGGGGACGTACAAGTACTACAACATGGATCAGGTAGTGGGCCAGGCCTTGGCGCTTTATCAACGCATTGCCGAAGTGACGGCCAGCGCGAAGGTAGTCGCCTGCGGAGTTGAGTCATGATTGCCGGCGGACCGGTCCAGGCGTCATGAGCTCTCCTGGCCTGTTCAACAGCTTTCTGTTAGCCGGTTACGAATGCTCGTCGCATCGGCGCAATGACGGTCGACGGCTTGATCTGTGTGCCAGCACTGGCCACGCCCGTTGGGTGGACAGTGATTATCGGCAACTGGTGACTGCAAACATTCGTACGATCCGCGATGGCTTGCGTTGGCACCTGATCGAGACGCGCGCGGGGCATTACGACTGGAGCTCTTTTTTGCCGATGCTGCGCGCCGCCCGCGAGTGCAATCTGCAAGTGATCTGGGACTTGTGCCATTACGGTTATCCCGACGATCTGGATATCTGGCGACCGGCGTTTGTTGAGCGTTTCGCGAAATTCTGTGCGGCAGTCGCGCGGCTTATGAGGGAGGAGGGGATTGATGCCCCATTCTATTCACCGCTCAACGAAATTTCGTTCTGGAGTTGGGCCGGCGGCTCCGTCGGGTATTTCAATCCGTCGGCGCACGGGCGGGGGCTGGAACTCAAGCATCAACTGGTCCGCGCGAGCATTGCGGCCATCGAAGCCATCCGGGAGCAGGCGCCGGCTGCGCGGTTTGTGCAGTGCGAGCCGCTGATCAATGTCATCGCCGGTTCTCACCGTGTAGATCAGATCAACGCTGCCGAGGATTATCGGCAGTCGCAGTTCGACGCCTGGGAATTACTGACTGGGAGACAGTGGCCGGGGTTGGGCGGCCAGGAGTCTTATCTGGACATCGTCGGCGTCAATTACTACCCGTATAACCAGTGGTTTCTCAACGGAGCGAAGATCCTTCGCGGCTCACCTCAGTACCGACCGCTGGCGGGGATGCTCGCCGAAGTGCATCAACGCTACAGGCGACCCATGTTTCTTTCTGAAACCGGCGCCGAGGGCGAAGATCGCGTTCCATGGCTGGCGTATATCTGTAAGCAGGTCGAAGTGGCGATGCGCCGCGGCGTGCCGGTCGAGGGCATTTGCTGGTACCCGATCCTCGACTATCCCGGTTGGGACGACGACCGATACTGTCCCGCCGGCCTGTTCGGTTTCGCCGATGGCGAAGGGCAGCGCGCCCCGTATCATCCCCTCGGCCTGGCGATGCAGGAACTGAAGCAATCGTTCACTCATCTCCGTGCGGTTATTGGTCAAGGCACCGATGGAACATAAAGAGGAACACCCGAACAGTCCTTACTGGACCAACTGATAGCGTTGCTCTGGGGCTAGCGATTGCAACCAACACGTGACTAACCAAGCTTGAAATTTTACGGCTATTGATGGCTATCGACGGCAACACAGCCTGAGGATGCTAGGGCGTAAAGCCCTAGCAGGCAGCAGATGTCACTTTTTCTTTTTCGCCGGCTTTTCTGCCTTCTCTGATTTCTTAACCTTTTCCGGTTTGCTATCAGCTTTTTTTGCAGATTTTTTTGATTCGGCATCTTTTTTCTTGTCTTTCTTTTCGGAAGATTTCGAAAGAGCCGAGTCCGCAGCTGATTTCTTTGCGGGTGATGACTTTTTGTCCTTCAATTCCTTGCTGGCTTTCGAAGCTTCACCTTTGCTTTTCTTCTCGTCTTTAGCCACGTTGACCACCTCTCGAAGTTTGCCGGTATTGGCAAATTGCCTGTGGGATTATCCACACGCTGATCATTAGGCGAGCGCGTCCGATAGCGGTTCAAATTTTTTTGATGCGTCGAGATAGGTGGGGTGGCGGCGATGGATTCGGCGGATCGGGCAACGCCCGAAGTGGCCGAGGCCAAGGCCAAGCGACTGAAAGAAAAAATCGAAACGCTGAAACAGCAGATGCAGAAACTCAAGGAAATCGAGGCGCAGCTCCACGAAAGTCCAGATCAGCAGATCTCCCTCACAGACCCAGATGCACGCTCAATGGCCACGAGCGGCCGAGGCACCGAAACGGTTGGGTACAACGTACAAACAGCTGTCGACGACAAACACCACCTGATCATTGCCCCTGAGGTGACCAACGTCGGTAATAATCGTGGGCAACTGAGCAATATGGCAACCCTCGCGACTCTCAGTTTTCGAGGTATTTAATGCGTTTTACACAGCCTGGACCCAAAGCAGACATTCAACGATGGCAGGTTCCCAGCTATCAGACATTGGACGATTAATCGTCCAACGCAGCGGCACAACGTTTAAGCAACTCGCATAGAAGCCTGGCCTCTTCTGCTGACAGCATGGAGAGCATCTGCCGTTCCACTGCGTCAGCAGCTTTCGCTCCATCGGTGGCGGCCTTCTGACCTGCTTTCGTCAGATCGGTCATGATGACGCGTCCATGCTTCGGGTGCGGGCTACGCACAATCAGTCCTCCACGTTCGAGATTGACGAGAATCCCCTGCATGGTCTGCGGCGTCACGAAGGCCGCACGAGCCAACTCGGCATTCGAGATTTGCGGATTGCCAGCAACGGCAAGTAGGACTGCGTTCTGAGGCGCCGTTATGCCGATCTGCGCGAGCTCGGCATCCAGCCGCTGCCTCAGTCGATGTTGTGCGATTTTCAGGTTGTAGCCAATCCAGTCGACTCCGCTTCGAGGTGCGAGCTTCGGCGTTGACATGTCAGGATCCTTATAATATTGTCAGGTCCCTTATATTGATTGATCGGAGCTAATATGACAACTCCACTCGGGCCGGACTTCATCGCCTTGCAAGTGCGTAACCTCGCTGCATCCCGCAAGTTTTACATGGAGGTTTTTGGTTTCGAGGTTTCGGCGCACTGTCCTCCCGGAGCAGCCATTTTTCAGACCGAGCCAATCCCGTTGGCGCTGCGAGAGCCACTGCATGCACTTCCGGAAGTGGGACCTCTCGGTGTAGGCATGGTGCTATGGATCGCGTGTCCCGACGCTGATGCACTGCACACCCTCATTATTCAGCGAGGCGGCATGATCCTCAGCCCGCTCGCCGATGGACCTTTCGGTCGTTTCTTTGCTGCCAGTGATCCTGATGGCTATGCGATCACTTTTCATACGGCACGGAGCTGACTCCATTCATGCTCTAAAAGTTGGTAGTCTGCCCATTGGGGCAATCGCGGAAGCCTCAGGTGCATAGTTGGCATCGAGCTCTGGAATGAGTACCGCAGCAGGAGTTTCAAAAAGGGCGACGGCAAAGGTGCGTGTCGTGGTAGCGGGATCAAACAGCTCAGGCTGGCTGACCAGTCACTTGAGCCGCTCGAATACATGCAGCAGCTCCTGTTCCAGAGCCTCTGCGCGAGGGGGCGGCACAACACTCAGCCGTTTGCCGCTGGGACGAATATGCCAATTCCAGGCCCTCCCCAGTAGACCGACCGATGTCCGAACTCAGTGTTGCAGGATCTTGGACAGGAAGCTGCGAGCACGTTCGGAGCGTGGGGCGCCGAAGAATTCCTCGGATTTCACGTCTTCAATGATTTCGCCGCCGTCCATGAACACAATGCGGTCGGCTACTTTACGGGCGAAGCCCATCTCATGGGTGACGCACATCATGGTCATGCCTTCGCCTGCCAGCTCTACCATCACATCCAGCACTTCATTGACCATTTCCGGGTCCAGTGCCGAGGTGGGCTCATCGAACAACATGGCGATCGGGTCCATGGCGAGGGCGCGGGCAATGGCGACCCGTTGCTGTTGGCCACCGGACAGCTGAATAGGGTACTTGTGCGCATGTGCCTTAAGGCCCACGCGCTCCAGCAGCGCCATGCCCTTGCTGGTGGCGGTGGTGAGGTCGCGCTTGAGCACCTTGATTTGCGCCAGGTTGAGGTTCTCCACGATAGTCAGGTGCGGGAACAGCTCGAAGTGCTGGAAGACCATGCCCACTCGCGCGCGGAGTTTCGGCAGGTCGACGCCGCGGCCGGTGACCGGTTGGCCGTCAATGAAGATCTCGCCTTCCTGCACCGGCTCTAAACCGTTCACGCACTTGATCAGGGTACTTTTGCCCGAGCCGGACGGCCCGCACACGACCATCACCTCACCGCGTGAAAGCTGGGTAGTGCAGTTTTTCAAGACCTGGAAATCACCGTACCATTTGCTCAGGTTTTTCATCTGGATCATGCAGTTCTCTCCGTGCTTCTTTTCAGGCGTTTACTCAGCCGGGACAGCAGGTAGCAGATCACCAAATACACCAGTGCCACGAACAGGTACAACTCCACCAGGCGTCCGTCGCGCTGGGCGAATTTGCTGGCCGCACCGGTAAAGTCGGCAATCGATAGCACATACACCAGCGAGGTGTCCTGAAACAGGATGATGGTTTGGGTCAGCAGCAACGGCAGCATGCGCCGCAGCGCCTGCGGCAGTATCACGTAGAGCATCGCTTGCGCCGGGCGCAGGCCCAGAGCCTGGGCTGCCTGCTTCTGACCGCCGGAAATACTTTGGATACCGCCGCGGATGATTTCGCTGTAGTACGCAGCCTCAAACATGCAGAAAGTCACGAAGGCGGTGACCACCGGACCTATCTGCACCGGGCGTTCGGTGTGGAAGGCCATCTGCAGCAGCAGCGGCATCAAAAAGTAGAACCAGAAGATCACTAGTACCAGCGGAATACTGCGCATGACCGTGACGTAGCCCAGAGCGAAGCCACGCATCACGCGGTTGCCCGACAAGCGCATCAATGCCAGCAGGGTGCCGGCAACGATGCCCACCGACATCGCCACAAGCGTCAGCAATAAGGTGAACTTCAGGCCGGTCCACAGCGCCGGCATGGCCCGCACAATGACACTGGGGTCTAGATCGAACATGACTTACCTCGTCGCGCCGCGAACGGCCAGGGAGCTTTCGATACGACCCATGACAAACGTCATCAGCAGCGAAATGGCCACGTAAATCACCGTCGCCGCCGTAAAGGCTTCGAAGGTATTGAATGAATATTCGCTGACGTTGCGCGCCTGCGCGGTCAACTCCATCAGGCCAATGGTCAGCGCTACCGAAGAGTTTTTCAGGGTGTTGAGTGCCTCGGAAGTCAACGGCGGGAACACCACGCGGATTGCCTGCGGCAGCAGCACATTCAGGTACATCTGCGTGGGCCGCAAACCCAGGGCCAGGGCCGCGCCGCGCTGGCCATAGGCGACCGACTCGATGCCGGCCTTGAACAGCTCGGAAAGCTTGGCCGAGGTGAACAGGGTCAGCGCCACCACGGCACTGAAAAAAGACGGGTAGGGCAGGTCTTGCTTGAGGTAGTCGCCCCAGGAAATGGGCAACAGTTCAGGTACCACGAAGAAGCAGATGAACATCTGTACCAGCAAGGGGATATTGCGAAATACCTCGGTGTACAGATTGCCCAGCCATACCAGCGGGCGCACCGTGCTGGTACGTAGGGTACCGACCAGGCCGCCGATCAGAAATGCCAGGATAAACGCGGCGAGGGTGGTCGCCAGGGTCCAGCTGGTGCCGGTGACCAACCATTGCAAATACGAAGCTGACTCTCCGGGAGCAAAATCCCAGAACACGCTCCAGTTCCAGTTGTAATCCATGCCAACACCAACGTTCAGGGAGAAGCACTGCATGCGGCCAGGCGCACAACGGCGCGGCGCAGGTGCGCCGCGTCACTGCCTGGCGTGAAGGTGGCGGGTCAGACGCCGGTGTCGTTCGGGTTGGCGATGGCCTGCTTCAACGCATCGCTCATCGGCAGGTTGATCGTCGCGTTTCTCGGCGGGATCGGCTGCTGGAACCATTTAGGGTACTGGGTCTCGATCACGCCGGTGCTGTACAGAGTGCGCAGCACATCGTCGGCGAAGGTCTTGAACTGCGGGTCGTTCTTGCGAATGCCGATGGCGTAGGGTTCGGCTGACATCGCTTCAGGCAGCAAGGAGTAGGCGTCCGGACTGCGGCTTTGGGCGATGGTTGCCATCAACTGCACGTCGTCGTTGATATAGGCCACGGCACGGCCGGTTTCCAGCATCAGGAAGGCTTCGCCGCCATCTTTGGCGTTGAGGATTTTCAGGTCCAGCTGTTTCTCGCGGTCAAGGTTCTTGGTGATCCACTCGCCGCTGCCACCGGTGATCACTACTACCGACTTGCCTTTCAGATCGGCCACGCTGTTGATGCCAGCGGTTTTCTTGACGGCGTATTTGGCGCTGGCGATGTAGCTGGTCAGCAAAAAGCCGATCTGCTTCTGGCGCTCGACGGTGTTGGTGGTAACGCCGCACTCCATGTCGATAGTGCCGTTGATCAGCAACGGGGTACGGGTGGCCGCAACCACCGATACGTACTCGGTCTTGAGGTTGGGCTCACCGATCTTGACCTTGATCTGGTCGACGATTTTCTGGCATAGCTCGATGCTGTAGCCGATAGGCTGCTGGGCGTCGTTCAGATACGAGAATGGCAGCGACGCATCGCGGTAGCCAAGCGTGACAGTGCCCAGTTCCTTGATTTTTTTCAGTGTACCGGTCAGGTCGTCAGCTTGCGCAGCGCTTGCACCCAGGCAAACGGCGACAACCAAGGCAAGCAGCTGTTTCTTTTGATCGAGCATGGGGATCTCCGATGTTGTTATGGCAGCTTTGGCACAACGAAAAGCGAAAGCTTCAGCGCAAGGCTGAAAGCGCTTCGCGAATGGCAACGACAGCTTTGGTTATCTGTTCGCGTGAGGTGGCAAATGACAGTCGAAAGTAACCTGGCATGCCAAACGCTACGCCCGGTACTACGGCAACACCGGCGTGGTCGAGTAGGTAGGCCGACAGCGCCACGTCGTCGTTGAGCAGCTGGCCCTGCGCGGTAGTGCGGCCGAACAACTGGCTACATTCAGGGAATGCGTAGAACGCACCGGCTGGCGCGCTCAGGCGCAGGCCCGGGCATTGGCTCAGGCCGTCTACCAGCAGCTTGCCGCGCTGGGCGTATTCTTTGGCGCTGCTGCTGACGAAATCCTGTGGACCTTCGAGGGCGGCGCGGGAGGCTTCCTGGCTGATGGCGCTTGCGCCAGAAGTGCTTTGTGACTGGATCTTGCTGATGGCGGCGATCAGTTCCTTGGGACCTGCGCCGTAGCCGATGCGCCAGCCGGTCATGGCGTAAGCCTTGGCCACGCCGTTGATCAGCAGGGTGCGCTCACGCAGTTGCGGGCAGGCGTTGGCAAACGAAACGAAAGGCTGGTCGGCGAGCAGCACGTGCTCGTAGATTTCATCGGACATCACCAGCACATTGGGGAAATCTTCCAGCACCTTGCCAAGCGCCTGCAGCTCAGCTTCAGAGTAAATCGCGCCGCTGGGGTTGGACGGTGAGTTGAGAATCAGCCAGCGGGTCTTGTCGCTCAGCGCACCTTGCAGTGCCTGCGCCGTGAGCTTGAAGCCGGCATCGATGCCGCAGGGAATGATCCGCACCACGCCGCCGCTCAAGGTGACGATATCGGAGTAGGACACCCAGTAGGGCGCTGGAATAACCACCTCGTCGCCAGGTTCCAGGGTCGCAACGAACGTGTTGTAGATCACCTGCTTGGCGCCGTTGCCGACGGTGATTTCATCAACGCCATAGGTGAGGCCATTTTCGCGCTGAAACTTGCCGACGATGGCCTGGCGCAAGGCCAGGGTGCCTTGCGGTGCGGTATAGCGCGTGTGTCCATCGAGCATCGCTCGGTGCGCGGCCTCGATGATATGGCTGGGGGTATCGAAGTCGGGTTCGCCCAGACTCATATCAACAATGTCGCGGCCCTCGCTGGACAGCTGCTTGGCGCGCATGGAGATGGCCATGCTGGGAGACGAGGAAATTTGGCGGACGCGCTTGCTTTCAAAATTCATGAAAAACTGCCTTCCTTATAGTCGTGCGCCAGGGCCATTAAGACATCCTGTCGTCCTAGTTGTATGACGTAGTATGACATGGGCAAAACGCCATCTGCAATCGTCAAAATGCGTAAAATTCAACACGTTGAAAAGGGTATTGCGAAGCAGTATGCAGGCAATTTGGCGGGGGGTGGCTTGGGCTCATCCCGCTGCAAGCGGTCGACTGAAACACGGCGAATAACATTCCCAAGTACTGAATTCACGGACCGCGAGCATCGCAAGCGCTGCACCCCCATTCGATTTTCTGAATTTGCTTGGATCGTGGTAAGCCCGCGCCCCTGTGCGTTTGAGCGTGGCATTCGGCCTACTTTGGATAGATCGCCGCCGATCATGAGTGACCGCCTCTGGCCCAGAGTGTGTAAAAAACGCGCGGGTGTACTGTCGGTGCGTAGCGCCGACGGTTTTTAGCTGAGTAGCTGCTCGCGGTAAGCCCTATGGGTTGTCACTATTGTCATGGAGGCTTCAGCGAGGCTTCAAGCATGCGAGGTAGGCAACGAAGCCAACCCTTTCAGGCCGACAACACCTTCATTTGCACTTTCAGCTTGGCGATTTTCTCTTCCAGCACCGTCTTGGCTTCAGAGGATGTGGGATCTTGCCGATCCGCAGTATCGAGTGCCGCCAGGTAACGGTTGATGCTCGATTCGATTTCTTCCATGCCCACCTCAGCTTGGCGCTGGTGAAGTTACGGTCGCGGTTGTTGACGGCTTTAAACTTGCTGCCATCAATGGCGACCAGATTCTCACCGAATAATCCCAGCTGCTGACACAGCACTACGAACTGGCGACAGACGCCTCGGATAGCCTTGCTGTTGTCTTTTCGGAAGCTGGCGATGGTCTTGAAATCCGGCATCAAACGCCCCGCCAAACACATCAGCTCAGCGTTGCGTTGAGCTCTCGCTCCAGGCGTCGGCTCGACTGGATGCGGTTGAGATAGCCATAGCCATAGCAGGACTTCAGGGTGGTAAGCAGGCCGGCCAGTGTCAGCAGGAACAGCACCGTCGAAACCCAAATTGCTACATCGATGCCTTGCGCAACGATGTCCACAAACTGATCGCCCAAGCGCAGGTCGATGGCGAGCTTGGGGTAGCGCTCGCGAAACCTGGGAATCGCTGGCGCCAATATGTTCAGCCAGATAGGCGGCGGCGCGGTCACTTTCAAGGTGCCGGAGGGCTCAGCGCGCGAGGCCACTGCGGCCTGCTCGATGTCCTCTACTTCGCGCAGAATTCGTAGCGCCCGTTCGTAAAAATCCCGGCCTTCAGGTCGGGATCAACGAGCGGGTGGTGCGGCTGAATAAACACGGCTCGAAATGTTGCTCCAGGCGTTGCACGCTTTTGCTGATAGCGGACGGCGACGCAGATAAATCACGGGCTGCAGCGGTGTAGCTGCCTAAAGAAGCAGCGCGGGCAAAGGCAATAAGACCGGTAAGGCGGTCTAACTCAATTTGTTCCGTAATGGCACTAGTGAAGCGACCTATAGCCTGATTATCAATGTTGACTCGAATCTTTAGTCTTTGTCCAACGCCATTCAGGCAGTCAAGGAGATCGATCATGAGCCATTCCACCACCATCCAAACCGCATTTACCCAACAGCTACCCGCTCATCTGGAAGGCCGCACGGTGGTGATTTTCGGCGGCACATCCGGCATCGGTTTAGCCGCCGCGATTCAAGCCAAAGCCGCCGGAGCATCGGTGATCGTGATCGGTTCCAATGCCGAGCGCGCCGAGCAAGCGGCGACGGAACACGGGCTTGCCGGCTGGCGCGCCGCTGATGTCACCAACGGCGATGCCGTCTACGCCGCCTTGGCGGACATCCCTTACGTGGATCATCTGGTTCTACTCGCCGGTACATTTGTGGCGGGCAAAGTGCTGGACGCTGAAATCGACTACCTGCGTCGAGCGTTCGAAGAGCGTATATGGGCTTCGTTGCACGCCATCCGCGCGTTGGGAAATCGGTTGTCCAAGGACGGCTCGATCGTCTTTATCTCTGGTTGTTTGGCCGATCGGCCCAACGCGTATGGCACCGCCGTGATCGCTGCAGCATCGGCGGCAATGGAAGCGCTGGCACGTGGTCTCTCCCTGGAGCTGGCGCCTATCCGTGTGAACACCCTGTCCCCAGGCCCGATTGACACCCCCATCTTTAGCAAAGCCCTGGGCGAGGGGCGCGATGCGTACGTGAGCGCATGGGAGCAAGTGCTACCGTTGCATCGCATCGGTACCGCCGCTGAAGCAGGCGCCGCTACGGTTTTCCTGATGACCAACACCTTTATGAACGGCGCCACGCTAAACATCGACGGCGGCGCTAGGCTGGTCTGAGTGACCTGCCTCGCACTGAGTTCATTTCAGGAACAACGCCATGACTGCGCTGGATGCGTTGCGGTTTAGGATTGCTTGCGACCAGAACCGGCCTGTTTTCTCCATCACGGCTAAAGCCCTCCTACGTGGGATCGTAGTTCCTTTGGTAGGGGCTTTAGCCGCGATTTTTTTGAGGGCAGCAGAAGGTCCGCTTTTGGCCCAGTTGACCACTACACGGCAAGCTGAGTCGGAGAGTGGAGCAGTGGTGCGCGACATAAGGGTACTCCCTATTATCTAACTGACCTTTATCCCAAACTCCACCCTTAAAGCGGCTGGTACCCACCGGAATCCGACGGAACGCCAAAACGAAAAAACCCGCCAGAAGGCGGGTTTTTTGGGGATTCAGAGATTTTGAAAGCCTTCTCTGGAACCTTGTCTGGCTCCACGACCTGGACTCGAACCAGGGACCCAGTGATTAACAGTCACTTGCTCTACCAACTGAGCTATCGCGGAATGAGCGCTATGTTACTGATTGGATTGGAGAAGTCAAGCAAGCCCGTGAAATATTTTCGGTTGCCGACGGACTGTCTTTGCAGGGGGTTCGTTCGAAGCGGGGGTTTGGCGTAAGGTGGCAAGAAGGCGTTTTATTGCCAATCTCACGAGAGGTGTGAAGAAGTGACTTTTAGCAGCCAACTTGAAACGTTATTTCCTGCGCTGGACGACATTCCGCAACAGTATCGTCCAGGCGAGGCCATCGAGCAGCGCGAATACCTGGTCGGTGGGGCTTTGCATGTGTGGCCGGGGCCGTTGGCGCCGGTGCGCAGCCCGATCTGCCTGACGGCTCCGGAAGGCATCCGCTCGGTGATTCTCGGCAGTACGCCATTGATGGACGCCGCAACTGCGATGACAGCGTTGGACGCTGCCGTTCAGGCTTATGACCGGGGGCAGGGTAGCTGGCCGACGATGCGGGTCGTGGATCGAATCCGTCACGTTGAGGCCTTCCTCAAGCGCATGCGAGAGCAGCGTGAAGCCGTGGTCAAGTTGTTGATGTGGGAGATCGGCAAGAATCTCAAGGATTCGGAAAAGGAGTTCGATCGAACGTGCGACTACATCACCGACACCATCAACGCATTGAAAGAGCTGGACCGGCGTTCGAGCCGTTTTGAACTTGAGCAGGATACGCTGGGCCAGATCCGGCGCGTGCCGTTGGGGGTAACCCTGTGCATGGGCCCTTACAACTACCCGCTGAATGAGACGTTCACGACGTTGATCCCTGCATTGATCATGGGTAACACCGTGGTTTTCAAACCAGCGAAGTTTGGTGTGTTGCTGATTCGCCCGCTGCTTGAAGCGTTCCGTGACAGCTTTCCAGCAGGTGTGATCAATGTGATCTACGGCAGTGGACGCGAAACCGTCAGTGCCTTGATGGCCAGTGGCAAGATCGACGTCTTCGCGTTTATCGGCACCAACAAGGCTGCCAGTGACCTGAAAAAGCTGCATCCCAAGCCTCATCGTCTGCGCGCTGCGCTGGGTCTGGACGCGAAGAATCCGGGCATCGTTTTGCCGGATGTCGATCTGGACAATGCAGTCAGCGAGTGTGTTACCGGTTCTTTGTCATTCAACGGACAGCGCTGTACCGCATTGAAGATTCTATTTGTTCACGAAAACGTGGTTGACAGTTTTCTGCAGAAGTTCACGGACAAGCTCGCCCAGCTGAAACCCGGGATGCCATGGGAACCAGGCGTGTCACTCACACCTTTGCCCGAGCCGGGGAAAACCGAATACCTCAAGGGGCTGGTTGATGATGCGCTGGAAAAAGGCGCGCACGTAGTAAATCCAGGCGGTGGCGAAATCCGCGAAACGTTTTTTTACCCCGCGCTGTTGTATCCGGTAAATGCTCAGATGCGGGTTTATCACGAAGAGCAATTCGGGCCAGTGGTGCCTGTCGTGGTGTATAGCAATCTGGAAAAAGTGATCGACTACGTGCTGGATTCCGACTTCGGCCAGCAGTTGAGTATCTTCGGCACAGACTCGGCCCAGGTCGGTCGACTGGTCGATGCATTTGCCAATCAGGTTGGCCGTATCAATATCAACGCGCAGTGTCAGCGTGGCCCGGATCAGTTTCCTTTCAACGGCCGAAAAAACTCAGCGGAAGGAACGTTGTCTGTGCATGATGCCCTGCGGGTATTCTCGATTCGAACCCTTGTGGCTACCAAATTCCAGGAGGGGAACAAGGCGTTGATCAGCGATATCATAAGAAACCGAGAATCGAGTTTCTTGACCACTGATTACATTTTCTGAAAAGTAGTTCATGGTTATCGGCGTCGCGATTTGGCGCCGATTGCCATTGTTGAGCCTCTACTTACACTTTGCCGGACTTGAAAGACCTTGGTTGAAACCCACACTCAAACAGCGATGAGTCCTGGGAAGATGACTGTCTCTCTGGTTCATCAGAAACTGCGCGATGCCACCGCCGCGCCCCATCAATCCCTTGAGAAAAGACTGCCGTTTGTGTCTGCTGACCTCGACAGAGGTGTGTACCTGCGCCTGCTCGAAGCCTATTACGGCTTTTACTTTGCCCTTGAGCGACAACTCGACCAGGTTTCTGATCTTGATACGTCGAGTCTCATCGGCCGACATAAAGCTGCGGCACTGGCCCGGGATCTTGAAGTGCTGGGGCTCACTCAGGAGCAAATTGCTGCGCTTGCCAGATGCGATGAACTGCCGCCACTGAACAACAGGCTGCAAGCGCTGGGTGTCATGTATGTGATGGAAGGCGCCACGCTCGGCGGACAGGTATTGAGTCGGATCGTAAAGGCCAAGCTGTCGATTGATAGCGACAGTGGTGGTGCATTCCTTAATGTTTATGGCGCCGCCGCAGGGCAGATGTGGAGGCGTTTTCTTGCACTGCTTTCGGCCGTTGATGACCCTTTGCAGCGCGATCAGGTCGTCCGGTCTGCGCTTCTTACCTTTGGAAGTTTTGAGCGTTGGTTGGAACGCTCGAGGGTTTTACGTTAGTTGGCGAGGAGGCAGAAAACTTTGCCTGGCTGTGGACCTTCGCGTCGTTGCGGGACCGCTCGGTCATAAATATTCCTGAATTCACCGGCTTTGTTTGGATTAGGGCCGGCGCTTCTATATTCTTGCGCTATCCATCACTCAGGGACGGCGGGCACATTGCCGTATTGGCATCCAGTCAAGTGCCTGTTTTCTGCCTCGCCAAGGAAACTCGATGAGCACTGCCAGCACGCCCTTATCCGGCGTCAATCAGCCACTCAAGGGTATCGCCCTTATTGTTCTGGCGACTCTTCTCTTCTCTACGCATGACACGCTGTCCAAATACCTGTCGGGTTTCTATCCCATCGTCATGGTGGTCTGGGTGCGGTATGTCGTGCACACCTTGCTGATGGCCTGCATTTTCATGCCTTCGGCGGGCTTGCGGGTATTGCGAACCAAGCGGCTGAAACTGCAAGTGATGCGGGCGCTGTGTCTGTTGGGCACGAGCCTGTTTTTCACCACCGGCCTGATGTACATACCGCTGGCCGAAGCGACCGCCGTTAACTTTCTGGCCCCCTTGCTCATCACTGCGCTGTCGGTGCCATTGCTGGGCGAGCACGTGACGCGCAAGCAGTGGGCGGCTGTATTGGTCGGTTTTGCCGGGGTGCTGATCATCGTCCATCCCGGTGGCGAACTGTTTACCCCAGCCAGTCTGCTGCCACTGTGTTCGGCGTTGTGTTTCGCTTTCTATCAACTGTTGACCCGCATGGTCAGCGCCCATGACAGCCCGACGACCAGTAACTTCTTCGCCGGCCTGTTCAATACCCTTGTGATGTCGGCATTGGTGCCCGTTTTCTGGAAAACCCCAGAGCTCAAGCATCTACCGTTGATGCTGGCGCTGGGAACATGTGGCATGGTCGCGCACTTGCTGCTGACCCAGGCTTATCGCTTCGCAGCTCCGGCGATGCTTGCTCCGTTCAGCTACTGCCAGATTGTGTTCGCAGGCCTGCTGGGTTATCTGGTCTTCGATCATGCCCCATCGCTGACCGCGCAGTTCGGCATCACTGTCATTTGCCTTAGCGGCCTGGCAGCCGCCTGGCAGCAACGCAGAAAAGGCTGATTTGCTCAGCTTTGGCATCGGGGCGCAAACGCTGGCCCCTGATCTCTTCAGGCAGGTTTACCATGTGCTCACCTTTTTACCGCGTCGGTAACTCGGCAGGTTTGTCCTTGTTGCCCGACGCGGTCTTCTGCATTTTTTTGCACGTCAGGAATTAAGACATGAGCATTGACCAGATATCCCTTCCAAAAGGCGCAGGCCCGCACGCTGAAAAACTGTTTGAAGCCATCACTCAGGCGGGCACGGTCAGCGAGCTGAATCGCGCGGGTGGCAAGGCTGAGGGCTTCGTGCTCGGGCTGGAGACAGCCAAGGCGATCAAAAGCCAGATCGCCGAGCGGCTCTATGTGGTTTTCGATGACGCCGCAACCCAGCGTGAAACCGAGCTCACGGCCTGAGAAACGACGCTATCCAAGGGAGCTTTTCGGGCCGAAGGATATTCAGGCTTGACCAATACGCGCAGGTACCCCTAAATTCGTTCATCACTTGAATGCGATCGGAGAATCTCTATGTATCCTGATGTTCAGCTTTTCATCGACGGCCAGTGGCGCGCCAGCCGCGATGGTCGAACCTTGCCAGTCATCGATCCTGCCACCGGTGAAACGCTGGGGACCGTAGCCCATGCCGACATCGCCGACCTCGATGAAGCGCTGGCCGCTGCCGAGCGCGGTTTTGCGCTGTGGCGCCGGACTTCGGCCTTCGATCGCTACAAAATCATGCAAAAGGCTGCGCACTTGCTGCGTGAGCGCGTCGAGACGATCGCCCGAATCCTGACTCAGGAACAAGGCAAGCCGCTGGCAGAGGCGCGCACTGAAACGCTGGCGGCAGCCGATGTGGTCGAATGGCTCGCTGAGGAAGGTCGTCGCAGTTACGGGCGTATCGTTCCGTCGCGAGGCGCAGGCATCGAACAGAAAGTCATCAAGGAACCCGTAGGTCCCGTTGCTGCCTTTACGCCGTGGAACTTCCCGATCAATCAGATCGTGCGCAAGCTGTCGTCGGCATTGGCTGCCGGCTGCTCGATCATCATCAAGGCCCCCGAAGAGACCCCGGCTTCACCCGCCGAGTTGATTCGTGCCTTCGCCGATGCCGGTGTCCCGGCAGGTGTGATTGGTCTGGTTTATGGCGATCCCGCGCAGATTTCCGGCTATTTGATTCCACATCCAGTGATCCGTAAAGTCACGTTCACTGGCTCGACGCCAGTAGGCAAGCAACTGGCGGCCCTGGCCGGTCAGCACATGAAGCGCGCGACGATGGAGTTGGGCGGGCACGCACCGGCACTGGTTTTCGACGACGCCGATATCGATCTGGCGGCCCGTGTGCTGACCATGTCCAAGTTCCGTAACGCCGGTCAGGTCTGTGTTTCCCCAACTCGGATTCTGGTGCAGCGCGGTGTGTTCGACGCTTTCACCGAGAAGTTCGTTGGCCTGACCCGGGAAATCAAGGTCGGCAACGGACTTGATGCCACCACTACGATGGGGCCGGTGGCCAATGAGCGACGCATCCCGGCCTTGGCGGCATTGGTGGATGATGCGCGTGAAGCCGGCGCGACCGTACACACGGGTGGGCAGGCCATCGAAGGTCCGGGTTATTTCTTCGCGCCGACTGTGCTCAGCGGCCTGACGCGCGATATGCGCATCATGAACGAAGAACCTTTCGGCCCTGTTGCATTGCTAGTGCCTTTCGACACGCTGGAAGAGGCCTTGGAAGAGTCCAATCGGGTGCCTTTCGGGCTCGCGTCGTATGCGTTCACCACATCGATGAAAACGGCCAATGCGTTGAGTACCTATATCGAGGCGGGCATGCTGTCGATTAACCATTTGGGCATCGGCCTTCCAGAGATTCCATTTGGCGGGATCAAGGACTCAGGTTATGGCTCCGAAGGCGGCACCGAAGCCATCGAGGCGTACCTCAATGTCAAGCTGGTGACTCAGTACAACTGATATGATACCGCCCCTACCGGGTTCGACTCGGCCGCGAAACCTTCACGGGTCTCGCGGCCGAGTCGTTTCTGCTTCTAGCTGAGCAGGTTGCCCCGAGCCATCCCGGTCGCGGCGATCACCATGATGACCATCAACGCCGCTTCTGCATGGCTGATCCTGGCAAATCGTCGGGCGCGACGCGTGTCGATGTGCTCCTGGTTTTTGAACGCTAGACGCCACTTGATGAACGCGAACATGGGAATGACTTCCAAGGCGACAATTGCAATGAAAGCCAGCATCTTCAGATGAAACAGTGGCTGGTGCAGGTAGTAATACGAGCCTTTTTCGAAACCGCCAAACGCGCGAAGGGCGCCCGTAATCAACAGTATTGCAGCGGCGATTCCCCAGATGTTATCCACCACGAATACGTCTCTGAAGGACCTTGGGTCATCGTCACGCAGTCGGCGCAACGCGCGTCCTCGTGCCAGTACAGCCGCCAGGGCAAAACCGAACGCCAGTAGATGCAACGCGGCCAGAAGCCATTTGACGAGCATGTTTTGTACTCCCGAAAGCCGCTCGAATTAATGCAAGCGTTGACAGAGGTTTAGCTCATGGGAGGATTGTTTGCTTGAACCGCGATGGGCTAAAGGATGAAATTTTTGTTAAGTGAGGTAGTTAAAGCTGAAGTTCGGGGGCGGCAATCGCCGATCAACTGCAAAGTGTGCGGAGCTTTGCAGTTGATCGCCCGATTCAGGAAATGAAAAACAGGGCTGTTACTCTTTTGCCTGCAATCCATTCTGTTTCATGATCAGGTTTTTTTCCTTTTTATACTGCAAGGCAACTTCCGGCGCTGGGCCGCTTTTACCTGTCTCCATCCACAGGCGCAAACGGCTGGCGTCGGCGAAGTGGGTGTATTTGCCGAACGCATCGAGGATCACCACTGACACCGGGCGATTGGCCATGCTGGTCAGCAGCACCAGGCAGTGGCCCGCTTGGTTAGTGAAACCGGTCTTGGTCAGCTTGATGTCCCAGGTGGATTTGCGGACCAGGTGGTCGGTATTGCTGAAGCCCAGGCTGTAGGTGGGCTTACGGAAAGTCACGGTCTTTTCTGGCGTGGTGCTCAGCTCGCTCAACATCGGGTACTTCCGGGCCGCCAGGACCAGCTTGGTCAAGTCGCGCGCGGTCGATACGTTGTAGATCGAGAGGCCGGTCGGCTCTACATACACCGTGTGTTTCATGCCAAGCGCCTTGGCTTTAGCATTCATCGCCTGGATAAACGCCGCGTAGCCACCAGGATAACTGTGGGCCAGGCTCGCAGCTGCGCGGTTTTCCGATGACATCAAGGCAATCAGCAGCATCTCCTTGCGCGGCAGTTCGCTGCCAATCTTGACCCTGGAAAACACGCCCTTCATTTCCGGCGTTTGCGAGATGTTGATCGGGATGACTTCATCCATGGGCAGTTTCGCGTCAAGCACAATCATCGCCGTCATCAGCTTGGTGACCGAAGCGATGGGCACAATCACGTCAGGGTTGCTGGAATACAACACCTTGTCCGTTTGCAAGTCGACGACCATGGCGCTGCCGGAGGCAAGATGCAGTTGTGATGGGTCGCGTGAAATAGCGGCGGGTTCGTTCGCCTGGGCACTGCTGCATAGTGCCGGGCCTGTAAGAGCAAATAATAGGCCGACTAGAGAAAGATGAATTTTCAAGCGAGATGCTCACTAAGAGTGGAAAGTACGATATCGCACGGAGTTATAAGAACAATGCCGCATTTTAGGAGCACAGTTCGTTACTGTCGATGGGTGTTGTAGGACCTTTCGCTAATAAAACTGCAGCGACAGGCAAGGTTCAGCTTCTGCCGAGAAACCCCGTCGATCAAGGCTGGTTGTTGAATAGTCGTGGTGTGCCAGGCGCGCAACGATTAGCATCCCATGCCATCGATAGTTGCCTACGAAGATCAAAGGAGTCGCGCAATGCCCAAAGGGTTTATCAGTAAGGATTACGCAGTATTGGTGATCGTCGCCGGTGCCGTCGCAGTAGTCCTGTCGGGCTTGGGGTTTTTTTCCAGGCCGGCCGATTGGGCGGGTTGGGTGCAGGCCACGGGATTGATCGTCGGGATAATGGTGGCGGTGGCTATCCCGGCCATTCAGAAGAAGCAGGATGCTGCAACTCAGCGTCAGCAATTGCGTACGCGTGAAACCGGTTATGCACGTCGTATCCAGTACCTGTGCGGTGAACTCAGCGAATTGTTGGCCAAGATCAGCGTCAGTCTGAATCATTTGCGTGCGTCCGATCGGCACCGTTTGCAAAACACGTTGCAGGACTATCTGCATCGCCTGTTCGAATCCCACAAGCATGACTTGAACGATGATCGCGTGGTCATTGCCTATGAGTTACGGCAAGTCGCCAATGACTTGATTGATGAACTTGAGAGCGGGCGTGCTGATCGGGTGGTGTTCATGGGCCTGGAGAAACGCCTGCAGAAACTGGCGCATCGTTGTCAGGTCAATGCCGCCATGGCCGAGCGTAGCTGATTTCGAGCAGGCAAAAAAAAGCCCGCACCAGGGGAGGGATGCGGGCAAGGGGTTGTGCGGAGCAACGCACGATTTCAGGTAAAACGAAATTCGGTGAAAACCCTTAGCCGTTGAGCTGGGCGCCGTCGAGTTTCTCGGAAAGCGCCTGGGCGGCAGGCAAGGATGCGAATGGCCCGCTGACGGGTTCGCCGTTCTGCATCAGATACCAGCAGGCCAACAGGCCGCGTTCTCTGAGGTTCGCCGGAACAGCGCTTCCAACAACTGACATGATTTGAACCTTGGTCATAACTGCCTCCATCAATCTATGGCGCTACTTTAAGGCGCCACGGCGGGATGCAGAAATCACCGCTCTCGATAGTCGACATTGATGACAAGACAAATGTCCGGGAGGTCGCAGCGATCAGTCGACAACCAGATCCAGCATTGCGACAACTTCCTGATCGGTCAGTACACCTTTGTCGACCAGGCTTTGTGTCAGAAGTGAGAGAAACTTGGCGGTGCGATGCCCCTCAAGACTCTTCAACTCTGTCAGCGCGCTGTAGACCTTGTTCGAGGTGCAGAGTCCAGCCGCTCGGTGCGGGTGCTGTGTCGGCATAAACGCATTCCTTGTTTTTATGAGGTTCGATACGGCTATCTACAGGATGACCGGCCATCCATTGAATGATTCCGCCAATGATGATCGGTTCCCAATCCAGTCAATGTTCTGAAAACGACTTTTCCTGTACCTCACAAACAACAACCCCGCCTGGCGGGCGGGGCTGAAGGTCTACTGTTACCAGCGACCGCGATCGTAATAACCACGGGGCGGACCGTAGTAATAGCCGGGTGGCGGGCCGTAATGGCGTGGCTGATAGTAGACCGGTGGCGGGACGACCACTTGATAGCCCGGCTGATAGTAAACCGGTGGCGGCGGCGCCTGGACATACACCGGCTGCTGCACATAAACAGGCTGTGGCTGTTCGACATAGACGGTTCGGTCACGGCCTGACGAAACCACTGCACCCACCACCGCAGCGCCGACAATGGCACCAACGACTGCCGGACCACCCCAGCCACCACCGCCGCCGCCATGGGCGTTCGCTTGGCCTGCGAGGGCTAGGGCACCTATTAACAAGGCAACCTTGGGGATTTGACGAATCATGACTGTTCCTCGGCTTTCAACCCCGTTGTCGCGGGCTTGCATTCTTCTCAAGCACTGCCACGGGATAATTCTAAGACAGCGGTTCCAGGGAAAACTGCGAAGCCGTTGCGTAAATTTTGTGTAAGGTATCCGGCGTGTTTATAACTACCGGATCGACTTACTGATGCGGCGTGAATAGTACGCCTGCCGGGCAGGTTTTTTCTAATGCCGTTGAGGAGAAATAATGCTGATGGTCCCCAACAAAGAAACGCAGCTGTGCATGTCGCTTGCTGGACGCCCTGGCAACTTCGGGGTGCGTTTTCATAATCACTTGTACGAACAGCTTGGACTCAACTTTTACTACAAGACATTTACGACTGGCGACCTGCCTGCCGCAATCGGCGGAATACGCGCCCTCGGCATCCGTGGATGTGGCGTATCGATGCCGTTCAAGGAGGCGTGTATTGAATGGGTGGACGAGATGGACGCCTCAGCCGCCGCGATTCAATCGATCAATACCATCGTCAATACCGACGGACATCTGAAGGCCTACAACACCGATTACATCGCTGTGGCGCAACTCCTGCAAAGTCGAGCCGTACCACGCAGCGAGTTTGCCTTGCGCGGCAGCGGCGGCATGGCCAAGGCCGTGGTGTCAGCGATGCGCGATGCTGGCTTCACGAACGGGATGATTATCGCCCGCAATGAAAATACCGGCCGAGCGCTGGCTGACGCCTGTGGACTGCGCTGGCAGGCTGAGCTTGGCACGGAGCGTCCGCCGTTGTTGGTCAACGTCACGCCGTTGGGCATGGCCGGTGCGCAGTCTGAAGAGCTGTCCTTCAGCGAGGACGCCGTTGAAGCCGCAGACACGGTTTTCGATGTGGTGGCTACGCCAGCAGATACGCCGTTAATCAATGCCGCCAGACGCCTGCAGAAACACATTATCAGCGGCGATGAAGTCGCGGCCATTCAGGCACTGGAGCAGTTCGTGCTCTACACCGGCGTGCGTCCGACCAACGAGCAATTCCAGCTGGCTGCAGCGTTTGCTCGGGGCTGAGCTGCCTCTTGGCCCTGTTGCCGATATCGGGTAACAGGGCAGGGCGCGATACTTGATGGCTGGCGCCTATTCAAGTTTCGCCAGGCGTTCTTCGAGGGCGGCAATGCGCGCTTCCAGCTCGTCCAGGCGTTCGGCTGATGCTGATGCCGAACTGCCGGAGCTGCGCTCTGGCGGATTCTGCCGGTTAGCGAGTATTTCCTGCAGCTCGTCGGGATTGCCCAGGGTGTGCATGTAACGGTCTTCGCGCTGCCCGGACTGGCGCGGCACCAACATGGCCATGTTGCGGGAAATCAGCCGTTCCAGCTGGTGAACCACTTGGTCGTTGTCCTCGAAGTCATGCATGCGGTTACTGCGAGTGAGCAGCTCGTTGACGGTTTGCGGACCGCGCAGCAACAAAAGCCCGGTCAGAATGACCTGCGCCGGGACCAGCTCCAGCGCCTTGTCGACTTTGTGTTCCCAGCGATCAGCGCGGCTGCCCATCACCAGGCGCGTCAAGCGACGGCCTTCCAGGGCGCGCAAGCTTTGACCGACCTGACCGGGGGTCAGGTTCATCACCGGATCGCGGCTGGTTTTCTGATTGCAGGCGGTGACCAGGGCGTTAAGGGTCAGCGGATAGGTTTCCGGACTGGTCGCTTGCTTTTCGATCAGGCAACCCAGAATGCGCAATTCCGTACTGTTCAGATGCAGCGCGTCGGTTGTGTCGGGCGCGTCTGTAGGTGACGTCGAGGGCTGTTCGATAGACATGGCGCTTTCCATAGGCGATGGCGGGCAGTCAGCCTAGGCTGTGTGATGAATATTTTCCAGCGCCTGAAGCCGGTCTTCGCGCTTTTCCCGGACGACGACAATAAAGACCGACTGCGTTACCAGGATAGCGTGCCTATAATCGCTTACCTTTCATTCAGGATCTGTCATGACTATTTCTTTGTATTCCGCCTCCATCCCGGTGTTTCAGCAAATGCTCAATGCCTTGAGCGCTATCCTGACCAAGGCTGAGGCACACGCAACCGAGAAGAACATCCAGCCCGAAGCTCTGCTGCAGGCTCGGCTGTTTCCGGACATGCTTAACTTCACCCGCCAGGTGCAGATAGCCGTCGACTTCGCCAAAGGGGCTTCGGCACGTCTGGCGAATGTAGAAATGCCGAAATATGACGATACCGAGACCACGTTTGCCGAGCTGCAAGCCTTGCTCGCCAAGACCCTGGCGTTCATCGGCAGCATCAAGCCAGAGCAGGTCGACGGCAACGAAGCGATCGAAATCATCCTGCGTCCGGGCACACCAAAAGAAAAACGTTTCACCGGCCAGAGCTATCTGCTGACCTACAGCCTTCCGCAGTTTTTCTTCCACGTCACCACCGCTTACGACCTGCTGCGCCACAACGGCGTAGAAATCGGCAAGCGTGATTTCATGGGCGCAGTTTAATTCGCGTCGTATCCATGAGTCGCTGACCAGCGCCAGTCGAGTCGCCGGAAGACGTTTTCATGCGGCGGCTTGTTTTGCGCAAGGCGCTCAGATGATTTCAACCCGGCAGTCTTCCGTTTACCGCTCTGCACCTAGACGGCATCGGTGAACAGCTTGTGCCGGGCGCTTTCGGTGATCGCGATAATGCCCGGGTGCTTGACCTTGCGTTCTACGGAAATGGCGTAGAACGACTCGGTCACGGCATCCGTCTGGCCGAGCAGTTCGACGCCGTATTGCGCCTGCACCTCATCGGCGATCACGCTGGGCGCGACAAATATGCCGCTGCCTGACTTGCCGAAAGCCTTCATTAGCGCGCTGTCGTCGAATTCTCCGACAATGCGCGGCTGCACGTTCTGATCTGCAAACCAGCGCATCAACCTGCTGCGCACCACGGTTTCCTGTCCTGGAATCAGCAACGGCGCACCCTGCATGCTGGCAGGGAAGTCTTTACCATAGCGCTGGGCCAGTTCCGGCGTCGCGAAAAAGCTGATGCCGCACTCACCCAACTTCTGGCTGTAGCCTTTAATATCCAGGTGCGAAGGCATCGGACTGTCAGAGATCACCAGATCCAGGCGCTGGATTGCCAGATCGGCCAGTAACCGTTCCAGTTTGTCCTCCCGGCAACTTATACGCATCGGTTCCTGCAACTCCATGGTGGGCGCGATAAGCCGATAGACGATCGATTTGGGCACCACATCCGCCACGCCGACGCGAAACAGAATCTGCTGCTCGTCCGGCTGCGCACGTAGCATCGCTTCAAGCTCATTGCCCAGCTGAAACATTTGCTCGGCGTAGGGCAGGGCCAGCCGGCCGGCTTCGGTCAATTCCAGCTGGCGTCCGACCCGCTGAAACAGATCGACACCCAGGGTTTGCTCCAGCAGGCTGATCTGGCCGCTGATGGTCTGCGGCGTCAGGTTCAATTGGTCGCAGGCGCGAACAATGCTGCCGGTTTTCGCCACCACCCAGAAGTAATGCAATTGTCGATAATTGAGCATGAACTTTCCCGATTCGGTATAACCGAAGTATACGCCTTGAAAATACGAATTTTACTGAACTATCTGCCTGACTAGAATGCGCCCCTATCGCCGGATCGAGTCAACGCATCCGGCTAATCTCATGAGGCACTCCATGATCAAACCTTTGCGCGTCGCACTGTTCACGCTTCCTCTCTTGTTTCTGGCTGGATGTGATCAAGTGGAAACATCCACCAAACAACTGTTGAACACCGCCGCCGATTCTGCCAAACAGGCCATCGACGATACGCAGAAGGCCGCCACCAAAGCGCTGGACGATGCCAAACAGGATCTCTCCCTGGCGCTACCCAAACCTGAATCCAAAGCAGACAAATCAAGCAAAGAAATCTAATCTCGTTTTCAACTGAACCAGGGCATCACTATGGAATATCTTTTAGAACTTGCGACAAGCCCGGCGGCTTGGGTCGCGTTGGCGACTCTAGTCGTCATGGAAATCGTCCTCGGGATCGATAATCTGATCTTTATCTCGATCCTGACCAACAAATTGCCAGTGCATCAGCAGCAGAAAGCCCGCCGGTTGGGTATCGGCATGGCGTTGTTCCTGCGCCTGGGCCTGCTCAGTACTGTGGCGTACATCGTGCAGCTTACCGAGCCGGTGATCGAAGTGCTTGGCCAGACGTTTTCGTGGAAGGACATGATCCTGATCGCCGGTGGTTTGTTCCTGGTGTGGAAAGCGACGACCGAAATTCACCACAGCGTGGACATCAAGACTGAGGCCGAAAAGAAGATCGAATCGACCCTTACCTTGGGTATGGCTGCAGCGATCGGTCAGATTCTGATGCTCGACCTGGTGTTTTCCATCGACAGCATCGTGACCGCCGTGGGCATGACCGAACACTTGCCAATCATGATCATCGCGGTGATCAGTGCCGTGATAGTCATGCTGGTCGCTGCTGATCCGCTGGCGAAGTTCATCAACGACAACCCAACCGTAGTGATGCTGGCGCTGGGCTTTCTGATCATGATCGGCATGACGCTGATCGCCGAAGGCTTTGGTGCTCACGTGCCTAAAGGTTACGTCTACGCGGCCATGACTTTCTCGGCATTGATCGAAGGTTTGAACATGCTGTCGCGCCGAGCCAGGCTCAAACGCGAAGCGGCTCAGGCGTCAGAGGCGCAGTAATTGGAGCAGTAAATCAGGCAGTAACAGAAGAGGTCGGCGCGGTTGAAATCCGCCGCCGACCTTTTCACGTTGAGATCAATGGGCGGCCGCGTGGGGGCCTTTTCCTGGCTTTTCGCGTTTGACAGGTGCAACACTGGTGTCACGGTGATGATGACGCCGAGAAATTCGCATCACACCCCAGAGCATGGCGGTGGCAACAGCCATCCATGCGGCGATCAGCATCACGATTGTCATTCCCAGGCTCATAAGTCCTCCACGGACTTGCTTTCTATCCAGTCCTTCTAATCGACAGTTTAGTCCCCGGCATGTTTCGGTAAATTGACCAATGGTCTCGAACTCAGGATCAATTTCGCATAGCCAGCCGCCCTGACTGCGCTATCAGGCTATACCAGTGCGCTGTGTCGCCCTATGATCGGCGTTCGAGTCAGGCCGCAGGTGGCCGACGTCTGTTGAAGTGAGTGAACATGCTACCGGTATTACTCCGATCACCCAGGGTTGGCACGAAATGGAAAGTTCTGGCTGTTGCCATTGTCTTGAATCTGGTCGGCTGCGCATCAGCTCTTACGCCTGAAATCCAGCGCCTGCCGGATCGGGTTGAGCTTAATAACGTGCCGTTCTTTCGCGGCAATGCTTTTCAAAGCGGACCAGGCGCGCTGGCCAGCATGTTGGCCAATCAGCGTGTCCAGATAACCCCGGGTTTGCTCGACAAACCACTGCAGTTGCCAAGCGGCGAGGGCAGGCTTGAGCAAAGTATGCCGAAGCTGGCGCGCGAGTACGGTTTCCTCGTGTATCCCCTGGATGACGGCTTGCAATCGTTGTTGACGCAAATTTCTGCCGGGTATCCGGTCATGCTGCGCTTTTCCGAGGGCACCGTCCTCAAAGAGCCGCGCTACGCGGTGCTGGTGGGCTACAACCGGATCAAGCAGACGGTGCTGCTGCATGCGGGCATGAACCGTCGTCTCCTGATGAGTTTCAGCAGTTTCTCATCGGCCTGGTCGAACGCAGGAAGCTGGGCGGTGTTGATCCAGAGTCCGCGTCAGTTGCCTGCCAACCTGAACGAGCAACGCTGGGTAAAGGCGGCGGAAGATCTGGCTCAGGCGGGTCAGGAACAGGCAGCAGGCGAGGCGATCAAGACATTGAAGGCCCGCCAGGTTGTTAATTGAGTTTGAGCTGCGCATCGCGCCGCTCTCGATGCCTCAAAAACCCAGTTTGTCTCTCAGGCCGTAATACCAGGCGCCCAGAGCAGTCAGTGGCGTACGCATCAACTTGCCACCGGGGAAAGGGTAGTGCGGCAGTCCGGCGAATGCATCATAGCGTTCGGCCTGACCGCGCAACGCTTCGGCCAGCACTTTGCCCGCCAGATGCGTGTAGGTCACGCCATGACCGCTGCAACCCTGAGAGTAATAAATGTTGTCGCCAAGCCGCCCGACCTGAGGCAGACGGGATAGCGTCAACAGGAAATTTCCGGTCCAGGCGTAGTCAATTTTCACGTCCTTGAGCTGCGGAAAAGCCTTGAGCATCTTTGGCCGGATGATTGCTTCGATGTTGGCTGGATCACGGGCGCCATATACGACTCCACCGCCAAAGATCAGGCGTTTGTCCGCTGAAAGACGGTAGTAGTCCAGTAGATAATTACAGTCTTCGACGCAGTAATCCTGCGGCAGAAGCGTGTTCGCCAGCTCGTCGCTCAACGGCTCGGTGGTAATGACTTGCGTGCCACAGGGCATGGACTTGGCGGCCAGTTCAGGGACGAGATTACCCAGATACGCGTTGCCCGCGATAATGATGAACTTGGCGCGAACCTTGCCCTCGGCGGTATGCACGACAGGGTTGGCGCCGCGCTCGATGCGAATGGCAGCCGACTGCTCATAAATCGTGCCGCCCAGGGAGTCCACCGCAGCGGCTTCCCCCAGTGCAAGATTCAACGGATGGATGTGCCCGCCACTCATGTCCAGCAAGCCGCCAATATATTGGTCGCATGCCACCACTTCCCGAATGCGGGCTTGATCCATGAGCTCCAGTTGAGTGTGGCCGTAGCGCTCCCAAAGCCGCTTCTGCGCTTCAAGGTGGCCCATTTGCTTGGGTGTCAGCGCGGCGAAGACACCGCCGTCCTTCAAGTCGCACGGGATCTGATACCTGGCAACCCGATCACGAATGATCGTAGCGCCCTCGAACGCCATCTGCCCCAGCAACTGCGCCTGTCCAGGCCCGACTGTGCGCTCGATAACATCGATATCACGGCTGTAACTGTTGACGATTTGTCCGCCATTGCGCCCCGACGCGCCGAAGCCAACCTTGGCCGCCTCCAGCACCGTTACCCGAAAACCGTGCTCCAGTAGAAAGAGCGCGCTGGACAAGCCGGTATATCCCGCGCCAATCACGCACACGTCTGTTTCTACCTCGCCCTGCAGTTGAGGGCGAGGCGGAGCTGGATTGGCCGAAGCTGCGTAATAGGACTGCGGATAAAGAGTGTTCGCCATCCTTTAACCTCCGTTTAATATATTTTACGAATGGACCGATCCTACCGGAGATCAAAAAACTGCACCAGCCAGCGACGTATTAAAGGCGAAAACCGGAAATCGTAAAAAATACGCATATTCATAGAGTTAGCGTGAAAATAGGTGTTGACACACATTTAGATATCCGTAGAATGCCGACCCACAGCAGGCGCGTAGCTCAGTTGGTTAGAGCACCACCTTGACATGGTGGGGGTCGTCAGTTCGAGTCTGATCGCGCCTACCAAACAAATCCGCTCTCTGCTGGGCGGTCTAGAAAGGTCAACCGAAAGGTTGGCCTTTTTTTGTGGGCGGCGTTTGGGATGGATTTGCAAAACCCCGGTCTTTGGCGACGGGCACATCCTTGACGCCTGCTACTGCCTAAACTTGGATCTATCCATCGCTGGATATAAGTGGTCAGCGCGCTCCTCCATGTCCGAGGTGGCAGGCGACCACGTTAGATGGTCTGGCCGACGGTGCATTGAAATGGATGATCGACGAGGCCGCGCAATGCGGGCTTGAATTCAACAAGGCAGTCGCGCAGATCACGCCGGACTACCACGACATGATGCATGACTCCTGTGATGGTGTGTTTGGTGTGTTACCCACGATTCCTCGAAGTATTTCGCATCTCACGGGTGATGCCGCGGGCTTTCACTCTTCCGCTTTGCAGCGTCAACAGGACCCACCCATCAGTCATCGCCCTATCGTGCGGCACGCCAATTCGAGCCGTACCCGTGGTTTTGTCTGGTGGGCGCCATTGCCAACAGTGATGGAGTGGATGGAAAGGGTATCTGATAAAGCCCGAGTCCTTTGTGATTGGACTCGGATGTCCCTATACACCGAAACGCTCGGGGTACTTATATGCGTACGCCAATGATGCCTGGAACTGCTACGACAACAATAAGGGCCACGTCGCACTCAAGATAAGTTGACGCTGTTATTGGTGCATGCTCGCGTTGATGGCGTCTACTCCCTGCTGGGCGGACAGGAAGGGCTAACTGAAAGGTTGGCCCTTCGTTGTGGACGGCCTTGAGCAATCGATTTTCACCGCCGGACTTTCAAGTATAGACACCCGTATATCCGCCACGCTCGCTCAACGTGCGCCGTATTTATTCTCATCACCTGCATCTGTTTCGAAACCCGCTCCGCTCGGACAATGGTCCCGCCAGGCCGCTTGAGCAACTGATCAAATTTCAGAAATGCAAAGTTGGCTGTGCCGACAACCTGTCATTTGAGTAGGAGACATGATGGCCAAGCTTGCGTTTTTCATGATTGGATTTCTGGTGTTGACCATTGGCATCGCCATGCTTGCGACGATTCCGCCGACGTAGCGGTCTGGCGTCAGCGCTGACCCTTGCCACCTGCATCGGATCTGCTATGTTGTATGACGTCGTATAAATCTGTTACATCTCTGCGTCATCACAACAATAAGGAATCATCGATGAAGAACTACAAACTGCTGCTCGGTTTTTTGTGTCTGTTCGGCGGCTACGTAGCCACCGCTCACGCCTCTGACGAAGCTGATGTTGAAAAAGCGGTAGATAAACTGACCCAGGCGATGTGGCACAAAGACATAGCCGAACTGCAGGCGCTGACAGCGGACAACCTGACTTATGGTCACTCCAGCGGCACCATTCAAGACAAGAAAGCATTCATCGCCGATATCGAGACAGGCAAGAGCGCGTTTCAGGAACTGAAGATGCTCAATCAGAAAATCACCCTGTCCAACGACGTTGCTCTGGTGCGCAATCACTTCTCCGCTCAGGCCATCAACAGCGGGAAGCTGGTGCCGACCGAGATCGAGAACTTCCAGATCTGGCAGAAGCAGGGTGGCAAGTGGTTACTGATTGGTCGCCAAGCCTTCCGTTTCTGATTGTTAGCCCATGTTCTGTCCCGGCAGTGGTGGAACATGGCAAGCCCGGCATGAAATCGCATAAGCGATGATATGCGCCAGGCAAGCGGGTTTATTTCAACCCGCTTGCCTCGCGTAAGATTTAACGATGGCCTTGGTCGCTGAACTGGCATTCAGATCGCTGACGTTTTTCATGTGCAGCCACTTGCAGGCCGCGATTTCATTTTGAGGTGAGGGCTTGGCAGACGCCGAGACCATTGCCATGAAAATGTGATGAATGACTTTGTCTTTTCCGTACTCGGCCAGATAGATCAATTCCAGATCCTCCAAACCGGTTTCCTCACTCAATTCCCGGATCGCTGCCTGTTCAGGCGTTTCGCCGGTCTCGATTTTACCGCCAGGCAATGCCCATCTTGATTTCGGTTTGCGCACATAGAGAATCATGCCATCCCGGTTGCAAATCACTGTGGCTCGTTCTTTCATCGTCTGCTCTACCTTTTCACACGACCAATGGTCACTGCGGGTCGTTTGCTTGTACGTGCTGTGTTCGAAGGTAAATCAGTCAGTTCACGGTTATAACTTCACTGTCATAAATCCTTCACATTAATTGTAAAAGCATTAATGATGCCAAGAGCGGTGCATATGTATTTTCGGCAAAAAAAAGCCCGGTTTAAGGCCGGGCTGGGGAAATCGCTCTGAGCAGATTGCTGCCGGGATAGCCTTCGCCATCATCTTCCTATTCATGACTGCTCAAGTAATCCGGCTTGGCTACGAAACTGGCGATTCTGCGATAAGTCTGGTCATCCGTGGCTGCCAGGAACTTCCTGCCATCCTTGAGTGTTGCCCAGAACGTCACTTCTGTTTCTTCCCCCGCGAGCATGAGACCCGCTGCGGCCCCCATCGGGCCCAACATCAGGGCGCCTGCGAGTCCAAGGCCAATGGCGTCTTCTACTCTTTTACTGGACACCTGGCTGGCAATTGCCACCGATTTGAGTGCCTTGCCCGAAATCTGGATACCAGGCCAGGGATGCAGGGGCGTCTCGATTCTGATTGCGCCGCAAATATACTCCCCATCACCCTGAAGAAAGTCACCCGCTAACACCTTGATCTTAGCCATGTGATATCTCCCTGTTTTCAACGAGAACAATGATTCCGCGCCCCGGAAAAGTGCGTGTCAAGCGCGCAGGGACGAAGCGCTGACTCACTTGAGTAACAGCAAACTGCAGTTGGGTGTGGCGCGCGGGATAGAGCAGGCGGGCGCTCTATGACCGGTGGCGACCGGTCATCGGACAACTTCTGCCAAACGATAGATGGGGGTGTCCATATCAATTACAGGGCAGTCACAAAGCTGCCGTCGGCTACGAAATGCGCTTGAATGGATGGAACTGTTATGACGTTTCGGAACGATTTTCAAAGTCAGGCAAATGCGTTGATGGTAGAACTGGACGACTCCACTTCAGTGATGATGGGTATGGTTTGTTCCCACCAGACGACAGGTCCTGTCTGGGAGGCGGCATCCATGCGCCAGAGCACCTCGTTCGGTAGATTGGCTGCATTCCTCAAGCGCTCGGATCATTTCGGTCTGGCTCTGGGCTGATCAAGGCTCTCTTTATGGCTGAGCTTTATACGCACCTTGTCGCTTATCGATTCAACGGTGAGCAGCGGCAACAGTTATTTGAACTGCCTGATGCCGCGTTGCCCGCGCATGTCGCTGCATTGCATCTGCTGCAGTTGCACTTCGGCGATGGGGAAAACAGTCTTATCATGCCTTCTGCTGATTCGGCGCCTGGCGAGATTGTGCAGCAGGCGCTGCTGCTCGGTATTTCCGAAATCCGTTCCGAGCCCGCAGCGCCAGCATAAAAGCGGTTACATCGGTGGTGTAACGCCGTCCTTGCCCGCAGATATCGCCTGCGCGGACAAGCTGCCATCGGCGGCTTTCTGGGCAAACATCACGACCTTGACCCCTGGCTTCAGCAAACTTCTGTCCCCCGGGACCAGATTTACAATTGGCACGTCCTCAGGAATGACAATCGTCTTCTGCCCGCCTTTGTAGTTAACCGTGATTGAGCGGCCATTGCTGGTAACCAGATCGCCCACCGCTCCATTGGTCATGGTGCTGTCCTTGGCCAGATCAAACGGGCGGTGCCCATCGCCGGTGCCGGCCATTTCTGGGGGGAAGACGTGGATTTCCAGTGCCTTGAGCGTGCCGTCCGGCAGCGGAACGGCGGCCGAGCCGATGTAACTGCCCGGTTTGATGTCGGCGACCTGGGCCAGCGTCACCCCGCGAACCTGGGTTGCTTTCAGCAAGTTTACGGTCAGATCCTCACCTCGATTGGTACGGACCTTCAACACGTCACCTTCAAGCGCAGTGATCGTCCCTCGCACACCCACTCTCGGCGCCGGAGCATCCTGCGCAAAGCTCTGGCTGGCACCCAACAGACAAGATGTCAGCACAGCGGTGGACAGAAGCATGCGGCGCAATGACTGGCCGAGTAGAACGTTCATAAGGGTATTTACCTGTGAGTCGGTCAAGGAAATCGGAGCTTACACCCAATAACAAATCCTGCCATAAATCACATCCCATATAATGGGATATGAATTCATATATTGAAATAAATAAACATCTCGTCTAAGGTCGCTTGCAACGGATTTCGCCGACTGGTGCCTTCAAGGCCAGCGGTCCCGACAATAAAGACAAAAAAAACAACAGAGGGCTGTTTATGTCCAATCCCATCGAGACTGGCCTGCATGCCAGCACCATCGGAAGACTCAACTTGAAGTTGATTCCATTTCTGATGCTGCTCTACATGGTCGCTTACATCGACAAATCGAATATCTCCGTCGCTGCACTGCAGATGAACGCTGACCTGGGCCTGACCGCACGCATGTACGGGCTGGGCGTAGGACTGTTCTTCCTCACCTACATTTTGCTCGAAGTGCCCAGCAGCCTGATCCTGACCAAGGTCGGCGCGCGCCGCTGGATCGCCAGGATCATGATTACCTGGGGCATCGTCGCCGCAGGGATGTGCCTGGTGCAGACCGCCAATCAGCTGTACGTCATGCGCCTGTTGCTGGGCGCCGCGGAAGCTGGCTTCACGCCCGGTATCATCTATTACCTGTCTCAGTGGTACCCGAAGACTGATCGCGCCAGAGCCATGTCGTTCTTCTACATTGGCGCGGCGTTGGCCTCGGTAATCGGCTTGCCGCTGTCCGGCGCGTTCCTGCACATGGACGGGATCTTGGGTGTCAGCGGCTGGCGTTGGCTGTTTCTGCTTGAGGGTATTCCGGCGGTCATACTCGGCATTGTTGTGCTGCGTTATCTCCCGGACTCGCCGGAAAGCACTCATTGGCTGGATGCGGCGCAGAAAAAATGGCTCGCGCGCACGATTGCCGCTGAGCAGGCCACGACGCCGATTTCTCATAAGGACGCCTGGCACGTCGCGTTCCGCAATCGCCGGGTCTGGTTACTCAGCCTGTTCTGGCTGCTCCAGGCGTTTGGCACCATCGGTATTACGCTGTTTCTGCCGCTGATCGTACAGTCGGTATCGAAGCAGGGCTCCTTCACCGTGAGTGTCATGTCGGCACTGCCATTCTTCGTCGCCTGTATTTTCATGTATCTCAACGGGCGTCATTCCGACAAATCCAATGAGCGCGGCTGGCATTTGGGCGGGCCGTTGCTGGGTGCCGGGGTGTTGCTGGCTTTGGCGGTGTTCAGCGGCAATCAATGGCTTTCCTACGGGATGCTGGTCCTGGCCGTGGGCCTCAACTGGGCGGCGACGCCAGTGTTCTGGGCAACCACCACTGAATACCTCTCCGGTCCGGCGGCAGCGGTTTCCATTGCGTTGATCAACTCCATTGCCAACCTGGCTGGCCTGGGCCTGCCGCCTGCGATGGGCTGGATCAAAGACGTCACCGACAACTACGACTATGCCTTGCTGCTGGTTGCCGGCGCATTGCTGGCCGGCGGTGTTCTGGGGATTTATCTCGGAACGGGGAAAACCCCTACGGTTGCTCAACCTGTTATTCAAGGGAATGTTGATGAAATCTCACGTGCTTAAAATCGCCCGGTTGCCGGAATTGTTGACTCAGCGTTTGCACGTCGAGTACCAAGTGACCGACGCCACGGAAAACCCTGCAGAGCTGCCCGCCAGCGCATTGGGTGTTCGCGCGCTGTTGGCCAATGGTGAGTCCCGGGTTAGCCGCGAGTTGATTGAAAAGCTGCCCTTGCTGGAAATTATCGTGGTATTCGGCGTGGGTTACGACGGCGTGGATGTCCAGGCCGCCAGGGAGCGGGGCATCCGTGTGACGCATACGCCGGATGTGCTTACCGACGATGTCGCGGATTTCGCCATGGCCTTGTTGCTGGGCATCGGCCGCCGCACCGCCGACGCTGACCGCTTCGTCCGTGCCGGTGCCTGGGCGGACGGGCCGTTTCCGTTTACCCGGAAGGTCAGCGGTGCCCGACTGGGCATCATTGGTCTGGGCCGTATCGGCAAGGCAATCGCGCGTCGTGCAGCGGGGTTCGACATGCGCATCGCTTACACCGGTCGCAAGCCTCAGGACGTGCCTTATGATTTTTTTGCCTCGGTCATCGACCTCGCTGCGGCAGTGGATTTCCTGGTGATCGCAGTCGGCGGCGGTGAAGAGACTTTGCATCTGGTCGACACTGATGTGCTCAATGCCTTGGGCCCGCAAGGCATTTTGATCAACGTCGGTCGCGGCAGTGTAATCGATGAAGGCGCGTTGGCCGCCGCGCTTCGGGACAAGCGCATCTATGCGGCGGGGCTGGACGTTTTCGAGAACGAGCCGCGGGTTCATCCGGATCTGCTGGGGCTGGATAACGTATTGCTGACCCCACATATGGCCAGCGCCACTCAGGATACCCGCCAGGCAATGGCCGATCTGACGTTGAGCAACCTGGCAGCGTATTTCGCGGGAGAAGCGTTGCCGACGCCCATTCCGGAATAACAGCTAAAGCCCAACTGCAGTCTGACAACCACCGACGCCATCCATGCTCATTTACGACATTGTTTTGCCCGTCAGTGATAAAGAAGTGAAATAACTCAATTTTCTTATAGGTCAATCGAATATCCCGCTTGCGCCGCCCAACACCCGCCGCGAATATAAGCCCTTGCGGTTTCTGGTTTTGGAGCTTTCATGAATGTACCTCCCTTGGCCCATGACCAGAGACGTCCCGACCATGGCAAAGGTGCAGCAGCGGAATTGATTGCGAGCATGGAAGCGTTAACTCTCCCAGCGAGTCAGGCCACTATCGAGACGCTGCTCCTGGCTGCCAAGAGTCAGGTGCCTGATGTCGCCTGGGCCGTCTACGGTGCTGGCGAAACAATGTATCTGTTGGGCCATGGATCGGCGTTGCCTGCGCCCGATTGGCCTGCAAGTATTGCGGCCGACCAGCTTGAGGCGCTGTGCCGGACTCAGCGATTGCACCGTTGGCCGGCCGGCAGGGGTGAAGAGGCGCTGGGCTGGCTGTTGGCACCGCAGGCGCAGTGTGCTAGTCCGGAACTGGCCACTTTGGCGTTGCAGGTTGGTTATCAATTGCAGACCCAGGCGCTGGCGCGCGCGCAGATCACCCAGCGAGTGCTGTACGAAATCACTTATCTGGCCAGTACCACCCGACATCGCGGCGCGTTTCTGGAGGGCGTACACAAAGAACTCGCCACGCTTATCGACGCTGAAAACTTTTACCTGGCCCTTTACGATGCGGGCACCGGCAAAATCACCTATCCCTATTACGTCGATATCACCGATGTCGATGCTCTTGAGCCTGAAGCGCACGAATATCTGGACCCGACGCAGCTTTCGATGACTGGTTATGTCTTGACCCGTGGCCAACCGCTGTTTGTCGATGCTGCGGATATCGAGCGTGCCCGCCAAGAGGAGAAGTTTTTCTGCCTTGGCCATCGACCCGAGTTCTGGATGGGCGCGCCGCTCAAAAATGCGTCCGACGATGTCTTCGGCATGCTGGCCATGCAGGTTTACGACGTGTCGCGGGTCTACAGCGCAGAAGATCGGGTGCTGTTCCAGGCAGTCGCGCGTCATGTGGCCATGGCGCTGGATCGTATTCTGCACCGCGCCGACCTTGAGCGAACCGTGCTGCTGCGCACGCAGGAGCTGTCCGCGCTCAACGCCGCGCTGCGTCAGGAAGTGGTGGACCGTGAACGCGCCGAACATTTGCAGAGCGCGTTGTTTCAGATTGCCGAGCTATCGAGTCAGCCGGGCGACATGGCCGAGTTGTTTCACAGCCTGCATTTGATTGTCGGCGAGTTGCTGGTTGCCCTGAACTTCTATATTGCGCTGTACGACACCGCCACCTGCGAAGTGACCTTTCCCTATTACGTTGATGAGCGATTGACCAAGCGGCCGTCGCCCCGGCGGGGCCAGCGTGGCTATACCGAATATGTGATCCGTCAACGGCGCGCCTGCCTTATCGATAGTGACGATGCGCTGCGTCTTGAAGCAATTGGCGAGATCGAAATAGGCAACGAAGACAATCGTTCATGCTCCTGGTTGGGAATTCCGTTGTTCGAGGGAGATGACGTACGTGGTGTGCTCGCCGTGCAGAGTTATTCGCCGCTGGTGAGCTATTCATTGCGCGATCAGGAGTTGCTGACCTTTGTTTCGCGTCATATCGACACTGCGCTGTCGCGGCGCAGTGCCGCCGAAGCGGTGCACACCGACAACCTGCGCCTGGAGGCCAGGGTTCGCGACCGCACCCGCGAGCTCGATCAGGTCAATGCCAGGTTGCAGCACGAGAACTCTCACGATTCCCTGACGGGCCTGCCTAACCGCAGCCATCTACAGCAACGCCTGCATGCCGCCTGGCAGGATTTCCGTGACCACGGCCAGCCGATGGTGGTGATGTTCATCGACCTGGACCGCTTCAAGCTGGTCAACGACAGCCTCGGTCATCATTTCGGTGACTTGCTGCTGACCCAGGCAGCGGACCGTCTGCGCAGTTGCATGCGTGACAGCGACTTGCTGGCGCGATTGGGTGGCGACGAGTTTGCCGTGCTGGCGGTCAGCGCAACGCTGGATATGGCCGTGGGTATTGCGCAACGAATCCTCCAGGCTTTCGATCTGCCATTTCGTGTGGACGCGCATGCGGTATTTTCATCGTGCAGCATCGGCATCGTCGGTGCCGACAGTCAATTCCATCACGAGCCCACGGATCTGCTGCGCGACGCTGATGTGGCCATGTACCGGGTCAAGAATGGCGGGCGTGACAGTTACGCAGTGTTCAATCAGGAGCTGCGCCGGGAAGTCTCCGATCAGGTCGAGCAGGAAGGCGCGCTGCGCAATGCGCTCAAGCGCACTGACGAGCTGATTCCGTATTTCCAGCCGATCATCGGTATTGAAACCGGCAAAGTGTTGGCCCTCGAAGCACTCATTCGCTGGCGCCAGCCTGACGGCCGAGTGGTCGCTCCTGGTCATTTCCTGCCGGCACTTGAAGGCTTGCGGCTGATCGGGCGGCTGGATCAATACATGTTGCAGTGCGTCATCGCCATCCTGGCGCAGCCGGCCAATAGTCATTGGCCGACCGTCCACGTGAACTGCTCCAGCTACAGCATTACCCGCCCCGAGTTTGCCGGGGAGCTGCTGGACATGTTGCAACGCTACCAGGTGGCTCCGTCGAGAATTTGCCTGGAGCTGACTGAAGGCGCGCTGGTTGCCGAGCCGGAACTCGCCCGGCAATCCATGAAACAGTTGGCGGACCACGGCATGTCAGTGGTACTGGACGATTTCGGCGCTGGCTTCTCGTCGCTCAGCTACGTGCATCAGTATCATTTCAGCGGCTTGAAAATCGACAAGTCGTTCATTCTAGAACTCACCACCAGTGCGCGTAGCCGGGCTATCGTGCGGGCCATTGTGCGCATGGCGCAGTCTCTGGATTTGACTGTTGTGGCGGAAGGCGTCGAGGACGAAGCGACCCTCGACCTGTTGCGTGAAATCGGTGCAGGTCAGGCGCAGGGGTATTACTTCTCCGTACCTTTGCCACAGGAGCAATTGTTCCTGAGTGATGATTTCGTCCAGTGACCTCTGCGGCATTGCGCTGCCACTTGCGGTTGCCCTTTGCCGCTCGGCCTGACCCAAATGCCGTAGGCGCGGCATTGAAGCCCCCGTAATCAAAGGCCTGTAGCGAGGATTATGAAGTGGCACTGGTTTTGCTGCGTTATACGTACTGCACTTTGCAGCAGGAGGTGAGCGATGAATACAGCCAGCATCAGCACGCTCCATCATTTGGTATCACAAGTGGTGGGGCGCAAGACCCAGGAGGACGTGTCCAAGGACGCATTCGCCGTCCCGGTCGCAGCGGCCAGTCCGGTTCCGGCCGTGGACGCAGTCAGCGAAAACACCAGCGACAGCAGCAAGGATTCAACCTTCGACGAAGCGTTCGCCAAGTTGTTGGTGAACTTGAAGGCGTCGACTCAAGCGGCGGATGCGCAAGCCGCATTCACGCCTATTGCCGTTGATACCAGCATTGCCGCCAGGGATTCAGCCGTGACCAGTGAGGCCGATGTGGCTGCAGCGACGTCTTCGACTTCCTCGGCGCAACAGCAGTTCATGGACTTCATGAATCTCTCGCCTGCCGAGCAGATGCGCGAGAAGCTGACAGGGGTGAGCAAGGAAGAGTACGAAGCCATGTCGCCGGAACAGAAACTGTCCGTCGACAACAAGCTTCAAGCTGCATTGAAAGAACAGCAACAGACAGCGACTGCCGATATCAACGGCAAGATTCTGGCGGCCAGGTTGGCGTTGGTTTAAAGCGTTTCTGAACAAACGCAGGCTCGTTGGAGCGAGGCTTGCTGTGGGACCGGCTTTAGCCGGGAAGGCAATTGACGCCTTCACGACTAAAGTTGCTCCTACGGCCGATTCGCGGGCAAGCCTCGCTCCAACGGCTCCTGTGTCGCTAACCCAACTGCTGCCGATACGGCAAATCCGGGCCGACCTTGGTGCAGGTCAGCGCTGCGGCTTTCACTGCAAACCTGAGCATCTCATCCAGGGTTTCCCGAGATAACGACGGCAAACTGGCCGGGCTGTCGAGTTGGCGTTCGGTGAGGAACGTTATCAAGGCTGCCTGAAAGGTGTCGCCCGCGCCGACGGTGTCGGCAGTAATCACTGTCTCTGCCGGAATCGACCAACTGCCGTGCTGGCGGGTGAAGATGCTCGCGCCTTGGGTGCCGCGCGTCAGGACGACCAGTTGGCAGCGCTTGGCGAGCCAGCTTTGCGCGATGTCTTCAGGGCTGCGTCCTGGATAGAGCAGCGCCAGGTCTTCGTCGCTGACCTTGATAATGTGCGCATGCTCGGCAAAGGTGCTGATCTGTTCGCGCCAGCGAGTGATGTCAGGGGCGGGATTGAGGCGCACGTTAGGGTCCAGCGTAATCAAGCGTTGGTCACTTTCGCGTGCAACCAGCGCCAGCAAGGTGTCGGCTATCGGCTGAACCACCAGTGAAAACGAGCCCACGTGTATGCCGCGTACCTCGTCGCTCAGTTCCGGTAGATCCCCGAGTCGTAATTGTCGGTCTGCGCAGCCTTCGCCACGAAAGCTGTAGTGGGGCGAGCCGTCGGCACCCACGGCAACCATGGCCAGCGTCGTAGGTGCATCGAAATTCACCAGATAGTCGGCACGTACGCCTTCTTCATCCAGAACGGTGCGCAGCCGCCGGCCAAGATAGTCCGTTGACAGTCCGGCAAAGAAACCGGAGTCCACACCCAGCCTGCGCAAGCCGACGGCGACGTTGAACGGCGAACCTCCAGCAATCGCCTGAAAGCCCAGTGTGTTGCTCTTGCCAGCGCTGCCTGGCTGGCTGAAAAAATCGAACAGCGCTTCGCCACAAACCAGATACATAGGTGCTCCCTGAAAATAGTGCGCCAGCGCCGTCAACCGACCTGCAGCTGGCTGCGATAGCGCTCATAGACGCGTTGATAAGCCGCGACATTTTGCTCGTGTGGACGGGTTTCACTGGCCGAATCCAGGCTGACGCAGCGCACGCACAGTTGTTCGAGACTTTCTTCGCCGTGGGTCGCTCGGGAAAAGCACCAGGCCGCCTGAATCGCCGCCCCGAGTGCAGCCGCCTCGCTGTGTTCGGTGCAGATGACCGGAGTGTTCATGATGTCCGCGACGATCTGCCGCCACACGGCGCTTTTCGCGCCGCCGCCGATCAGCCGAATGTTCTCACTGCGGATGCCGCTGGCGCGCAACAGGTCCAGGCCGTAACGCAAGCCGAATGTGGTGCCTTCAACCACGGCGCGACTGAGATTGGCCCGGGTCAGGTTGGTGCTGTCCAGACCCAGAATGCTGCCGGTGGCGTGGGGCAGGGCGGGCACGCGCTCGCCGTTGAGGAACGGCAGCATCAGCACACCTTCGGCGCCGATTGGTGCCTGGCTGACCGCCTCGTTGAAGGCTGCGATATCCAGCCCCAACAGTTCGCGAATGGCGCTGCTGGCATTGGTCAGATTCATGGTGCAAATCAGCGGTAGCCAGCCGCCGGATGACGAACAGAACGTCGCGACTGAAGGCTGTTCGCTGACCGTTGGCTGCTCGGCGAAGGCGTAGACGGTGCCGGACGAGCCGAGGCTCATGGTGATCGCGCCTGGTTGAATGTTGCCGGTGCCAATGGCGCCCATCATGTTGTCGCCGCCGCCGCTGGAAACCAGCGCCGAGGGGTTCAGCTCCAGCAACTGCGCGATGTGCGGCAAGATCTGTCCGACCGGTTGCTGCGCTTCCAGCAACTCGGGCAATGCCCGGCACAAGCGGCCGCTGGGGTCGATGTGTTCCAGCAGCGGCAAATCCCAGTCCCGGGTGCGTACGTTGAAATAGCCAGTACCCGATGCGTCGCCGTATTCGCTGCAGCAACGGCCGGTCAGCCAGTAGTTGAGGTAGTCATGGGGCAACAGAATCTTGTCTATTTGCTCAAAGACGCCGGGATGTTGTTCCAGCGTCCACAACAATTTGGACACCGTATAACCCGGCGCAATGGCAACTCCTAGGCGCGCCAGCGAGCCGCTTTCGCCGCCAAGGTACTCCAGCAGTCGGTCGTTTTCCGACGCGGTTTCGGTGTCGCACCAGAGTTTGGCCGGGCGCAACACCTGACCCTGGCGGTCGAGCAGCACCAGGCCATGTTGCTGACCGGAAACGCCGATCCCCTGAATCTCGGCACCGGAAATGCCAGCCTGGATCAGTGCGTCCCGGGTCGCTTGTTCAAAAGCCCCGAGCCATTGCTGCACGTCCTGTTCGCGGCGCCCGTTGGCGCCGCTGATCATGCTGTGGGCCGCAGAACCCTGGCCCAACACCTTGCCGCTGGCGGCGTCGAGCACAATCGCCTTGGTACCTTGGGTGCCGCAATCGATTCCGAGAAACATAGGCGCCTCAGACAGTTTTGGCCAACAGGTTTTCCAGAGTCTTGCTGACCCCCAGTTCCTTCAGGCAGTTGAGATTGTGCTCGAAAGCAGCAACGAACTCGGCGGACTGCGGGATGGCATTGCCGAAGATTTCTTCGACGTCCAGCAAGCGCTGAGTGATCAAGACGTCATCGGCCACCAGCGCCTTGCAGAACTCGGCACGGGGATCGACAACGGCATAAGGCACGCCATTTTCACCTTCGCTGCGTTGCAAATACACGGCCCAGGCCGCGACCACCAATGACGCCCGCTCAAGGTTGCCTTGATCGAGAATCAGGCGATTGATGGTCGGCACGGTGAACTTGGGGAATTTCGACGAGCCGTCGGAGCAAACCCGCTCCAGCTGGTCGGCAATCGCCTGATTGGAAAAGCGCTCGATCAAAGTGTCTTTGTAGCCTTCCAGATCGATCCCGGGGACCGATGCCAGCTGCGGCGTGACATCCAGGTCCATATAAGTGCGGATGTACTGCACGAACAGCGGGTCGTTCATGGTTTCGTGAACGAAGCGATAACCTTTGAGCGCGCCCAGATACGTCAGCGCCAGATGGCTGCCGTTGAGCAACTTGATCTTCATTTCTTCGTAGGGCGTCACGTCATCAGTGAACTGCACGCCGACCTTTTCCCAGGCTGGACGCCCGTCCACGAACTTGTCTTCCAGCACCCATTGCACGAAGGGTTCGCACACCACGGGCCACGCGTCGTCGATGCCTTTGTCATCCGCCAGCTGCAAACGATGCGCTGAGCTGGTCATCGGCGTAATGCGGTCGACCATCGCGTTGGGGAAACTCACCTGTTCGGCGATCCAGTCGTGGAGATCCGCATCGCGTAGCGCGGCAAATGCCAGCAGCGCCTTGCGCGCCACCGCGCCGTTGTGCGGCAGGTTATCGCAAGACATTACGGTGAAGGCGGGCGTGCCGCTGGCGCGGCGCTTGCCCAAGGCCGCGCAAAGCAGGCCGAAGACAGTTTTCGGCTGCTCCGGGTTGGCGAGGTCGTACTGAATCTGCGGCAAATGGGCCATGAACTCGCCATTGCTGTCGTCGATGCAATAGCCGCCTTCGGTGATGGTCAGCGAGACGATGCGGATCTGCGGGCTGGCGAGTTTGTCGATCAAGGCCTGGATGCCGTCTTCGGCCAGCAACATGCCGCTGATGGCACCGATCACGCGGGTTTCGGTATCCGGGGTGTCGCCCAGTTCGTATAGCGTGTATAGAAAATCCTGATCGACCAGCGCGTCATGCACCGTTCGATCTTCCGGACGCAGGCCAATGCCGCAGATGCTCCAGTCGTGGCCTTCGCCGGTGTTCATCAAGGCATCGGTATAAAACGCCTGATGCGCCCGATGGAAACCGCCGACGCCGATATGGGCAATGCCCTGCCGTGTCGCAACCGGAGAGTAGGCCGGAAGGGCAATGGTTTCGCCCAGTTGGGACAGGTTCTGCTTGTTTAGTTTCATGGTAGCGATCTCTAAGACTTAGGCGGCGACCTGCAAGGCTTTGGCTATCACCAGACCCTGGGCGTCGAACAAATGACAGTGCGCGCTATCCAGATGCAGATTGAGCGTCTCGCCATACTGGCTGGCCAGGTCGCCACGAATACGCATGGTCAGCATCTCGCCAGCGTGCGTGCGCACATGGCAATAGGTGTCGCTGCCCAGCCGTTCGCTGACATCGGCGATTACCTGCAACTGGCAATCACCTTCCTTGGCGAGATTCAGGTGTTCCGGGCGGATGCCCAGGGTCACCGGATTGCCCACGCTCATGTGCACATTGGAGAACGGCAGGCTGATGCGCGTGCCGGCGTCCAGTTCCACTTCGCAGCCATTGGCCTCGACACGGCTGACCTTGCCCTTGAGGAAGCCCATTTTCGGCGTGCCGAGAAAACCGGCGACAAACAGATTGGCCGGGTGGTGATACAACTCCAGCGGCGAGCCGACCTGCTCGACCTTGCCACCGTTGAGCACCACCACCTTGTCGGCCAGGGTCATGGCCTCCACTTGATCGTGGGTCACGTAGATCATCGTTGCTTGCAGCTCTTTATGCAGGCGCGACAATTCCAGGCGGGTCTGCACCCGCAAGGCGGCGTCGAGGTTGGACAGCGGTTCGTCAAACAGAAAAATTTTCGGGTTGCGCACGATGGCGCGGCCGATGGCAACGCGTTGACGCTGGCCGCCAGAGAGTTGCTTGGGTTTGCGCTCCAGCAGCGGGCCGAGTTCGAGAATGCGCGCGGCTTCGTCGACTTTGCGTTTGATCTCGGCCTTGTCGCCACCCGCCAGGTCCAGGGCGAACGACAGGTTCTTGCCCACGGTCATGTGCGGATACAGGGCGTAGGTCTGGAACACCATGGCCAGGTCGCGTTTGGCCGGGGTCACCTGAGTGATATCACGTCCATCCAGTTCGATGGTCCCGGAAGTAACGTCTTCCAGACCGGCGATCAAACGCAGCAGTGTGGATTTGCCGCAGCCAGACGGACCGACGAAGACTACGAACTCACGGTCGTTCACGTCCAGGTCGATGCCCTTGATGATTTGGTGGCCGTCGAAGCCTTTTTGCAGATTTCTGATGCTGAGGTTAGCCATGGTGGCCTCCGTTCTTGTTCTTGTTCTTGAAATGCGTGGAATTCAGGTTGGAACTGCTCATTTGACGGCCCCGAACGACAGGCCGCGCACCAGTTGTTTCTGGCTGATCCAGCCGAAGATCAGGATCGGCGCGCAGGCCAGGGTCGACACCGCCGAAAGCTTGGCCCAGAACAACCCTTCGGGGCTGGAATAGGAGGCGATCAATGCGGTCAACGGCGCGGCGTTCGATGAGGTCAGGTTCAGCGACCAGAAGGCTTCGTTCCAGCACAGGATCAGCGACAACAGTGCCGTAGAGGCCAGGCCACCTTTGCAGATCGGGATCAGCACCTTGAAGATTTCCTGACGGGTGCTGGCACCGTCCAGCCTCGACGCTTCGAGGATTTCGCCGGGAATGTCCTTGAAATAGGTATAAATCATCCAGACCACGATGGGCAGGTTGATCAGGGTGTAGATCACGATCAACGCGATGCGCGAGTCCAGCAGGCCAAAGGTCTTGGCCAACAGGTAGATCGGCATCAACACGCCCACCGGCGGCAGCATTTTGGTGGAGAGCATCCACAGCAGCGTGCTCTTGGTGCGCTTGGTTTCAAAGAACGCCATGGAGTAGGCGGCTGGAATTGCGATCAGCATGCACAACGCCGTGGCACTGAAAGAAATCAGCACCGAGTTCCAGGCAAAGTGGAAGTAATCGCTGCGCTCCTGAATGTGCAGATAGTTTTCCAGGGTCGGGGTGAAAATGAACTGCGGCGGTGTGGCGAACGCATCGATCTCGGTCTTGAAACTGGTCAGGACCATCCAGAAGATCGGAAAGAAAATCAGCGCCGCAATGGCCCAGCACAGCGTGCCGAGCAACATGCTTTGCACACGGCGGGATTGTTTGAGCGTCATCATGGCAAGGCCCTCATGACTTGTCGGTGAGGTTTTTGCCGATCATCCGAATCAGGATGATCGCGGCAATGTTGGCAATGACCACGGCAATCAGCCCGCCAGCCGACGCCATGCCCACGTCGAATTGCAGCAGCGCCTGGTTGTAGATCAGGTACGCCAGGTTGGTCGAGGCGAAACCGGGGCCGCCATTGGTGGTGGTGAAGATTTCCGCGAACACCGAAAGCAGGAAGATCGTCTCGATCATCACCACCACGGCAATTGGCCGGGCCAGGTGCGGCAGCGTCAGGTGCCAGAAAATCGCAATGGGGCCGGCACCGTCCAGGCGCGCCGCTTCTTTCTGTTCCTGATCCAGCGATTGCATGGCGGTCATCAGAATCAGGATGGCGAACGGCAGCCATTGCCAGGAGACGATGATGATGATCGACAGCATGGGGAAATGCGCGAGCCAGTCGATGGGCTGGGCGCCAAAGAACTTCCAGACCGCGGCGAGGATGCCGGACACCGGATGGAAAATCAGATTCTTCCAGATCAGTGCGCTGACCGTGGGCATGATGAAAAACGGTGAAATCAACAAGACGCGCACGATGCCCCGGCCGAAAAACTCACTGGCCTCCAGCAATGCCGAAATCAGCACGCCGAGTATCACGCTGATCGCCAACACACTTCCCACCAGCAGTACGGTGTTGGTGGCGCCCGGCAGAAAGCCGCTGTCGGTGACGAAGTATTCGAAGTTTTCCAGACCGACGAATTCGTTCTCGCCGGGGTTGAGCAGGTTATAGCGAATCAGGGAAAAGTAGATGGTCATGCCCAGCGGCACGATCATCCACACCAGCAGCAACAAAACTGAAGGGCTGACCAGAAACCAGCCGGGTTTGGTCAGATGGCTTTTTTTGGTCTGTGGTTGATCGCTGGACGATTCCATGCGCGGACTGGCGGCTGAGGTATTCATGATGGCTCCGAACCTGGGTGCAAAAGTGAGCAGAGTATCGAGGGACAAGCGTCCCCCGACCGATAGTCAGTGACGACTATTTCTTCGGATAAGCCGCTCGCTTCATGTCCCGCTCCGTGGAGGTCTGGGCTGCAGCGAGAGCCGCGTCAACGGAGGTCGTACCCACCAGCGCAGCAGAGAATTGCTGGCCGACTGAAGTCCCGATTGCCTGGAATTCAGGAATGGTCACCAATTGGATGCCCACATAAGGCACGGGCTTGAGCGTTGGTGCTTTAGGTGTGACGGCCTTGAGGGATTCCAGGGTGATTTTCGCGAACGGCGCGGCTTTCATGTACGCGTCGCTGTAAGTGGAAGCCCGGGTGCCCGGCGGTACGTTGGACACGCCATCCTTGTCAGCGACCAGTGCGGCGTATTCCTTGGAAGTCGCCCAGCTGCTGAAGGTCTTGGCATCGGCCTGGTTTTTCGCGCTGGTGGGGATCGCCAGAGCCCAGGAGTACAACCAGGCTGAGCCTTTGTCGGTGACTTCATGGGGGGCGTAGGTAAAGCCGACGTTATCGGCGACCTTGCTTTGGGCCTTGTCGGTGACGAAAGAACCGGCGACGCTGGCGTCCACCCAGATTGCACATTTGCCGCTGTTGAACAGCGCCAGATTTTCATTGAAGCCGTTGCTGGATGCGCCCGGCGGGCCGGACTTCTTCATGGTGTTGACGTAGAAATTCAGCGCGTTCTTCCATTCGGGCTGATCGAATTGCGGTTTCCACTGCTCGTCGAACCAGCGCCCACCAAAGGAGTTGGCGACGGTGCTGATCAGCGCCATGTTCTCGCCCCAGCCCGCCTTGCCCCGCAGGCAGATGCCGTACTGTTCTTTGGATTTGTCGGTCAGTTTGTCGGCGAACTCAGCAATCTGCGTCCAGGTCGGACGCTCCGGCATGGTCAGCCCGGCGGCCTTGAACAGGTCGGTGCGGTAATAGGTCATGGAGCTTTCGGCGTAGAACGGCAGGGCGAACAGCTTGCCATCGACCGACAGACCATCGCGCACAGAAGGGAACACGTCATCCAGCGCGTAGTTGGCCGGCAGGTCCTTCATCTCCTGCAGCCAGCCTTTGGCCCCCCACAGCGAGGCTTCGTACATGCCAATGGTCAGCACGTCGAACTGGCCGCCTTTGGTGGCGATGTCGGTGGTCAGGCGTTGACGCAACACGTTCTCTTCGAGCACGACCCAATTGAGCTTGATGTCCGGATGCTGTGCTTCGAAGGTCTTGGACAGCCGCTGCATGCGGATCATGTCGCTGTTGTTGACGGTTGCGATGGTTACGGTGCCGGCGCTGACCAAGCCGCTGAGCGTCAGGCAGGTGCTTGCAAGTAGCAGTTTTGCTGAGGTCTTCATCGATCACTCCTCTTCCTCGCCCATTGAGCTGCAGAAGGTCGGTTATTGTTTTTGTCTCTTCCGGAGGCAAGGAAGATGTGTACTGATTACAACGGGACGCAGACGCAATGACAAATCCTGCGCCGCACTGCAACTGATACTATTTTGCACTCCGTGAGCGGGACGAAAGCTTTCCCTACCACGCTGCAACAGCCAATAGCGCTGTTTGAGCGTAGACGATGAGGATTGGCGAGGGGTGAATCAGTACAGGTTCTGCTCGGTCAGGCGCTGAACGGCCAGACGGCGATAATGCGAAGGCGTCATGCCTTTGAGCTGCTGAAAGCGTCGGTTGAAGTTGGAAATATTGTTGAAGCCGGATTCGAAACACACATCGGTGACCGGTTTGTCGCCGTCGGCGAGCAGTTCGCAGGATTTGCTGATCCGCAGGCGATTGACGAACTCGACGAAACAGCGCCCGGTTGCCTGTTTGAAGACCCGAGAGAAATACGCGGGCTTCATGCCCAGATAATCGGCGACTTCCTCCAGGGGCAGTTCCCGGGCGTAGTGGGCAAAAATATAGTCAACGGCGCGGTTGGTCCGATCGATACTGTGCTCGTCGGCCATTTGCGCGCAGGTGCTGCCGGACAGCAGCTGGTAATCGTCGCTGGCGGCCAGTAGCTCCAGCAGGATAAAAAAGTGCCCGAGACGGCTGATGCCCTTGGCGTCGGCGATTTTCTGCATCAACTTCATGGCTTGGCGAATGGTGCGTCTGCAGCGGAATTCAATGCCCGATTGTGCGCGTTCCAGCAGGGGCGTCAGGGTTTTGAGTTCGGCGAAGACCTGATTGCCGCTTTCGAACAACTCATCGGTGAAATTCACCAGCATGTCGCGCTTGGGGATGACTTGATCTTCCTCAATCTGGCTGATCCAGTTGTGTGGCAGGTTTGGCCCGGTGAGGAACAGGCTTTCCGGGTAAAAATTACCAATGTAATCGCCGACGAAGACTTTTCCCGAACTGGCAACGATCAGGTGCAGCTCATATTCTTTATGAAAGTGCCAGCGCACCAGCGGACAAGGAAAGCCGTGTTCGCGATAGATAATCGACAACCCGTTGTGATCGTCCATCAGTTCGTAGGAAGGATCGGTGACTCTTGTTGTTTTTGTCATGCGGCGGCCGTTCAAAGAGTTGCCAAGTGACTAATGTGCCTACGCCAGCGGCGCTAGGCAATGCCTGTACATTTGCGGGATGCAAGCAATGAAAACTGTCCTTCTGATCGGCATTGGCGCGGGTCATCCCGAACACATCACTGTTCAGGCCATTAACGCGCTGAATCGGGCCAAGGTGTTTTTCATTCTGGATAAAGGTTATGCCGACGATGACCTGCTCAGGCTGAGAAAGGAGATCTGCCAGCGCTATATTACCGATCCCGATTACCGATTTGTCGTCGTCCAGGACCCGCAGCGTGAAGCCGATCCGCTTTCCTATGAGGCCGGCGTCGAGCGCTGGCACGAGCAGCGTGCGGTGTTGTTCGAGCGTCTGATAGACGATGAACTCAAGGCTGATGAAACGGGCGGGTTTCTGGTGTGGGGCGATCCGTCGATTTACGACAGCACGCTGCGCATCCTTGAGCGAGTGTTGAGCCGAGGACTGATCGAATTCGATTACGCGGTCATTCCGGGCATCTCCAGCGTTCAGGTCCTGGCGGCGCAACACCGCATAGCGCTGAACCGGGTAGGCGAACCTATCCACATCACCACCGGGCGACGCCTGGCAGCGGAGCAGGGGGCGAACGTGGACAACGTGCTGGTGATGCTGGACGCCCATTGCACTTTCGAACGGTTTGTCGGCCAGGGCCTGCATATTTATTGGGGGGCGTATCTGGGCACCGCTGACGAGATTCTTATTGCTGGCGAGCTGGATGACGTCTGCGAACGCATCAAGGACGTCAGGCAGAAGGCGCGTCAGGACAAAGGCTGGATCATGGATACGTATCTGCTGCGTAAGCTGGATTAGCATCTGTTGGAGGGTTGCCCGCGAACGGGGATTTCCAGTCGCCATATGCACTACCAGAACTGACGTATTCGCGGGCAAGCCTCGCTCCAACGGATCTGGACGTACAGCCGATGCATTTGCATCTACTGGAATGCCGTCTTCCCGGATAAATCCGGTCCCACAAAATCAGCGCGATCTAGTGGGACCGGATTCATCCGGGAAGGCGTCGGTTCAGACAATACTTCTGCGGCGCCTGTCAGTTGCCCTCAGACATAGAATCTCCAACGAATATTGGGTGGCATCTACAGCGAACGATTCTTCGCCTCAATCCACTGCGCCATGTACTTGGTGCTTTTGTGGTGATGGTGACGCAGCATCGCACCAGTGAAGTTCGCGGTTCGGTGTTCCTGCAGGTTTTGCCGCAGGTCGGTGATGCGCTCGATCAGACTCGCGCAATGTTGTTGATGCTGATATCGCGCTTCAAGCAGCGCCCAGCCGGCCTGCTGCGCCTCTTGCCATAAACTGCGGTGTTGATACAAACGAATGGCCGCATCGGCAATCGCGGTGGCGCTATTGGCGATCGTGCCCGGCCAGGGCATGTCGCCGTGCATGGCTTCGGCACCGATGGATGTGGTGACGGTTGGTGTTCCGCACAGCATGGCATCGACAATTTTGCCCTTGATGCCCGCGCCGAACCGCAATGGCGCCAGACAGACCCGTGCCGCTGACATCACCTGCAAGGCATCTTCGGCCCAGTTCATGATATGGAAACCCTGAACCGGGTTATGCAGCGCCGTGGCCTTGGGCGGCGTGTAGGCGCCGTAAATGTGCAGTTGGGCCTTGGGCAGTTGCTGGCGGATCAGCGGCCAAACGGAGTTCTTGAGCCACAGCACCGCGTCCCAGTTGGGGGCGTGGCGGAAGTTGCCGATGGTGAGGAAGTTCGCCCGGTCCTCGAACGAGGGCGGCGCAGTGACATTGCCATCAACCATCAGCGGACACCAATGCAGTAACGCCGCCGGCAAACCGAACCTCGCCGTAAGCAGCTGGATTTCCACATCGGAGGTCATCAGGCTCAGATCGCAGCGATAGAGTGCCGCCACTTCCCGTTGCGCCAGGTCACCGGTCGCCATCCCGGAATAAATCGTCGCTTCTGAACAATAAAGATAATCAGTTAAATCATCTGGTTGCGAGCTGTTTTCAAGAAACTGCTTGAGCTGCAAATGACGAGCATTTCGCAGGCTTTGCAGGTCCGAAGTTTCCAGGACGCGCAGGGCATTGGGACACTGCTTTTCGACTCGCCAGCCAAATTGCTCTTCGATCATGAACTGATCGAAAAGCACGATATCCGGGGCCAGTTCACTGACAAATACGTCGAAACTGCTGTTGTTGAGTTCAATACGCACTTGTGCAATGCCAAGCGCTGCAAGATCCGCGACATGCTCGCCCTCTGTCGCAGGACTGGCGAAAGTAATTCGCCAGCCTTGTTCGAGAAAGCACTGGATCAACTGCATCATGTGTCCGCTGGCAGCCGATGAACGTGGCTCCGGCCAGACGTAACCGATAATCAGGACGCTGGTCGGTTCAGCGTTGCGCGCAGCTATCGATTGATGCGTATCAGGCTTGTTCAAGGATGCTTTTAACCTTGTCGCGCAGTTGATCAATGGAAAACGGTTTGCCGATGGAATGCATGCCGGCCGGCACGGAGATATTTTCCGCGTAGCCGCTGGCGAATAGCACGGGCAGCGTCGGGCGTTTTTCACGGGCTTTGACGGCCAGTTCGGTGCCGGTCATGCCAGGCAAGCCTTGGTCGGTCATCATCAGATCGATGGTTTGCGCGGTATCGCCAAGAAACTCCAGCGCCTGTTCTCCGTCCGCAGCCTCCAGCACGCTGTACTCCAGCTCCTCAAGAACGTCGACGATCAGCATGCGCACAATGTTGTCGTCTTCGACGACGAGAATGGTGCTGGCAGACATGATGGGTTTCCTTGAAAAAAAGAAAGTAGTCGATGGCGGTGTAGCGTCGCCCGTTTATGAGTAAGTAAAACGCCTGTGGAAGTTCCCGCTGGCTGTTAAAAACCTCCATTTGAAGGGCGTCACCCGTCTAATGGTGACATCCATTGGCTATCTGGTGATGAAATCGTTACAAAAGTTCTGAAATTTCAACCCGATGTATCAGAAATGAGAGTCTTTTACTAAAGATTGCGGCAAACTCCAACGTTTTGATAAATCGCCTGGGACTTCTCATGATCCATCCGTCTACCGTCGATGAGCAACGTTTCCGTAAACTGCTGAGCCGCAACGTCAGTCTGCCTTTGGCCGTCGGCGTTATCAGCGCGGTTTTCTTCATGGGTCTGATCACCTATCTGTTGTCCGTGATTCAGTGGGTCGAACACACCGACCGGGTGATCAACAACACCAACCGTGCGCTCAAGTTGTCCATCGACATGGAAACCGGTATGCGGGGGTACCTGCTGACGGGGGATGAGCATTTCCTGGACCCTTACGAAGTTGCCAAGCCGGGGGTCAGCGCTGAACTCAAAGGCCTGGAGGCTCTGGTTGCCGATAACCCGCCCCAGGTTGACCGTCTCAAGCGCCTGACCGCGCTGCAGGAAGAATGGAACAGATACGCGCTGGAAATGATCTCGCTTCGGCACCAGAACGGCGATTATTCGGCAGCTGTCCAGGCGGGGCGCGGTAAACGCCTGACTGATGAAATTCGCAATGAGTATGAGCAGTTTGTCGCGACCGAGCAGCAGCTGCGCTTGTCGCGCAACGATAACGTCACGCGCACCACGGTCTTTTCCACCGCGCTGTATCTGATATTCGTCTTGAGCGTCAGTGGTCTGCTGGCGTTTGTTGGCCGCAGGGACATGGTCGCCTTGTCCACCAGCTACGCCGACAATCTCAAGCTTCAGGAAGCCAATGCCGAGCGCTTGCAGAAAGTCGCCTGGCTGCGCAACGGCCAGAGTGAGCTGGCGGAACAAGTGCTGGGTCAGCTGACCCTGGCCATGCTCGGTGCCAACGTATTGCGGTTTTTTGCGCAGTACCTCGGGGCAGTGGTTTCGGCGGTCTATGTCAGTCAGGAACATGGCGGCCTCAAACGTGTGGCGAACTATGGGTTTTCCCGGGAGCAGGAAAACCAGGAACACTCGATCTACAGCGGTGAAGGCATCGTCGGCCAGGCCGCCCTTCAGAAGCAGATCATCAAGCTTGAAGATGTACCCGTTGACTATTTCAAGGTCACCTCGGGGCTGGGCGAGGGCTCGCCGCGCAGCGTGGTCGTGATTCCCACCAGCAACGATGATCACGTCAATGGCGTCATCGAATTGGGCTTCCTGCGTCCGCTGACCGACCAGGACCTTGAGTTCATGGAGCTGATCGCCGACAACGTCGGCACTTCCATTGAAGCTGCGCGCTATCGCCAGCGTCTTCAGGAGGTTCTGGCTGAAACCCAGCAGCTCAATGAAGAGCTGCAAGTACAGCAGGAAGAACTGCGCACCGCCAACGAGGAGCTTGAAGAGCAGTCGCGAATCCTCAAGGAATCCCAGGCGCATCTGGAAACCCAGCAGGCCGAGCTTGAGCAAACCAACGAGCAGTTGGCCGAGCAGGGCCAGGCGTTGTCGGATCAACGTGACGCGCTGGACCGTAATAACGCAGAGCTGCACATCGCACAGATCGAACTCGAAGCTCGTGCCGATGAACTGCAAAGGTCCAGCAAGTACAAGTCCGAATTCCTCGCCAACATGTCCCATGAGTTGCGCACGCCACTCAACAGCTCGCTGATTCTGGCCAAGCTGCTGGCCGAAAACCCGACGGAAAACCTCACGGCCGAGCAGGTCAAGTTTGCCGAGTCGATCTATTCGGCGGGCAACGACCTGCTCAACCTGATCAATGACATTCTGGACATTTCCAAAGTCGAAGCCGGCAAGCTCGACATGCGCCCGGAAAACAGTAGCGTGGCGCGTCTGGTCGAAGGCCTGCGCTCCATGTTCGAGCCATTGGCCAACGACAAGAAACTGGACTTCCACGTCGAGCTGCAGGCAGGCGCGCCGACGCTGTTATATACCGACCGCCAGCGCCTGGAACAGATTCTGAAAAACCTGCTTTCCAATGCCATCAAGTTCACTGAAACCGGCATGGTCAGCATGATCGTCTCCCGTCAGCCCGGCGCAGGCATTGCCTTTACCGTGCGTGATTCAGGGATCGGCATCGCTGAAGAGCAACAGCAGAGCATCTTCGAGGCGTTCCGTCAGGCCGACGGTACGACCAATCGCCGTTACGGTGGCACCGGGCTGGGATTGTCGATTTCCCGGGATCTGGCCGCCTTGCTTGGTGGCTCGATCAGCGTAACCAGCGCTCCAGGACAAGGCAGTAATTTCACCCTGGTCCTGCCGGAGCAGTACGTCGAGCAGGTTCAGCTGGAATATGGCCAGGAACCCGCTGCGGTGGTTGCCTCGTCGCTGCCGGTTGCCCACGTTGTCCATACGGCGCCTGCCCCGGTTGTCGCGATAGCCGCACCGGCGCAGACGAGTCCGATTGCGAGCTTCGCCGATGACCGCGACAAAGGGCCGTTCACCAAACGCTGCATTCTGGTCATCGAAGACGAGGTGGCGTTCGCGCAGATCCTGTTCGATCTGGCCCATGAATTGGGTTATCACTGCCTGGTCGCGCACGCAGCCGACGACGGCTTCAATCTGGCGGCGCAATTTGTCCCGGATGCCATCCTGCTGGACATGCGCCTGCCGGATCATTCGGGGCTCACCGTCCTGCAGCGCCTCAAGGAGTTGGCCTCGACCCGCCATATTCCGGTCCACGTTATTTCTGTCGAGGATCGCCAGGAAGCCGCCATGCACATGGGCGCGGTGGGTTACGCCGTCAAGCCGACCACTCGTGAAGAACTCAAGGATGTCTTTGCCAAGCTCGAAGCCAAGCTGACCCAGAAGGTCAAGCGCATCCTGCTGGTTGAAGACGATGCCTTGCAGCGTGACAGCATCGCGCGCCTGATCGGTGATGATGATATTGAAATCACCGCGGTCGGCTTTGCCCAGGATGCCCTCGATCTGTTGCGCGACAATATCTACGACTGCATGATCATCGATCTCAAGCTGCCGGACATGCTCGGCAATGACCTGCTCAAGCGCATGGCTACCGAAGAAATCTGCGCCTTCCCTCCCGTGATCGTCTACACCGGGCGCAACCTGACCCGCGATGAAGAAGCCGAGCTGATGAAGTATTCGCGCTCGATCATCATCAAGGGCGCGCGATCGCCGGAGCGTCTGCTTGATGAAGTGACGCTGTTCCTGCACAAGGTCGAGTCGCAGCTGTCCAATGAACGGCAAAAAATGCTCAAGACCGCGCGCAGCCGCGACAAAGTGTTTGAAGGCCGCAAGATCCTTGTGGTCGACGACGACGTGCGCAACATCTTTGCCCTGACCAGCGCCCTCGAACACAAGGGAGCGGTTGTCGAGATCGCCAGGAATGGTTTCGAGGCAATCAGCAAGCTGAATGAAGTCGAAGATATCGATCTGGTCCTGATGGATGTGATGATGCCCGAGATGGATGGCTACGAAGCGACCACCGAGATCCGTAAGGACCCTCGCTGGCGCAAGCTGCCGATTATCGCGGTAACCGCCAAAGCCATGAAGGACGATCAGGAGCGCTGCTTGCAGTCCGGCTCCAATGATTATCTGGCCAAGCCTATTGATCTGGATCGCCTGTTTTCGCTGATCCGTGTCTGGTTGCCGAAAATGGAACGTATTTGAGTTCCAGCGGCCAAATTTGGGCTTTCGTCTTCATCACCGGGCTGACCTATGCATCAAGATCGAAATACCGAGATAGAACTACGCCTGCTGATAGAGGCGATTTATCTCAAATACAGCTATGACTTTCGCGATTATTCCGGCGCGTCGGTCAAGCGACGGGTCAACCATGCGTTGCGGCAGTTCGACTGCTCGACCATTTCTGCCTTGCAGGAGCGGGTGTTGCACGATCCGGCGGCGTTCATGCAGTTGCTGCAATTTCTCACCATTCCGGTCAGTGAGATGTTTCGCGACCCTGGGCATTTTCTGGCGATCCGTCAGGAAGTCGTGCCATTGCTCAGAACCTACCCGTCGATCAAAATCTGGATCGCCGGTTGCAGCACGGGGGAAGAGGTCTATTCGATGGCCATTCTGCTGCGTGAAGAAGGGCTGCTGGATCGCACGATAATCTACGCCACCGACATCAACCCCAGATCCCTGGAAAAAGCCAAACAAGGGATCTTTTCCCTGGAAAATGTTCGCGCCTACAACCAGAACTATCTGAAGGCGGGCGGTCAGCGGGAGTTTTCCGATTACTACACCGGAGCCTATGAGTACGCGATTTTCGACAAGACCTTGCGCGAGAACGTGACCTTTGCCGACCACAGTCTTGCAACCGACAGCGTATTCTCTGAAACTCAATTGATTTCCTGTCGCAATGTACTGATTTATTTCAATAAAAAGCTTCAGGACCGAGCCTTCGGGTTATTTCACGAGTCGCTTTGTCATCGCGGCTTCCTGGTGTTGGGCAGCAAGGAAACCCTGGATTTTTCTGCTTACAGCAAGAGTTTCGAGGGTTTGGTGAAACAGGAACGGATCTACCGCAAGTCATGAAGACAACTTTCAGCAGCGCCGAATTGACTGGTCAGGCATTACCCGTGGTTGACGCAATTGTCGTGGGCGCGTCGGCGGGCGGTGTTGAAGCCTTGTTGAAGATCTTCGGGGCAATCAAACCCGGTTTTCGCTTGCCGATTCTGACGGTATTGCATGTGCCTGAAGAGCGCCGCAGCCAGCTGGCTCAGGTGTTCCAGGCGCGTTTGCCAATTCCGGTCAAGGAAGCCGACGACAAGGAAAGTATTGTGCCCGGCACGTTGTATTTCGCGCCGCCGGGTTATCACTTGTCAGTGGAGACTGATCTGAGTCTTTCCCTCAGCCAGGAAGATCGGGTGTTCCACTCGCGACCCAGCATCGACATTCTGTTCAGTTCGGCCGGCGACGCATTCGGCGCCCGGCTGGCGGGCATATTGCTGACTGGAGCCAATAACGATGGTGCCGCCAGCCTGGCGTATATCAAGCAGAGAGGGGGTATGACTGTAGTACAAGATCCGAATCAGGCTCAGGCGCGCACCATGCCCGAAGCGGCGCTGGCATTGCACAGCCCCGACTATCTGCTGCCTCTGAATGACATCGGCCAACTATTGATCGAGCTGGAAAGAATCGCATGTTGAGTCATATCCAGGCCAAGCTGCTGATCGTGGATGATCTGCCGGAAAACCTGCTGGCGCTCGAAGCGTTGATCAAACGCGAGGATCGCGCGGTGTTCAAGGCGCTCTCAGCGGATGAAGCGCTGTCTCTGCTGCTGCAACATGAGTTCGCCATGGCAATTCTCGACGTGCAGATGCCGGGGATGAACGGTTTTGAACTGGCAGAACTGATGCGCAGTACCGAACGCACCAAGAGCATCCCCATCGTGTTCGTCAGTGCGGCTGGTCGCGAGCTCAATTACGCGTTCAAGGGTTACGAAAGCGGCGCAGTGGATTTCCTGCACAAGCCCCTCGATATCCATGCGGTCAAAAGCAAGGTCAACGTGTTTGTCGATCTGTATCGCCAGCGCAAGGCCATGAAGGAGCAGGTCGAAGAACTTGAGCAAAGCCGACACGAGCAGGAGGCGTTGCTCAGGCAATTGCAGACCACGCAAGGCGAGCTTGAACGCGCTGTGCGCATGCGCGATGACTTCATGTCGATCGTTTCCCACGAAGTACGCACGCCGCTGAACGGGCTGATCCTGGAAACCCAGTTGCGCAAATTGCACCTGGCCAAGGACAACATGGCCGCGTTCACGCTGGAGAAGCTGCGAGCTATGGTCGACCGTGACGAGCGGCAGATTCAGAGCCTGATTCGCCTGATCGAAGACATGCTCGACGTGTCCCGCATCCGTACCGGCAAATTATCGATTCGCACCAGTCCATTCGATCTGGTGGAACTGGTCAGCAATCTGCTGGAGAGTTTCTCCGCACAAATCGCTGCGGCCGGGTCGACCGTCAGCTTTACCGCCGACGATCCGGTCATCGGCGTGTGGGACGAGTTTCGCATCGAGCAAGTGGTCGCAAACCTGTTGACCAATGCCTTGCGCTACGGCGCACGCAAACCCATCCGTGTTCGCGTGTACAGCGCGGATGGCGAGGCGCGGGTTGACGTGCGTGACGAAGGCATTGGCGTCAGCCCGGAAAACCAGAAGCGTATCTTCCAGCAGTTCGAACGGGTTTCCGCCAATCATGCAGTCCATGGGCTGGGCCTGGGTTTGTTCATCTCTGATCAAATCGTCGCAGCTCACGGCGGGACAATCAGCGTCGAGAGCGAGGAAGGCAAGGGTTCGCTGTTCCGCATAAGCTTGCCCCTTTGAGCGGAGCGACGCATTGGGCGGATTAATCCGATATTCGCGCAACCTACGCAACGCTGCACGGTCGTAATGGCAGCTATTTATAGATCGAAGGCAGTCCAATGAGCTCAGATGCAGAAAATGTCGTACTCATCGTCGAAGACGAACCGCTGATTTTGATGCTGCTCGCTGATTATCTATCAGGCGAGGGATATCGCGTTTTACAGGCAGAAAATGGTGAGCAAGCGTTTGAAATACTGGCCACCAAGCCGCACCTGGATCTGATGATTACCGATTATCGTCTGCCGGGCGGGATTTCCGGGGTGATGATTGCCGAGCCAGCGGTCAAGCTGCGACCTGAGCTCAAGGTCATTTTTATCAGCGGTTATCCGGCGGAGATTCTTGATTCCGGCAGCCCGATTGCTTTCAAGGCACCGATTCTCGCCAAGCCGTTCACCATGGACAGCTTGCATTGCCAGATTCAAAACCTGCTCTCCTGACAGCCTTGTGTTGCGACAACGCCACTGACCAGTGAGTCGATGGCGTAGAAAAGCGCGCTTCTCAGGCTTCAATCATTTCCCGAACCTTGGCCGTCAAATGATCGAAGGCGAACGGCTTGGTGATCATCTGCATGCCGTCGTCGAGGAACCCCGCGCGCACCGCTGCATGCTCGGCATACCCGGTAATAAACAGCACCTTGAGCCCCGGTCGCAACTGGCGACCAATTTCAGCCAACTGACGCCCATTCATGCCGGGAAGGCCTACGTCACTGATCAATAGATCGATGCGTTGCGCGGATTCCAGGATAGGCACTGCGGCGTCAGCAGCCCCGGCAACCAAAAACTGGTAACCCAATTCGCTCAGCACTTCGCTGACCAGCGCCCGTACTGCGGGATCATCTTCGACGATCAGCACGGTTTCTCCAGCATTCGCCTGGGTCGCGTTGGGCTCATAGGCCAGATCATCCTGAACTTGCTCGCCTTTGAAGCGCGGCAGGAATAGCTGCACCGTTGTGCCGCTACCCACTTCACTCTTGATCGACACGTGACCATGGGACTGCTTGCTGAACCCGTAGATCATCGACAGCCCAAGTCCCGTGCCCTGGCCGATGGGCTTGGTGGTGAAGAATGGGTCGAAGGCACGGCTGATCACCGTTTCCGGCATGCCGTAACCGGTGTCACTCACGCTGAGCACGACATAGTCGCCGGGCAGCAGGTTCTCATGGGCATCGGTGAACGACCGTTCCAGGCGCTGATTGAAGGTCTCCACCAGCAGCAGGCCGCCGTCGGGCATGGCGTCACGAGCGTTCAGAACCAGATTGAGCAGGGCGCTTTCCAGCTGATTCGGGTCAGCCTCGGCGGTCCACAATTGCTCATTGAGACGCATTTCCAGACGGATGCTTTCGTTGAGGCTGCGGTGAATCAGCTCGCCCATCGAATGCACCAGCTCGTTCATTTGTACCGGCTTGGAATCCAGCGACTGCCGACGGGAAAAGGCCAGCAAGCGATGGGTCAGGGCGGCGGCACGGTTGGCCGACGTCACGCCCAGATCGATCAGGCTGTCGAGATCCTCGGTGCGGCCACGGGCCAGGCGCCTGCGCAGCAACTCAAGGCTGCCGATGATGCCGGTCAGCATGTTGTTGAAGTCATGGGCAATGCCGCCAGTCAGCTGACCGACTGCTTCCATTTTCTGCGACTGGCGCAGCACTTCTTCGTTATGGCGCAGTTGCGAAGTGCGCTCTTCGACCTGCTGTTCCAGGGTTTCGTTAAGGCGCCGCAATTGGGCTTCGGCCTGTTTGCGCTCAGTGATATCGGACGTTACGCCCACCAGCGAACTGACCCGGCCATTTTTGGCCCGGATGGCTCTGGCGCGAACATCAACCCAGTTCAATGAGCCATCGGGCCAGATGTTGCGGTACTCAATGATAAAGTCGTCACCCGAATCGAGGCTGCGTTGCAGCGCCGATTGCATGGACGGTTGATCCTCGGCGTAAACCGAGTCCAGCCAGTCGGCATACGCGAAAGTGTCGTCATCGTTCCGGCCGTAGTGCGATTTGCTGATGGCCGAGCAAGTCAGGCTCAGAAACTCCGCATCCAGTTGCCATGACCCAAGCCTGCCGGCCTTCAAGGCGTTTTGCAGGCGTTGCTCGCTTTCCAGCAGATCTTCCATGCGCGCCCGGGCTTCGTATTGACGGCGGCGCCCACGAACAGCGGTCGTGACCAGACTGACCAGGGTTGCGGGATGGAAAGGGCGCTCCAGGAACGTCACGTTACCCAGCAGGGCACCAAGGTACGCTGACGGGTTCTGTTCAGGCCCACCGTGATGGGTCAGCAAGACGATGGGAATGTCGGACCAGGCAGGCTGGTTCTTGAGCGTTTCAAGCAGCACGCTGATGTCGGTGCCGCGCAGCGCCTCATCGGCAATGATCGCCATACCGGCGCCCGAGCCGAGTTCCTTGCTCAATTCGAGCAGGTTCGAAGTCGCCATGGCGGGAAATCCTGCTTCCTGCAAAAGCGACAACGCAATCTGGCTGTCGCGCCCACGCGGGGCGAGAATGATGGCGCGTTCCGAAAACAGCCCTGGCGTACTCACACGTCATCATCCGGCAGTAAAGGCTTGTTTTCGCCAAAGTAGTGAGGTACCCCGCGCAACACACCTTGAAATGCCTCAAGCGGCGCGCCGATTTTCAGTCCAGTACTGCCGATCCGGTATTCGCGTATCGTCGATTCGTGGGTGCCGGTGCGTTTTTTGATGATGGAAATTGCTCGACGTACCTGACCCATGGCTTCGAAATAGCGCAGCAGAATCACAGTGTCAGCCAGATAGGTGATGTCAACCGGGGCGCGCATGTCGCCGACCAGGCCGTGCTGTGCCACGGTCATGAACGTCGAAGCACCCTGGCGGTTGAGATAGAGCAACAACTCGTGCATGTGCAGCACCAGCGCATTCTCTTCAGGCATTGCCGCCTGATAGCCGTTGATGCTGTCGATGACAACCGTCTTGATCTGCTTCTTGTCCACGTAACTGCGGACCCGATGGGCGAATTCACCGGGTGACAATTCAGCCGCATCGACTTGTTCGATCAGCAGGTTGCCAGTTTCCTGCAATGCCGCCAGATCAATACCCAGCTTGTTCATGCGGTTGAACAGCAGGCCCATCTCTTCATCGAAAATGAACAGGCCGACACGTTCTCCGCGCGCGACCGCAGCCGCAGCGAACACCATGGAGATCAGCGATTTACCGGTACCGGCCGGGCCGAGGATCAGCGTACTGGAGCCTCCGTCGATACCACCGCCCAACAACGAGTCCAGCTCGGCGATGCCGCTGGAAATAACCTCTCGCGGGTACTGATGGCGATGTTCAGCAGCAACCAGTCGCGGAAACACGTGAATACCGTCGGCCATGATTGTGAAGTCGTGGAAACCGCCCCGGTACTTTTGGCCGCGGTATTTCACGACCCGCAAGCGGCGGCGTTCCGCACCGTAGTTGGGGTTGAGTTCTTCGAGGCGTATCACTCCGTGGGCGACGCTGTGCACGGTCTTGTCCAGTGCTTCAGTTGTCAGATCGTCCAGCAGCAGCACGGTTGCATCAAAGCGTGCAAAGTAATGCTTGATTGAAAGGATTTGCCGGCGATAGCGCAACGAGCTTTGCGCCAACAGGCGGATTTCGGAAAGGCTGTCAATGACCACGCGGGTCGGTTTGACTCGTTCGACCACTTCGAAAATTTGCCGCGTGGCCTCGCCCAGTTCCAGGTCCGAGGAATACAACAGACTCTGATGATTTTCGGTGTTGAGCAGACTTTCCGGGGGTGTCAGCTCGAAGATGACGATGTTTTCACCCAGCTCCCAACCGTGGGAAGTCGCGCCTTCGCGCAGTTCTATGTCCGTTTCCGATAGCGTGATGTAAAGGCAAACTTCTCCGGCGAGCGCGCCAGCCTGAAGAAAGTGCAACGCTACAGTGGTTTTACCTGTTCCGGGTTCTCCTTCGAGGAGAAACACATGACGTCGAGACAGACCTCCAGAAAGAATGTCGTCAAGACCTGTGATGCCGGTTGCTGCTTTTGATGTGATCAAGAATCGCCCTCTCGCGACCTGGGGGGAAGTCTGCGCGGAACCACCTCATGCCAAATGGCTGCAGGACCGCGTACTGCTTGTTGCGTGAGTGATGATTGCTTACTTGATACTGGACCGCTTCGAGAATCGGCGGTTCATAATTTTGCCTAACAGCCTCGGGTTTTTCCATGCGGCCCAATGGGGTGCAAGTCCGGGAAATGGCGCAACCATCGCCTTACGAGCGGTCATTAAGCCTTGTTATAGTCTGTCGGCCGACATTGCGTCCTCGCCAATAACAAAAGCCCCCATTCAAGGAGTCATCCGTGCCCGACTATCAAGCGTTTGTCGTTGAGGTTAACGAGCACATCGCTCACGTGCAGATCAATCGACCGGACAAAGTCAACGCCATGGACGCAGCGTTCTGGTCTGAAATCATCGAGATCTTCCAGTGGATCGACGACACCGATGACGTACGCGTGGTGGTCCTCAGCGGTGTCGGGAAACACTTTTCCTCAGGCATCGACCTGATGATGCTCGCGTCGCTGGCCAACGAGCTGGGTAAAGATGTCGGCCGTAACGCGCGTACCCTGCGACGCACTATCTTGCGTCTGCAGGCTTCCTTCAGTGCCGTCGATAACTGCCGCAAACCGGTCCTGGCGGCGATCCAGGGTTACTGCCTGGGCGGTGCCATTGACTTGATTTCCGCGTGCGACATGCGGTATGCCGCTGAAGATGCGAAGTTCGCCATCCGCGAGATAGACATGGGTATGGCGGCGGATGTCGGTACCTTGCAGCGCCTGCCGCGCATCATAGGTGACGGCATGATGCGTGAGCTGGCGTACACCGGGCGTACGGTCCTGGCACAGGAAGCGCAGCGCATCGGTCTGGTCAATCAGACGTTCGCGGACTTGCCGGCGTTGCTGGAAGGCGTGTTCGCCATCGCCCGGGAAATCGCGTCAAAGTCACCGATTGCAATCGCCGGCACCAAGGAAATGATCACCTACATGCGCGACCATCGGATCGATGACGGCCTCGAACACGTTGCTATCTGGAACGCTGCCATGCTGCAATCAGCGGATCTGAAGCTGGCCATGGTCGCGCACATGAGCAAGCAGAAACCGATATTCGAGAATTGAGTGAGGGGAGGGTTCCATGACAAGTCGTAAACGCTGGAGCACCGCTGTGCTGGACACCGAGGTAACGGGCGGCTGGGCGGTGGTTAACGGCGAGCAAGGTTTCCTGCTGGACGACAATGGTGTGATGTTCCCCCGCGAATGGCTCAAGAGCCAGGACCTGCCGGTGATCGGCGAACACGGTATCGGCCACTTTGATGGCGAGCCGGTGTTCGTCCTGGTGCTCAAGGGCGCGGTGGAAATCGACGGTTGCCGCTGGCAAGGGCTTCGGCAGTTCATGCTGGAAGGCGATTTTGCCGTCTTCCAGAAACTCGGCTATGCGGCGCAGATCAGCACCTGGACTCGCGAGCATCGTTATTGCGGGAGTTGCGGGCGGCCCACGCAGCAAGTACCAGGCGAGCGGGCGATGTACTGCGAGCATGACAACCTGCGGTTCTACCCGCGCATCTCACCGAGCATGATCGTCTTGATCACGCGGGGTGACGAAGTGCTTCTGGCGCGCTCGCCGCGTTTCGTGACCGGTGTCTACAGCACCCTGGCGGGCTTTGTCGAACCGGGAGAGTCGGTGGAAGACTGCGTTCATCGGGAGGTCATGGAAGAAGTGCAGCTCAAGATCAAGGACATCGTTTACATGGGCAGCCAGTGCTGGCCGTTTCCCCACTCGATGATGCTGGGTTTCCACGCGCAATATGAAAGCGGCGACATCGTGCCTCAGGCCGATGAAATCGAAGATGCCCGCTGGTTCAGCATCCACGATCTGCCGCCGCTGCCGGCCAGCCGTTCCATTGCTCGCTACCTGATCGATTCTTACGTGGCGCGGCGTTTAGGCACCGCCGAACCAGTGTTGCCAGGCTAGGCGAACGGTCAAGCCCAGGACGACGGTGATGAACACCGGGCGGATGAATTTAGCCCCGCCCTTGATCGCCGTCCGGGCCCCGAAAAACGCGCCGATCATCAGCGCCGAGCCCATGCTCAAACCGATCAACCAATCGACCTGTCCGGAAAAAATGAATACCGACAGCGCTGCAGCGTTGCTGACGAAGTTCATGCTGCGCGCCACGCCGCTGGCCTTGACCAGATCCAGTGGGTAGATCAATAAACTGCTGACCGTCCAGAAAGCGCCCGTGCCGGGGCCGGCAACACCGTCATAAAAGCCCAGCCCGAGCCCATGCGGCAGCTGCCACTTCTTTTTGATCGGGACGTTGCTGTCCAGCGGCGCTTTGGCCGTACCGCCGAACAGGAGATACAAGCCGCAGCCGAAAACAATCACCGGCAGCATCTGGTTCAACCATTCAGCGGGCAGGTAATGGGCGACCACTGCACCGATCAGCGCACCGACAGCAGTGCCCACCAGCGCGTGAATCCATTGGCGGGGATCGAACAGCTTGCGACGATAAAACGTGAAGCTGGCAATCCCCGCACCAAAGGTGGAACTGAGCTTGTTGGTGCCCAATACCAGGTGCGGCGGCAAACCGGCAGTCATTAGCGCCGGGATGGTCAGCAAGCCACCGCCACCGGCAATGGCGTCAATGAATCCGGCAACAAAGGCAACAACGGCGAGCACCGCGAGGGTGGTCAGGTCGACACTGAGTTCAAATGGCATGGCGAAGGGCTTATAGGCAGTTTGCGCAGAAAAGGCTGCGTCAGAAGCCGCGCATCTTAACCCCAAGCCGTTGGCGTGTCAGTTCGCGTTCGGCCTCAGGACAGAAATCCCCCATCCACATTCAGCGCAACGCCGGTGGTGTAACTGGACGCCTCACTGGCCAGGTACAAGACCGCGCCCGCCATTTCGCTCGGTGCCGCCACCCGTTTGAGCGGGATTTGCTGCAAGGCCATATTCAGGATCGCGTCGTTCTTGACCAGTGCCGAAGCAAACCTGGTGTCGGTCAGGCCGGGCAGCAGGGCGTTGCAGCGAATGCCGAACGGCGCGCATTCCTTGGCGAACACTTTGGTCATGTTGATGACGGCGGCCTTGGTCACCGAATAGATGCCCTGGAATTCGCCGGGCGAGATGCCATTAATCGACGCCACATTGATAATGCTGCCGCCGCCACCTTCGCGCATCAATTTGCCGGCTTCGACCGACATGAAGAAATAGCCGCGAATATTCACGTCGACGGTCTTCTGGAAGGCACTCAGGTCAGTGTCCAGCACATTGCAGAACTGCGGATTGGTCGCTGCATTGTTGACCAGAATGTCCAGGCGTCCGAACTGTTCGCGGATCTGCGCAAACACTGCGCTGATCTGATCCATCTCGCCGATGTGGCAGGCAATCGCGGTAGCCTGGCCGCCATCGGCAATAATCGCGTCGGCGACTTGTTGGCAGCCGTCGATCTTGCGGCTGGAGACAATCACATGTGCGCCTTGTTGGGCGAGCAGTTTGGCGATGGCCTCACCAATGCCACGGCTGGCGCCGGAAACAAAAGCGATCTTGCCATCGAGGTCAAACAGTTGGGTCTTGGACATGTCGTTTTCCTGTCAGCGGGTGGCTGTCAAAGTGTGGATCGGCCGATCACCTGCAGGCTCATTTGCTCCAGCAGCTTGTTCATGTGAATGAACTGCGCGAAGCGTTTGTCCTGAGTCTGGCCGTGGAAAAAACGGTAGTAAATCTGCTGCACGATACCGGCCAGGCGAAACAGGCCGTAGGTGTAGTAAAAATCGAAGTTATCGATGCGGATGCCGGAGCGTTCGGCGTAATAGTCGACAAACTGCTGGCGCGTGAACATGCCGGGCGCATGGCTGGGTTGGCGCCGCATCAACTGGACGGCCGCCGGGTCGCCGGCTTCGATCCAGTACGCCAGGGTATTGCCCAGATCCATCAGCGGGTCGCCCAGCGTTGTGAGTTCCCAATCCAGCACGCCAATAATGTTCATCGGGTTGGCGGGATCGAGCAGCACGTTATCGAAGCGGTAATCGTTGTGCACGATGGACGGTACCGGATGGTCCGCTGGCATTTTGGCGACCAGCCAGGCCTTGACCACGTCCCACTGCGGCGCATCGGGGGTGCGGGCCCTGGCATAACGCTCGCTCCAGCCGTGGATCTGGCGTTGTACGTAACCCTGAGGCTTGCCGAGATCACCCAGGCCGCACGCTTGATAATCAACGCGGTGCAACTCCACCAGCCTGTCGATGAAGTTCTTGCACAGGGCCTGGGTCTGTCCGGCATCCAGGCCCAGTTCCGGCGGCAGATCCGAACGCAGGATGATGCCCTTGATGCGCTCCATCACGTAAAACTCAGAGCCGATCAGCGAGTCATCCGTGCAATGCACGTAAGCTTTCGGGCAGTAGGGAAAGGCGTCTTTGAGTTGATTGATGATGCGGTACTCGCGACCCATGTCGTGGGCAGACCTGGCCTTTTGCCCGAAAGGCGGGCGGCGCAGCACCAATTCCTGCTGAGGGTAATGGATCAGGTACGTGAGGTTGGAAGCACCGCCCGGAAACTGGCTGATTTGCGCCGTGCCGCTGAGGCCGGGGATCTGCGCCTTCAGGTAGGAATCGATCAGCGCGGCGTCGAGTTCTTCACCGGGGCGGATGTCTGTGGACTGGTCAGTAAGCGCCATGCTTATCCCTTCTGCTTATTATGGTGCGGGCGAATCATTGACTAATCGAATGTAGCTCACAAGCCGAAAACCGTCTTATCGACCTGCGTGTTGCTGCCCGATCATTGATTGTGATTGCTCGGACAATTGGCCATGCGGTGATCTGCAGGCATAAAAAAACCGAAGCCCTGCGGCTTCGGTTTCAGGGCATTGTGCTGCAATCAGGCCGGGAACAGCTCGCTCAGCTTCATCGCCAACATCATGTCGCCTTCAGCGCGTAGCTTGCCGCCCATGAAGGCCTGCATGCCATCGGTCTCGCCGCTGACGATGCCCTGCAGGGTTTCGCCGTCCATGACCAGCGTCACCTGGGCATCCGGGTTTTCACCTTCCTGCAACTCACAGGTACTGTCCTTGACGATCAGCGAGAAATTCTTGGTCTCGTCGATGCGGAAACCGAAAACCAGATCCAGGCCTGCAGCGGCAGCAGGGTTGAACTTGGCTTTCATTGCTTGTACGGCGTCGGCTACGGAGGTCATGGTTCGATCCTTATTGTGTTGATAGCGATGTCCCGAAGAACAGGTTTGACCGGACTCAGCGATAAGTGATGAGTTCCGGCGTCTTCAACAGCTGCAAGTGAGCATGGCTGTTGAAAGAAGCCAAAGCCACCTCACGACCACGAAACTTAAGCTGGTTGAGTGAGGTGTTGACGATTTGCCAGTTGAGTTCAAATGCCTGCGGCGCAGGTATTCGGGTAATCAGATGGAGCAGGGCGGTAATAGTGCCGCCGGACGTGAAGACTGCGATGCGCTCATTCGGTCCGGCGCTTTCAAGAATAGCCAGCAGCCCAACCTCGACCTGGGCGACGAAGCCCAGCCAGCTTTGCAACCCGGCGGTGTCGTGATCGCCGCTGAGCCAGCGGCTAATGATCAAGGCGAACAGCCGTTGAAATTCGGCGCGGTGCTCGCCAGCATTGCGCATCACATGCAGCGCTTCCGGTTCGTCAGCAAGCATGGCCGGGAGCAGGGCGCGAATCACTGCGTCGGCGTCGAACTCATCGAATGCGCGGTCAATTTCCAGGCGAGGGGTCGGCAAATCAAGAGCGGTGAACTGAGCCAGCGTAATTTCTGCGGTGTGCTGTTGCCTACGCAAGCCGCCGGCGATGCAGCGGTCGAAGTTCATGCCCAGTTGAGCGAGATGCTGGCCCAGAACCTGAGCCTGACGAATTCCGATGGGCGACAGCACGTCATAGTCGTCTGCGCCGAACGAAGCCTGGCCATGTCGTATCAAATAGATGCTGCCCACGTCCGCTTCGTCCCGGTACGTTGAAAGTTTTGCGAGGTTATGAGGATGCCCGGAGCGTGTCAATAAAAAAACATACGCTTGTTTGAATCAGCGTGTCGGGAGCTGTCACGATGTCCGACTGGTCGGCGCCGGACTGCGCCGGTATGCTGGAACCATCCGCTGCCCTTGCTTGGAAAGGGCGCAATCCATGTGAGGAGTATCTGTGGAGTTTTTAGCCGATTACGCCAGCTTCCTGGCCAAAACGGTCACCCTGGTCGTCGCTATCGTTGTTGTTCTGGTCGCCATCGCTTCCATGCGCGGCAAGGGCCGACGCCGTTCTGCCGGGCAGCTGCAAGTCACCAGGCTCAACGATTTCTACAAAGGGCTGCGTGAGCGCCTTGAGCAATCGCTGCTCGACAAAGAGCGGGTCAAGGCTTTGCGCAAGGAGCAGGGCAAGGCGCTCAAGAAAGAGAAGAAGCTGGGCGAACCCAAACCTCGGGTTTACGTCATGGATTTCGACGGCGACATCAAGGCGTCCGCCACGGAAAGCATGCGTCATGAGATCACCGCGCTGCTCACCCTGGCCACCGACAAGGACGAAGTCGTCCTGCGGCTGGAAAGCGGCGGCGGTATGGTGCACAGCTACGGGCTGGCTTCCTCGCAGCTGGCGCGGATTCGTCAGGCCGGTATTCCGTTGACCATCTGTATCGACAAAGTCGCTGCCAGCGGCGGCTACATGATGGCGTGCATTGGCAACAAAATCATCAGCGCACCGTTCGCGATTCTCGGTTCCATCGGCGTGGTCGCGCAGTTGCCCAACGTTAATCGCTTGCTGAAAAAGCACGACATCGACTTCGAGGTTCTGACGGCGGGTGAGTACAAACGCACCTTGACCGTGTTCGGCGAAAACACCGAGAAAGGTCGTGAGAAGTTTCAGGAAGATCTGGACATTACCCACGACCTGTTCAAGAACTTCGTGGCGCGCTATCGGCCGCAGCTGGCCATTGATGAAGTAGCCACGGGCGAAGTCTGGCTGGGCATGGCAGCGCTGGATAATCAGCTGGTGGATGAGCTGAAAACCAGCGACGAGTATCTGTCCGAGCGCGCCAAAACCGCTGAGGTGTTCCATCTGCACTATGTCCAGCGCAAAAGCTTGCAGGAGCGCGTTGGCCTCGCGGCAACCGGTTCGATAGACCGCTTGTTGCTGAATTGGTGGAGTCGCCTGACGCAGCAGCGCTTCTGGTAATACCTGTTGGTTGTACGTTTCACATCAAGCGCTTGTTGTCGTCACTGACAGCAGGCGCTTTTTTATGCGCTGGATGCGGTAATTATTGAGGCTTTTTTACCGGGGGCGCGTTGATAGGCTATGAGTCATTTATTGCAATAAGGAGATTGCAACCCCATGCCTGACGCAGTTATTGACCCGTATCTCAACCCTCTGCTGGACGCATTTGTCGCCAGTCGCGGCGTGATCGCCAAAAGCCCGGCAGCTTATGCAAGGCAGGTCATCAAAGCCCACCTACAACAAAGATGGCAACAGGATATCGAACCTGATGACGTCCGACTCAATACCTTCATTTACTCTGAGGTGCGGGGCGCAGACAGCTACCCGGCAACATTGCACACGTCGTTGTCGTTGACCGACGCATTACTGGGCAAATGGCATCAGCACCTGACGATGTTCAGTGGCCTGGGGTATGTAGAGCCCTACCGGCCTGGTGGCGTACCGATGCATCTCGTCCCTTCATTGAATACTGAATACCATTCATTGGTTTACGAAGGGTTATACCGTCGATGCGAGCCGCAGACCTACGACGCGAACACGCATCTGAATATCGATCCTGCCGAATTCAAGAAATTTGTCTGGGCCATTGATCTGCGGCATCAGTACATGGGCTATCTGAAGACCTTCGTCGACGGCCACGCTCAGTCCTACCCGGTATTGGCTAAAGCCGCTTTCCTTAAAGCAGCATTTCTCCAGCGAGACGAAAACAGCCTGCTGGAGATTGATAAACAGCTGGTGCTCAAGAGTCTGGGTTTGCCATCTTCACAGCAGTGGCAGGCGTTGACGCCCGCGCTGCTTGAAATAGCGGTGCCCATTGATCCCCATATCGTTGTAGCGCCGTTGAAAATTCACCGATATTGCGCCACCGACGCACTGGTCATCAAAGATGCACAGTCCGGTCGCGCGGTGCTGTACGTGCCCGGTAACTCTTCGCCTCTGCACGGTTTCGACAATGAGCAGCAGCTTGCCCGGTGGGTGGCTGAACAGTGCCGCGATATGCTCAAGCGCAGGTCGCTTGAGGGTCACTTCCCGGAAAAAGACTCCCACGACGGTGTATTTCTCAGCGGTCTGCACAATGCCCTTGAAGGCATTGCGCGGTATCCGCGATGGCTTAACAACGCAACCGGCATCTGGTCACCCGTTCACTGTGTCCATTCGGGCAGCAAGATCCACGGCGATCCCTTTGTTTTCCTGCGCGACCGCATGGTGGAACGGTTGCGAGCCGATGCGATATTCAGCATCCATACTCGAGGCGATGTCCGGCTGGAAGGCTTTGCCCAGGGTTTGAACCGAAGCCTGATCTTCACCGGTGTCGTCGCCCTGATCGTGCCTGAGGCAATTCCGTATATCGTCGGGCTGTGTATCTCGCTGATTGGCGTGGGCGCTGATCAGGCTTTCACAGGCCGGACCTTCCAGGAGCGTCGTCAAGGGGGCGAGCGTGTGCTGTTTGGGCTATTGAATGCTTTGCCATTGGCGGCTGAGAAGCTTGTCGCGGTTGCCAACGAAGCGGGCGCTGCTGCTGAAGATGTGACAACCATTAGCGGTGAGTTGAAACCTGCATCTGCCGCAACAGCAGATGGCGATACGCAGCCAGGCAATGTCACCCGACCCCAATTTGACTATGCGCCGCCGAACCTTAGATCCCTTGATGCCGGACTGCGCGACTCGTTGCGGGCATACGAAGCGCCGCCGGATTCACTGCGCGGTCAACCGACGATTCACGGCCCGAACGGAATGCTCGATATCTATCACCGCGAGGGTCGGTATTTCGTCGCTTTGCACGACAAAGCCTACGAAGTTCGCTGGGAGCAGGCTGCACGTCAATGGCGAATAACTGACGGCAACGGCAAGCCCGGCCCTTTTCTCAGGCAACAGGAAAATGACCAGTGGGACATCGACCTCGGCGGGCTCAAAGGCGGAATGGAGGGCGATCAAGTGGTTCCGAGCAACCCGCTTATCGCTTCTGGGCCTTCGCTCCACGAGCAAGTCAAAGCGCTGTATCCCGGATTTACATCGGATCAGACCGCTGCATTTCTGGCTGAGCTTCGTGCCAACGGCACGTCCATCGAGATCCAGTTGGCCCGCCTGTCCACGGAGTTCAAATCCCTTGAGCGGGCGCTTGAGCGCTGGGCCAAAGGACCGATGACCTGGCGGGCGGTCACCGAAACCCATTCGGTACCCGTTTCAGAGCTGGCCCGACGTCAAGCGGCAGATATTATCAAGCGCTGCTGGCAGCGACTGACCCCGGTGGACGGCCCGGTTGCTTTACGTCTCGACGGTTATGTACTTGACCTGCATGGCATCACCATGGGTGATCTTCCACATTTGCCAGCGGACTTCAGTCATGTCACGGCGGTCAATCTGTCGCGCACTTACATTTCCCAGCAAAGCGCCAGCGAACTCATCAGCAAGACCCCGAATTTGCGCTGGCTGAACCTAGAGAACAATTTTTTTCGCGGTGTACCGGCCAGCGTCTCAAGGTTGAGATACCTCACGCGCTTGACCCTGGCCAATAACCGCATCGTTCTGACGCCGTTCATCCAAGGGCTGCTGCGCCCGCTCAGAACATTGCGGCTGCTGAACCTGGAGCGGAACCCGTTAGGGTCCGCACTCGACGTGAGCTCCATGCCTGGGCTGGTCAATCTGTTCCTGCGCAGCACCGGTCTGGAACAGGCACCGACCGGTGTCTTTGAGCTCTCAGAGCTAATGGCGCTTGATCTGAGGAGCAATCGCATTGTCACGCTACCCGATGCCTACTTCGAGAACCCATGGACGGCGCACCGAACATTGCTTGATGGCAACCCGCTATCCGTTGGTACCCGAGCGCGCATCGCGCAGGTAGGTGGACCCTCCGTCGCGGTGCAGCCGGTGGAGGGGGTAGACGTTTGGCTACCGAACACACCCGCGTTGGGGCGTATTCAGCGGCGAACCCTGTGGGAATTGTATGGAGCTGAAGACAACGCTGACGACTTTTTCGATCTGCTCGCCCGGTTGCGAAGTTCTGCCGACTTCAATCTGACCCCGGATGCGGTGACAGAGCGCGTCTGGCTACTGATGGAGGCGGGCGCTGAGGACCAGGTGTTGCGCAGCCGCCTGGTTGCCATGGCCACCAATCCGCAGACCTGTGTTGACGGCGCTACGGTCATGTTTAGCGAGATGGAGTTGGAAGTGCTGGTGACCAAAGCTCGAGCGCTGGCGGCGACGGGACACGAAGGGCCGCAACTGGTAAAACTCCTGCGCGGTCTGCTTCGCCTGGAGGAAGTTGACGGTATTGCCAGGCTGGACGCGGCGGGCCGAATCGGGTTCACCGAAGATATTGAGGTGCTGCTCGCTTACCGCGTAGGCCTGGTCAGGCGACTGGACTTGCCCTTGAGCACGCGAACCATGCAGTTTTCCGGTTCGGCTGGTGTTACCCAGGAGATGCTGGACAGGGCGGAGCAGCTAGTTCTTGCGCGAGAAACCCAAGCGGCGTTGGTGGAATTCTCCCTCAAACGGGAGTTTTGGGTGAAGTACCTTGAAGAGCGCTATCCCGCTGAATTTCTGGCTTGCCGCAAACCTACCGAGCTGCGCATGGAGGCCCTTGACGAACTGCAAAGCGAAGGCGGCATGACCGATGGCGCCTACAAGAATTGCGCCGAAGAAATCCTGCGCCAGCGTCGGGCGGACGAAGGTGCGCTGATGAAACAATTGACTCAGGTCGAGCTGGCTGACGGCCCCGGCGCCAACAGCGTTTGAGTCTTCATTAAAAAGGCCAGGCCGGATAAATCCGGCCTGGCCTTTATTCATGCGGACAGTCGCTTAGCGTCGGCGAAACAACGGTAAAGGCTCATCGGCCGAAGCCTGATACGTCACCGAAAAATCCCGCAGGCCTTCCAGGGCTTCGTAGGGGTCTTTGTCTGCACGAATCGCGAAGGCATCGAAGCCGCAGCGGTGCATGTAGAACAACTGGTCGCGTAGCACGTCGCCAATGGCGCGTAACTCGCCTTTGAAGCCATAGCGATCACGCAGCAAGCGCGCATTGGAGAAGTTGCGACCGTCGGTGAACGCCGGAAAGTTCAAGGCGATGACCTGGAACTCGTTGACGTCATCGCCGATTTCTTCGGCTTCTTCATCGCTGTCCAGCCACACACCGAGCCCGCCGTCACGGGCCTTGAGGGCGTGGGCGTGATCGCGCCACAACGCCAGCGGCACGATCAGGTCATCACAGTTGGACAGACCGTCCAGCGTCGTGTCCTTGGGCAGCAAGTGCCAGGTTTCGTCGATGACTTCGTTGTTCTTAATGATTCGCTGCATAGACGCGCTCCTTGAAAGGGTCGATACCGATACGCTGGTAGGTATCGATGAACCGCTCGTCTTCGTTACGTTTTTCAACATAGACGTCGATCAGCTTCTCAATGACATCAGGCATCACGTCCTGGGCGAAGGACGGGCCGAGAATCTTGCCCAGGCTGGCGTCGCGGCTTGCGCTGCCACCCAGGGAAACCTGGTAGAACTCTTCGCCTTTCTTGTCCACGCCCAGAATGCCGATATGCCCAACGTGGTGGTGACCGCACGCGTTCATGCAACCGGAAATGTTCAGGTCCAGCTCGCCGATGTCGAACAGGTAATCCAGGTCGTCGAAACGACGCTGGATGGATTCGGCAATCGGGATCGACTTGGCATTGGCCAGGGAGCAGAAATCGCCGCCAGGGCAGCAGATAATGTCGGTCAGCAGGCCGATGTTCGGCGTGGCAAAACCTTGCTCGCGCAGCTCATTCCACATGGTGAACAATTGCGTCTGCTCAACGTCAGCCAGAATGATGTTCTGCTCGTGAGAGGTGCGCAGCTGCCCGAAGCTGTAGCGGTCGGCCAGATCGGCGATGCCGTCCAGTTGCTTGTCCGTCACATCGCCGGGTGCAACGCCGGTTGGCTTGAGCGACAGGGTCACGGCCGCATAGCCAGGCTTCTTGTGGGCCAGGACGTTGCGGGTGCGCCAGCGTGCAAAACCGGGGTGCTGTTGATCCAATGCAGCCAGTTCGGCGGATTGATCAGTTAACGAACGGTATTCAGGGTCGACGAAGTGTTTGGCGACGCGATGCACTTCGGCATCGGTCAGCGTGGTCTGGCCGCCACGCAGGTGAGCCATTTCCGCCTCGACCTTCTGCGCGAACACTTCAGGCGTCAGTGCCTTGACCAGAATCTTGATCCGGGCCTTGTACTTGTTATCGCGACGGCCGTAGCGGTTGTAGACCCGCAGGATGGCGTCGAGATAGCTCAACAAGTCCTGCCACGGCAGGAACTCATTGATGAACGCGCCGACAACCGGCGTACGGCCCAGGCCGCCGCCGACCAGAACGCGAAAGCCCAGCTCACCCGCAGCGTTCAGCACCGGCTCAAGGCCAATGTCGTGCACTTCAATGGCCGCGCGATCAGCGCTGGAACCATTGATGGCGATTTTGAACTTGCGCGGCAGGTAAGCGAATTCCGGATGGAAAGTCGTCCATTGACGCACGATTTCGCACCACGGGCGCGGGTCCACCACTTCATCGGCAGCAACGCCGGCGAACTGATCAGTGGTCACGTTACGCAGGCAGTTGCCGCTGGTCTGGATCGCGTGCATTTGCACAGTGGCCAGCTCAGCCAGGATATCGGGAATGTCTTCCAGCGCCGGCCAGTTGAACTGAACGTTCTGACGGGTGCTGATGTGCGCGTAGCCCTTGTCGTAGTCGCGGGCAATCTTCGCCATCATGCGCGCCTGACGGGAAGTGAGTTGCCCGTAAGGCACCGCAACACGCAACATCGGCGCAAAGCGCTGAATATAAAGGCCATTTTGCAGGCGCAGCGGACGAAACTCTTCTTCGCTGAGTTCCCCCGCCAGGTAGCGTCGGGTCTGATCACGGAACTGCTTGACGCGGTCCTCGATGATCCGCTGATCGTACTCGTCGTATACGTACATATAGGTCCTGTTCTCAGGCAATAACGGCAAATCTGCGCGCACGGCCGCGCACTCCCAACGGAGCCGAGGGAAGATACCAGTTTGCAGTTATGCGCAAAAGTGAAGTTTGAATATATGCACAGAACCAAAAGTACTAAGCCGTCCGTGTTACCTGGATAACCCTGCTTGTCATATGGGCATGCGTCAACTTTACTGAGGTCGAGCCAGCAGTCAGTGTGACTGTGAGCTCTTTTTTGCAGCCACCCAAATAAGACCGACAAGAGGGATGCAATGAATAATCACCCGAAGATCAGCAAATCCGATAGCCATGTGGATGCGTGGGCCATTTTCTTCATCATATTGCTCGTCGTGGGGGCCGCGGTTTTCTGGGTCAGTCACCAGTAGCTCAATCTGCTCCAATATAACGGTACAGATAATCGGGTCAGCAGCCGATACGTATTCATATGCCATATCGCGGCGGGAATATGTCTGGCTCTATTCAAGGCTCGATTGTTGGTATCAACCGGCTTGTCCGCGGCTTGCTGTTAACGGCAGGTTGCCTATGGGCAAGTTCGTCCATGGCTGTTTCCGTGGTTTTCCTGAACCCCGGCCCGACCTCGGACGGCTATTGGCAGTCGTACGGCAGATTCATGCACGCGGCGGCTGAAAAGCTCGATATGTCCCTTGAGGTGATTTACACCGACCGGGACACGCGCAAGCTGTTGACGTACGCCCGCGAGGCGCTGCAGGGCACCAACCGTCCGGATTATCTGGTGTTCTCCAACGAGTTGAACGTCGCCCCGGAGATTCTGCGCCTGTCCAGGGGCAGTGGCGTGAAGCTGTTCGCGGTCAACAATACCCTTACGCAGAATCAGATCGCCATCCTCGGTGATCTGTCGCAAAGCTATCCGGACTTTATCGGCAGTCTGGTGGGCAACGATGAGGAAGCGGGTTACCTCACCGCGAGTCAGTTATTCAGCCTGGGTTCCGCCGCTGCGAAAGGAAGGCCCGTTGAGTTGCTGGCTTTTTCTGGCACCAACAACACGCCGGTATCGCTCAAGCGCGAGCAGGGCATGTATCGCGCCCTGGCCGAGCATCCCGAAGTGCATTTGCGTCAGATCGTTCTGGGCGGCTGGCGCAGGGATCGTGCTCTGGAGCAGGCGAGGATCTTGCTCAAGCGCTATCCCGGTATTCGTCTGGTCTGGACGGCCAACGACCAGATGGCGTTCGGTGCGATGGACGCTGGGACTGAGAATGGCAGGCTGCCAGGTAAGGACATCCTGTTCAGCTCGATCAATTGGGCGCCGGCGTCGCTGGATGCGGTTCAGGATGGGCGTCTGAGTGTGATTGCCGGCGGCCATTTCATGCTGGGCGGCCTGGCCATGGTGTTGCTGCACGATTACGAGGCAACCGATCCTGGCGCCCGACATAATATGGGCGCACGGGAAGCACAATTGATGAAGCTGCTGACACCCGACGACATACCGAGAATTCGCATCGCCAGTCAGCGCGACGACTTCGGCATTGATGTACGACAGCTCAGCCTTGAAGGCAAGCCGGCTGGCACCGAGTACGAGTTCATCCGCAAAACCCTCAAGCCTTGAAGCACCCTGGGCTTAGCCCACAGCGAAGTGCATCACCAGCTGCACCACGCCGAATAACATCGCAGCGAAAATAATCGTGAACAGCAGACCCAGCGCGACAAAGTGCACGGGTTTGCCGTGGGTGAAGTCTCGCTCGCGATTTTTGCCACTCTGCACGCCGAAAGCGGCTGCCATGACGCTGTGCAGCATCTGCCAGAAAGTCGGCGGCTTGCCATTTGGAGAGTTGTTGAGTGGATCGTCCATACAGCCTCGCGGTTGTTTGTTGAACAGGTCGCACAAAGCTTAGGCGAAAAAAAGGAGCGCATGCTCGCGCCCCTTCAGTTCCTCGCATGCCAACGTGCGTGCGCTTTACTCGTCGTAGCCCAGGTTCGGTGCCAGCCAGCGTTCGGTGACGCTCAACTCCTGGCCTTTACGGGCGGTGTAGCTTTCGACCTGATCCTTATCGACCTTGCCTACGGCGAAATACTGCGCTTGCGGGTGGGCGAAGTACCAGCCGCTGACCGCTGCTGCCGGGAACATGGCGTAGTGCTCGGTGAGGAACACGCCGCTTTTGCCTGGCTGGCCATCGGGCATTGGGTCCAGCAGTTCGAAAAGGGTGCCTTTTTCCGTGTGGTCCGGGCAGGCCGGATAGCCTGGGGCAGGGCGGATGCCGACATATTGTTCCTTGATCAGCTCGTCATTGCCCAGTTGCTCGTCCCTGGCATAACCCCAGTATTCTTTACGAACCTGTTGGTGCAGCCATTCAGCGCACGCTTCGGCGAGACGGTCAGCCAGGGCTTTGACCATGATCGCGTTGTAATCATCGCCCTTGTCCTGGTAACCCTTGGAGACTTCTTCTGCGCCAATGCCGGCGGTGGTGATAAACCCACCGACATAATCCGTCACGCCGCTGCTCTTGGGCGCGACGAAGTCGGCCAGGGAAAAGTTCGGTTTGCCATCGGTCTTGATGATCTGCTGGCGCAAATGGTGCAGTTTGGCGATTGGCTTGCCGTCGTCGCCATAAACTTCCAGGTCATCTTCATCCACCTGATTCGCCGGCCAGAAGCCGAACACCGCACGGGCACTGATCAGTTTCTCGTCGATCAGCTTGCGCAGCAGCTCCTGTGCGTCAGCAAACAGCGAAGTCGCGGCTTCACCCACGACTTCGTCGGTGAGGATGCGCGGGTATTTACCGGCCAGATCCCAGGAGATGAAGAACGGCGTCCAGTCGATGTATTCGGCCAACACGTCGAGGTCGATATTTTCCAGCACTTTGGCGCCGGTAAAGGTCGGCTTCACCGGGGTATAGGTTTCCCACTCGAACTGTGGCTTCTTGGCGACCGCCGCGCCATAGCTCAGGCGTTCGGTGCGGGCGCTACGCGCCGAGGTGCGTTCGCGGACCTCGATGTATTCCAGGCGGGTCTTCTCGATGAACGCAGGCTTCAGTTCCTTGGACAGCAGCTGAGTCGCCACGCCTACGGCGCGGGACGCATCAGTGACGTAGATGACCGCGTCATTGCTGTACTTGGGTTCGATCTTCACCGCCGTGTGCGCCTTGGACGTCGTGGCGCCGCCGATCATCAGCGGAAGATGGAAGTCCTGACGCTGCATTTCCCGGGCGACGTGGACCATTTCGTCCAGCGAAGGTGTGATCAAGCCAGACAGGCCAATAATGTCGCACTTCTGTTCTTTGGCGACCTGCAGGATCTTTTCCGCCGGGACCATGACGCCGAGATCGACAACGTCGTAGCCGTTACAGCCGAGTACCACGCCGACGATATTCTTGCCGATATCGTGGACGTCGCCCTTGACCGTCGCCATGAGGATCTTGCCCTTGGCTTCCGGCTTATCGCCTTTTTCCAGTTCAATGAACGGAATCAAGTGGGCCACAGCCTGTTTCATCACCCGAGCGGATTTCACCACCTGAGGCAGAAACATTTTCCCCGAGCCGAACAGATCGCCGACGATATTCATGCCGGACATCAGCGGGCCTTCGATCACCTCGATCGGGCGGGCGAACGATTGGCGGGATTCTTCGGTGTCTTCGACGATGTGCGTGGTAATACCTTTGACCAGCGCATGTTCCAGGCGCTTGTTCACCGGCCAGCCACGCCATTCTTCGGTTTCAGCTTCCTTGACGCTGCCGTCGCCCTTGAACTTGTCGGCAATCGCCAGCAGCGCGTCCGTGCCTTCCGGATTGCGGTTGAGCACCACATCTTCCACGCAATTGCGCAGCTCGGCCGGGATCTGGTCGTAGATCTCCAGCTGACCGGCATTGACGATGCCCATGGTCAGGCCGTTGCGAATCGCGTGCAGCAGGAACACCGAGTGGATCGCCTCGCGCACCGGGTTGTTGCCCCGGAACGAGAACGACACGTTGGACACGCCGCCCGAAGTCAACGCGTGGGGCAGGTTGTCGCGGATGTACGCACAGGCATTGATGAAGTCGACAGCGTAGTTGTTGTGCTCCTCGATACCGGTGGCGATGGCGAAGATGTTCGGGTCGAAAATGATGTCTTCCGGCGGGAAGCCCACTTCATTGACCAGGATGTCGTAAGAGCGCTTGCAGATTTCTTTCTTGCGCGTTTCGGTGTCGGCCTGGCCTTTCTCGTCAAATGCCATCACTACCACGGCCGCACCATAGCGCTTGCACAGTCTGGCGTGATGAATGAATTGCTCGACGCCTTCCTTCATGCTGATGGAGTTGACGATGCCTTTGCCTTGAATGCACTTGAGACCGGCTTCGATCACTTCCCATTTGGACGAGTCGATCATGATCGGCACGCGCGAGATATCCGGCTCGCCAGCAATCAGGTTGAGGAAGGTCACCATGGCCTTCTTCGAATCCAGCATGCCTTCGTCCATGTTGATGTCGATCACCTGGGCACCGGCTTCGACCTGTTGCAGGGCGACTTCCAGGGCTTCGGTGTAGTTATCTTCACGGATCAGGCGGGCAAAACGGGCGGAGCCAGTGATGTTGGTACGTTCGCCGACGTTGATGAACAGCGACTGGCGATCGATGGTGAACGGCTCAAGGCCCGACAGGCGGCAGGCTTTCGGAATATCCGGGATTTCACGCGGCGCATATTTGCTGACCGCTTCGGCGATGGCCTTGATGTGGCCCGGAGTTGTGCCGCAGCAACCGCCGACAATGTTAAGAAAACCACTCTGGGCGAACTCTTCGATGACCAGCGCGGTTTGCGCCGGAGTTTCGTCGTACTCGCCGAATTCGTTGGGCAGGCCGGCATTGGGGTGCGCCGAAATCCGCGTGCTGGCCTTGTTGGACAGCTCTTGCAGATAAGGGCGCAACTCACTGGCGCCCAGTGCGCAGTTCAGGCCTACGGAAATAGGTTTGGCGTGGCTGACCGAGTTCCAGAAGGCTTCAGTGGTCTGCCCGGAAAGCGTACGCCCCGAGGCGTCGGTGATGGTGCCGGAAATCATGATTGGCAATTCGAAGCCGAGTTCTTCGAACACGCCCTGCACGGCGAAGATCGCCGCCTTGGCATTGAGGGTGTCAAAGATGGTCTCAATCAGGATCAGGTCAGCGCCGCCCTCGATCAGGCCTTTGGTGGCTTCGGTGTAGTTTTCTACCAGCTCATCGAAGGTGACGTTGCGATAGCCGGGGTTGTTCACGTCCGGTGACAGCGAGCAGGTGCGGCTGGTGGGGCCGAGCACGCCAGCGACAAAACGCGGCTTGTCCGGAGTTTCCAGGGTTTTCGCATCGGCTACTTTACGAGCCAGGCGCGCGCCTTCGACGTTCAGCTCATACACCAGCTCTTCCATGCCGTAATCGGCCTGGGAAACCTGGGTGGCGTTAAACGTGTTGGTTTCCAGGATGTCCGCGCCAGCGTCCAGATAAGCTTTTTCGATGGCGCCGATGACATCCGGGCGGGTCAGGATCAGCAGGTCGTTATTACCTTTGACATCACTTGGCCAGTCGGCGAAACGTTTGCCACGGTAATCCTGCTCTTCAAGACGGTAGCTCTGGATCATGGTGCCCATGCCGCCGTCGAGGACCAGAATCCTCTGTTGAAGAGCTTGCTGGAGAGCGTGATGGCGAGCGGTGCGGTCAGACATAGGGCTACCTGGAAAAGGTCGATACAGAAAGGCCGAGATGATATCAAACCCGAACACTTTTAGTGTTGATTACCCTTTTGCATGAATGTTGTTCATGTTAGCCGATGTCCGGCACGCTTTTTTTTGCAGGGCTGCTCATGACCTCTGCGGAGCCCGCTCACAAGGGGAAATTTGAGCGAAGGCCTTATGGAACATGGCTTGCGGCCATCTTTTGATTTACCCCCTTTAGTCAGTTTCTCTGATCTTTTCCTCGAAAACGTGGTCCGACTCCACGAGTGTCCGGAGGCGCGCTTCTCGTTTGCCTTCCCGGGCTGCGATTCAAAAGTCAGGCGACAGAGGTTGTTTATAGATGTTGATTTCGGTTCAAGCCTTGCGGGCACTCGCCGCATGGGCAGTGGTGTGTCATCACTTCATGCAGATTTTTTTCGACTTCCATGCCTCGGGCCCGATAGGTCAGTTTTTCGTTGCCAAAGGTGCTGTAGGTGTCGACATTTTTTTCGTCATCAGCGGGCTGGTGATTTTTCTTTCGACACAAAATACCGACATGCCAGCCAGTCGTTTCATGCTTAACCGGATTATCCGCATCGTTCCTGCCTACTGGTTTTACACCGCCGTAATGGGGCTGCTTCTGGTTTTCGCCGCGCCTTTGCTGCCCCATCAGGTCATCAGCTGGCAGAATTTCCTGCTGTCGTTGCTGTTCATTCCCTCTGAAAATCCCGGCGGCTATGGGCTGTATCCCACGCTGAATGTCGGCTGGACGCTGAACTATGAAATGCTGTTCTACCTGTTGTTTTCGACGGTGTTTCTGTTTCAGCAACGCCATCGTCCGCTGATCGTTGCCGCCGCGCTGTTTGCCGTCAGCGAAGTGCTGGCGCGCTCCGGGCTGATCAGCCGCTTCTACGGCAATGACATCGTCTATGAGTTTCTGCTGGGTATCGGCATCGGGATCATCTATCGCAAGGGCTGGATCAAAGAAGGGGTCTGGTTGCCACTGCTCGGCATCGCCGCCGCTCTGGTCGCGATCTACCACCTGACTCCAGCGGAGCGCTTGCTTAATTGGGGCGTGCCCAGCGCGTTGATTGTTTTGTCGTGCATTTCCCTGGAGCCATGTTTCCGGGGTAACCGGCTGCTCAAGGTTCTCGGAGATTGCTCGTATTCGGTGTATCTGCTGCATGTGTTGGTGCTGTATGCCGGCTGGCTGGCGGCCGAGCATTTCGCCCTGAATCCGTATCTGGTGTTCGCGGTATGCGTGCCCGTCATCGGTTTGGGCGCGTGGGGCAGTTATGAATGGCTGGAAAAAGGCCTGTATCGCCGTATGAAAGGCTGGCTGGACAAGCGCCGCAGCGCTGACGCCGCGCAAGTTCTTTCCTGATTGGCTCTTTCCTGGCCGGCGCATTTGCGACCGGCTCTTCCCCGACCTGCTCTTTTCCGACAAAAACACTAGGACTTTGTATGACGCCGCCGATTGGCGTAAACTGCCGGCACGTCTGCGAGGAATTTTCATGACCGCTATCATTATTACCGATGCTGCCCACGACTATCTGGCCGATCTGCTCGAAAAGCAGAACACCCCGGGCATCGGCATCCGCGTGTTTATTACCCAACCTGGCACCCAATACGCTGAGACCTGCATTGCTTATTGCAAGCCGGGCGAAGAGAAACCGGAAGACAAGGCCATTGGCCTGAAAAGCTTCACGGCCTGGATCGATAACTTCAGCGAAGCGTTTCTCGACGATGCCGTCGTCGATTACGCCACAGACCGCATGGGCGGCCAGCTGACCATCAAGGCGCCAAACGCCAAAGTACCCATGGTCAATGCCGACAGCCCGATCAACGAGCGCATCAGCTATTACCTGCAAACCGAGATCAATCCCGGTCTTGCCAGCCACGGCGGCCAGGTGACACTGATCGACGTCGTCGAAGAAGAAGACAAGAACATCGCTGTGCTGCAATTCGGTGGCGGTTGCCAGGGTTGCGGTCAGGCCGATGTGACGCTCAAGGAAGGCATCGAGCGCACCTTGCTCGAACGTATTCCCGAGCTGAGCGGTGTGCGTGATGTCACCGACCACACCCAGAAAGAGAACGCTTACTACTAAGCGGTTTTCAATACCCACAAAACCCCGACGCGTTCGGGGTTTTTTGTGGCTGCCGTTTCACGGCCTGAACAAATGCGCATGTCCCGCACGATACAGCGACGACTCCCCAAAGCTATCGTCCGCCAGAACGCGTCCCACCAGAATCAGCGCCGTACGCCGAAAGCCTTTAACACGCACCTTGTCCTCGATGTCCGCCAGCGTGCCCAGGGCCCAGTCCTGATCCGGCCAGCTGGCGCGATGCACCACGGCAATCGGGCAGTCACTGCCGTAATGGGGCAGCAGTTCGGCAACGATCTTGTGCAGATTGTTGACCCCCAAGTGAATCGCCATGGTGGCGCGATGCTGCGCCAGGCTCGCCAGCTCTTCGCCGGGCGGCATCGTGGTCTTGTCGGCGAAACGGGTGAGAATCACGCTCTGCGAGATGTCCGGCAGCGTCAGCTCAGCGCCTAGCAGGGCGGCGCACGCAGCGGTGGCGGTAACGCCGGGAATGATCTCGAACGGAATGTTCGATTCGCGTAAATGACGGATCTGCTCGCCAATGGCGCCATACAGGCTTGGGTCGCCTGAATGCACGCGAGCGACATCCTGGCCCTGTTCATGAGCGGATTTCATCAAGGCGATGATCTGTTCGAGATGCAATTCGGCACTATTGCTGATCTGCACGGCGTTATGACCGTCCAGCACCGCCGTTGGCACCAGCGATCCCGCATAGATGATCACCGGACAACTACGGATCAGACGTTGCCCCTTGACCGTGATCAACTCCGGATCGCCAGGGCCTGCGCCGATGAAAAAAACGGTCATGGAAACTCCAGATTCTTGAGTGAAAGCGGCGTGAGAGGCGGGATTATCGGCTATCGAGCAGGGTGCTGGCCAAGGCAAATGTTGCCTGCCGATTATTGACCCGTGGGATAAGCAAGCGTGCAGGACCTGATCGGTTGGCCAACGCTAATGCTGCGCTCTCCGCAACCCCATAACAGCCGGTGTGCTCGAAGGTGGTCAACGAACGATGCGTCAATTGCGCTTCATAGGCGTTGAGTTGTTGTGCGCTGAAGACTGTCAGCGGTAAGCGAAGCCGCAGAGCCAGCTCCAGCAACCCAGGCTCGTCGCTTTTCAGGTCGATGGAGGCGAGGGCGCTGAGGTCTTGCAACTCAAGGTCATGACCGCGAAGGCTGTGTTCGATTAACTCAAGCATTACGCCAGCGGAACATCCGCGTTGGCAGCCGAGCCCGGCCACCAGCGTCGGCCGCAATTGATCAGGCTTGATCAAGGTCGGTGTTGTTACGGCGGAACAGCCAGGCGCTGATCACGCCCATGGCAATCCAGAACAGCGCGTTGGTCAGCAGCGAGGCGATCTTGAATTGCGACTCAAGTGCCTCAGGCGCCAGGCTTTCATGCACGGGCGGTTGTGGCGCGCCGATGATATGCGGCACGACCAGAATCGCCACGCCCAACACTTTAAGCAGCCAGTTCTTGCCAAACACGATCAAGGCGAGCGCGACGGCGGTGGACGCTGCGGTGCCGATCCACCAGATTTGCCGTTGGGTCAGGTCCGCTGCAGCAGTGCCCGGCAGTTCTGGCGGCAGGCCAAGGGTCGGCGCGAGGGTGAACACCGCAAAACCGGCCAATCCCCACAGTACGCCTTGGGAGGTTTTGCCCGGAGCACGCAAGGTATAAAGGCCGGCCAGCATCAGCGCGAAGCCTACCGCGACTACCAGATTGCCACCGGTAGTGGACAGAATGCGCTGCCAGCCATCCTGCGGAGACCAGGCTTCTTCGTTGTGCACATGACCGGTCGGGGCGTTTTCGGCGTGCTCGTGAACCTGTTCGGTCGGAGCGTTCTCGTAGGTTTCGGCTTGCAGAATCAGCGGCACGACCCAGAAGCTTTGCAGCAGGGTCAGAAACAGCGCGGCAATCAGGCCGGTGAAACCCGCCGTTTGAGCAATTCGCTTGAACATGGCATCAGTCTCAATGGCAAGGAAAGGCAGAGCTGTGGCGGGTGTCATGCGCGGCATTGTGCACGGCGTCGATGTGCGAGAAACCGGCAAAGTACACCAGGCACGCGCCGAGAATGGCAGCGCTGAGCGCGGCGGTCAGGCGTTGAGTCTGGGTGGCAGTGGTCGTACTGGCGGAATGACTGGTTGTACTGATCGACATGGCGCTTCCCTCTTGGATGTCGGCAAGGTGAGGGGAACGCACGGGAACTCCGCTGACAGGCGTCAGCAGAGATCAACAGCGCCCGCCCACCGCGGGTTTGTCAGAAGTTTCATGTCGGGCCGGTCTCCGGGCTTGCGAGGGGCTGATTGCTCAACCTGAAAAAGCCGCCTTCCCATGCCGTTGCCGGCCACAGTGGATCTGACTCTTCACTCGCTTACCGTTGCGGGGGCAGCGCCGGACTTGCACAAGCCATGAGGCCTGAACGCACCGGTTTCCCGTTTCACCCTGTGAAGGGCACCCGAACAAGGCGTACAGGAGAGCATGGGCTGGCGCTGAACGTCAATCAGTTCGCGTCGGGCGCTGGCTGGTGATTGACCTGTCGATGGTCACTGCGTAGCCTTGCCGGTTCGAGGTTCTGTGCCCTGCACCCGCTGCCCTGCAGCCGGAAAGCGCACAGCTAAGATGGGAACGCGGTCAATGCCGCGGCTGCCCCCGCAACTGTAAGCGGTCAGGTTCATTGCACAGCCACTGCGACAAGCGGGAAGGCGCCATGAATTGCAGGTGGAAGTTCACCCGTAACCGCAAGCCAGGAGACCTGCCTCGACCTGGGCATCTTGCCCTGCAAATTCTCACTACAACCGGGCGGGGTGATCCGGTGGCGAATCCAGTCCTGTGGCTGATCACCGGATTTTCGTCCTGTTTGCCCGCCGCTTTGCCAAAGGGCACCTGATGAAAACACTGGCCAAACTTCCCGTCACCATCGTTACCGGCTTTTTGGGCTCGGGTAAAACCACGCTGTTGCGCCATATGCTCGACAACGCCGAAGGCCGCCGCATCGCGGTAATCGTCAACGAATTCGGCGAGCTGGGCATCGATGGCGAAATCCTCAAGCAATGCACCATCGGCTGCACCGAAGAAGAAGCCAACGGCAGGGTTTACGAGCTGGCCAACGGTTGCTTGTGCTGCACCGTCCAGGAAGAATTCTTCCCTGTGATGCGCGAACTGGTGGCGCGTCGTGGCGATCTTGATCACATCCTCATCGAAACCTCCGGCCTGGCATTGCCCAAGCCACTGGTACAAGCCTTCCAATGGCCGGAAATCCGCAACGCCTGCACCGTGGATGCCGTGATTACCGTGGTCGACAGCCCGGCAGTGCTGGCTGGCACCTTCGCGGCATTTCCTGATCAGGTCGATGCCCAGCGCAAGCTTGATCCGAATCTGGACCACGAATCGCCACTGCACGAGTTGTTTGCCGACCAACTGGCCAGTGCCGACCTCGTCATCCTCAACAAAGCCGACATGATCGACGCCGCAGGTCTGGCTGCCGTGCGTGCCGAGGTGTCCGAAGAGTTGCCGCCGGCGGTCAAGGTCATCGAAGCCAGCAGCGGCCGGTTGCCAATCAGCGTATTGCTGGGTCTGGGGGCTGAATCGGAACTGCATATCGACGCCCGGAAAACTCACCACGATCACCACGAAGGCGACGATCATGACGATCATGATCATGACGCTTTCGACTCGATTTCGATCAAGCTGCCACAGGCCGATGAAAGTGCGCTGCTCGATGCGCTGACTCGGCTGGTTGTCGAACATGGCGTCTTGCGCGTCAAGGGGTTTGCGGCCATTCCCGGCAAGCCAATGCGCTTGCTGATTCAAGGCGTCGGCACGCGCTTCGACAAGCATTTCGACCGCGCCTGGGGCGTTGACGAAGAGCGCGCAACCAACCTGGTGTTGATTGGCCAGAAACTGGACGCAGCGGTACTTGAAGCACAACTGCGTGCTGCGGTTGCTGGCTGACCCATGCACCTACTGAGAACCCAGCCCGGTGGTTTCGTGCCGGACGACAGCATCGCCGACCTGGGCCAAACCCCCGCCGAGCTGGTGATTCTCTGTAGCGGCGACTCAAGCCTGGCCTTGCTCGCCGAAGCTGCGCAGCAGTTACCCGACGACTACCCGAGCCTGCGTCTGGCCAATCCGATGCAGGTGCAGAATCACGCCTCGGTTGACCTTTATGTCGACCAAGTGCTGCGCCACGCGAAAGTCATCCTCATTTCCTTGCATGGCGGCATCGGCTACTGGCGCTACGGCGTCGAGCGGCTGATCGAGCTGGCCGGGCGAGGGGTGCAGGTCATTCTGGTGCCGGGTTGCGACAACGCGGACCCGGAGCTGACCGATCTGAGCACTGTCGCCGCCGAGGACTGCCAGCGTCTTTGGCAGTTCTTGCGTCAGGGCGGCATGCACAACGCCCAGGAACTCTATCGCTGTCTGGCGAGCGGCTGGCTGGGGCGCGATTACTCGTGGTCCGAACCACAGCCCTTGCCGCGCACGACGATCTATCACCCGAACAAGCCCCGTGCTGAACTCAATGATTGGCAGGCCGACTGGCAAGCTGGGCAACCGGTTGTGGCGTTGCTGTTTTATCGCTCCCATCTGCAGGCGGCCAATACCGCCTTTATTGATGAGTTTTGTCTGCGCTTGCAGGCGCAGGGTTTGAATCCGCTGCCGATTGCGGTGGCCAGTCTTAAAGAAGCGGGCTGTATAACACTGGTGGAAGACTGGCTGGATGAGGTTGAGGCTGAGTTGATCCTCAATACCACCGGCTTTGCCCAGTCCAGTCCGGAAGCGCCGCACCTAAGGCCGTTTCGCCGCAATATCCCGGTTATTCAGGCGATCTGCGCGCAGGACAACGAACCTGGCTGGCGCGCGAGCGAACAAGGCCTGGGTGCCCGGGATCTGGCGATGCACATTGCCTTGCCGGAACTGGATGGACGAATCATCAGTCGGCCGATCAGCTTCAAGGATCTGGCCTGGCACAGTGAGCGCAGCCAGTCGGACGTGGTCTGCTACCGCGCTCAACCGGAACGGATGGACTTTGTCGCCGAACTGGCGCGGCGCTGGATTCTGCTGGCGCGCTTGCCCAACGCCGACAAACGCGTTGCCTTGATCCTGGCCAATTACCCGACCCGTGACGGGCGCATTGGCAACGGCGTAGGCCTCGATACTCCAGCGGCGGCGCTGAACATTCTGCGCGCCATGCAGGGTGAAGGTTATCCACTTTCGCCCCTGCCTGAGTCCGGCACTGCGTTGATCCAGCAACTGCTTGGCGGGGTCACCAATGATCTGGACAGTCTGGATTTACGCCCGTGCCAGCAAAGCATGGCGCTGGATGAATACCTTGCCGCCTTCAATGCAATGCCAGTGGCCAATCGGGAGGCGGTCAACGCCCGCTGGGGTGCGCCGGACGCTGATCCGATGTTCCGCGCCGGGCGGATGATGATAGCCGGGTTGCGCTTCGGCCTGACCTTCATCGGCATCCAGCCAGCCCGGGGTTATCAGGTGGACCATAGCGCGGTCTATCACGACCCGGACCTGGTGCCGCCCCATGGCTACCTGGCGTTCTACTTCTGGTTGCGCAACGTCTATGGCGCTAATGCGCTGATTCATGTGGGCAAACACGGCAATCTGGAGTGGTTGCCGGGCAAAGGCGTTGGTTTGTCCGAAAGTTGCTGGCCAGATGTGGCGCTGGGCGCGATGCCGAATATCTATCCGTTTATCGTCAACGATCCGGGCGAGGGCGCGCAGGCTAAGCGGCGCACCCAGGCGGTCATTATCGATCACTTGATGCCGCCACTGACCCGCGCCGAGACATACGGGCCGTTGCGTGACCTTGAATTGCTCGCCGACGAATACTACGACGCCCAGCTGCTCGACCCGCGCCGCGCCCTTGAGCTGCAGCGCGACATCCTCAAGCTGGTGCGCAAGACCCATATCGATCGTGAGCTCGCACTTGAGTCGGTCAATGACAGCGACACCGCAACCTGGCTGCCGCGTCTGGACACCTATTTGTGCGATCTGAAGGAATCGCAGATTCGCGACGGTCTGCATATCTTCGGCGAATCTCCGAGCGGGCGTCTGCGTATCGATACGTTGCTGGCTCTGCTGCGTATTCCGCGCGGTGACGGACGAGGTGCGCAAGCCAGTCTGTTGCGAGTGTTGAGCAAAGCGTTCGAGCTGGGTTTTGATCCTTTGGACTGCGAACTGGCGCAGCCCTGGGAGGGGCCTAAACCTCAGGTTTTACTTGAAGTCAGCTCGGACCCCTGGCGAACGGCGGGGGATACTCGGGAGCGGCTTGAGCTCTACGCTGCCTGGTTGATAGCGCAAGCGGTTGCAGGTTGTGATGGAAAAATATCGATTGTTAACAACGAGTTGAATTTGATTGTTGATAATCTACGCGAAGTTGTTGCGCCGCGCCTGGATGCTTGCGGACCCGGAGAAATCCAGGGGTTGCTGGACGCCTTGAATGGGCGTTTTGTCCCCGCCGGCCCCAGCGGTGCGCCAAGTCGTGGGCGTCTGGATGTGTTGCCGACCGGGCGCAATTTTTTCTCCGTGGATGTGCGCAACCTGCCAACCACCACGGCCTGGCGTATCGGCTTCCAGTCGGCAAACTTGTTGCTGGAAAGGCACTTGCAAGACAATGGTGATCATTTACATCAACTTGGTCTTTCAGTCTGGGGCACCGCCACGATGCGTACTGGCGGTGACGATATCGCTCAGGCCATGGCGCTGATGGGCGTGCGTCCGGTCTGGGCGACGGGCAGCCAGCGAGTCGATGATTTCGAGATTCTGCCGTTGAGTCTGCTGGATCGGCCGCGAGTGGATGTCACGCTGCGGGTGTCGGGGTTTTTCCGCGATGCGTTCTCCAACCTGATTCGGCTCTTTGACGCTGCGGTGCAAGCGGTGGCGGATCTGGATGAACCGGATGACATGAACCCGCTGGCGGCCAAGGTTCGCCAGGAGCGCGCTGCTCTTGAAAGCACCGGGATGGCTAAGGAAGATGCAGCACGACAGGCGGGCTGGCGAATCTTCGGTGCCAAGCCGGGGGCTTATGGCGCGGGCGTGCAGGGCGCCATTGATGGGCGCTTGTGGCAGAGCCGCGACGATCTGGCCGAGGTCTACCTGAATTGGGGCGGCTACGCTTATGGCGGTGGCGACGAAGGCACTCCGGCCCGGGAACGTTTCGCTCAGCGCTTGTCGCAGGTCCAGGCAGTTCTGCAAAACCAGGACAATCGCGAGCATGACTTGCTCGACTCCAATGACTATTACCAGTTTCAGGGCGGGATGCTCGCCGCTGCAGAAAGCCTGAGCGGGACTAAGACCGCCAGCTATCACGGCGATCACAGCCAGCCGGATCTGCCGAAGATTCGCACGCTCAAGGAAGAACTGAATCGAGTGATACGCTCCCGTGCGGCCAATCCGAAATGGATCGACGGGGTTAAACGCCACGGTTACAAAGGCGCATTCGAAATGGCCGCGACAGTGGACTTCCTCTTCGCCTTCGATGCCACCACCGAACTGATCGACGATCACCAATACGCAATGCTGGCCGACGCCTATCTGCTGGATCCATCGACCCGTGATTTCATCCAGCAACACAACCCTGACGCTTTGCGCGATATGACCGAACGTATGCTTGAAGCCCAGCAGCGCGGCCTTTGGCAAGAACCCGGTGATTATCGTGAGGCGCTGGAAACCCTGTTGCTGGACATAGAAGAAAACTGATGACGGTGCACGAGACGACCATGAGCGAAACTCCTCATTTCCCACTGGCGGCGGTAGTGGGCTCCGATGATCTGAAACTGGCCCTGTGCCTGACGGCCATCGACCCAAGGATTGGCGGCGTGCTCATCGAAGGGCCGCGCGGTATGGCCAAGTCGACCCTGGCCCGCGGGCTGGCTGACCTGCTCGCCAGCGGACAATTTGTTACCTTGCCACTGGGAACCACTGAAGAGCGTCTGGTGGGTACGCTGGACCTGGACGCGGCGCTGAGCGAGGGCCGCGCGCAGTTTTCCCCGGGAGTGCTGGCCAAAGCCGACGGCGGGGTTCTGTATGTCGATGAGGTAAACCTGCTGCCGGATCACTTGGTCGACCTGCTGCTGGACGTCGCCGCCAGCGGTATCAATCTGGTGGAGCGGGACGGCATTTCCCATCGCCATCCCGCGCGTTTTGTATTAATTGGCACGATGAACCCTGAGGAAGGCGAGCTACGCCCGCAACTGCTGGACCGCTTTGGCCTGAATGTCGCGTTGAGCGGGCAAACTTTGCCGGTCGAGCGCGGGCAAATCATTCGTCGCCGACTGGATTTTGACAGTGATCCTCAGGGGTTCTGCGCGCAGTGGCAAACTCAGCAGGACGCACTACGCCAACGCTGTGAGCAGGCGCGCCAGTTGCTGGACAGCATCGCCCTGGACGATCAGGCGCTGCAGACCATCACCGAGCGCTGTTTCGCCGCTGGCGTCGACGGCATGCGCGCCGATCTGGTCTGGCTCAGAGCGGCCCGTGCCCACGCGGCATGGCGTGGCGATGGCGTCATAGAAGAGCAGGATATTGATGCCGTTGCCGAGTTCGCCTTGCGTCATCGGCGCCGACATCTCCCGCCGTCCGAGGCGCAGAGCCCGGCACCGCAGACCCGGCAGCCAAACCCGCAAGAGGCTTCAGAAAAAGAACAGGGCCAGGGCAGTTGGGGTGAGCTTGCGCCGCAGCCAATGCCTGTAGGCACTCGGCGCGACGTACCGAGCTGGCCAAAAAAGCCTTAGGCATCCGCTCCCGCGCAACCTTGGGGGCGGATGCCAATCCTCGCCCTGGACTGCTGAAAGGAGGAAAAAGCGGTGCGCCACGCAACGCTGGCGACGGACACATTGCCTGGGTTCCCACTTTGTTGCGTGGGCGGCCTCAACTGCGCAGCGATCTGGTGCGTCAGCCGCGCAGCAGTCAATCCGGTGAAATGTGGTTGATCATCGTCGACGCCTCGGCTTCCACGCGACGTCATCAGGCGTTGAGCCTCGCTAAAGGTGTGCTCGCTCAAGTGTTCGATGATGCTTATCGCCGCCGGGTACGACTGGCGCTGCTGACTGCCACTGGAAGTGCGCCCCGCTGGCAACACCAGGGTCTGAAGGCTTCGAAAGCGCTGCAACCCTGGCTGGACAGCCTCGGGGCAGGCGGTGGCACGCCGTTGTTTGCCGCGTTTGATCAGGCTGCCCAGTGGCTAGCCTTGCGGCAAAAGCGCTATCCGGCAGAGCAGCATCGATTGCTGGTCATGACGGATGGCCGGGTAAAGGATCAAGCGGCGCTGGTAACATTCAGTTGCCCAGGCTTGTTGATCGATATCGAGTGCGGACCGATCCGCCTGGGTCGCGCCGAGCAATTGGCTGCCCGGCTCGGGGTCGACTATCGGCATATTGAAAGCCTCGCTGACGCCGACCTTTAACTCAGCTTTCATTCAAGCCGGCATGGTCCACGGCTCAAGTCGATAACCTTCATTGCTGATAGCGGCGCGCGCATGTTCAAGCATGCTCGCCAGTTGCGCAGGGTCCGAATAGGCACTGCGTGGAATCTGGCTGTGACCAATGCGGGTGCTGGTCCGGTCGATGACGCTCAGACTCAGTTCGCCGTTACCGTCTTGTGGCGCCCACGCCACGCACTTGAAGGGTTCGAAGGCGTGTCCAGCGATCAGCAGTGCATCGTTGAAGCGCAATGGGGCGTTCATGATCTATTCCTCAAATGGCCCGTATCAAGTTCGTCGCCGTCGGTGGGCATACCGTTCGGCTGGTTACTTGTGTTGATGCCAATTGACCGGGGTTGAGTCACATCACGCGCCTATATTTTTTGATTTTTTTACAGGTGCCACGTATTTCGCAGCCTCCAGACAAGCTGTCAGCGCGAACTAACGGGCAACTAAGCCTATTGGCGAACCGTCTCATTAATGAAAATCCACCCGGTTAGTCGCCTAATTACATTTCGATCTTAGCCTTATAGTTAAACGGTACAAGTGCGTGTCAAATTTTTGCTAATGTAAGGATCGTGCTCGCCAACTGTCTGTTTATAAAAAACTTTCTTCATTAATTTTGGAATCAAGGCGCCAGGGAATTCTTATGCATGAATCGGCACCACAGCGACGTCTATTAATTGTTGATCCATGCGATGACTGTCACCAGCTTATCCCCGTCCTGCGCGCTGCAGGCTGGGACGTCGATAGCAGCACTCTGGAGTCTGCCATCGGCCGCAGCTGTGATGTGGGCCTGATTCGCTTGATGCCTTATCACTTCGACCACCCCGAGTTGGTCAAGGAGCTGATTACCCGCAGCCACACCGAGTGGATCGCTGTGCTTACACCTGATGATCTACGCCGGGAGAAGATCGGCGACTTCGTGTGTGAATGGTTTTTTGATTTTCATACGCTGCCTTTTGATGTCGCCCGTATGCAAGTGACCTTGGGCCGTGCATTCGGCATGGCGCGGTTGCGGTCTCAGGGCAGCACCTATGTGTCGGGCCAGGAGCACGAGATGCTCGGTGAAAGTCGACCAATTCGCGAATTGCGCAGATTGTTGAGCAAACTGGCACCCACTGAATCACCGGTGCTGATTCGTGGTGAAAGCGGGACCGGCAAAGAACTGGTCGCACGCACTTTGCATATGCAGTCGCATCGCCGACACAAACCCTTCGTTGCGATCAATTGCGGCGCTATTCCGGAGCATCTGATTCACGCGGAATTGTTCGGCTACGAGCAAGGAGCATTCGAAGGTGCTCATGAGCGCAAGATTGGCCAGATTGAAGCTGCTGATGGCGGAACGTTATTTCTCGATGAGATAGGCGATCTGCCTATGGATCTGCAAGCCAACCTGCTGCGGTTTCTGCAAGACCGGCATATCGAGCGTATCGGCGGCAGCGAGCCGATTCCGGTTGATATCCGGGTGCTGGCGGCCACGCATGTCGACCTTGAGGCCGCCATTCGCAAAAAGCGTTTTCGCGAAGACTTGTACTATCGGCTCAACGTTCTGCAAGTCGGTACGGCGCCGTTACGTGAGCGGCATGGCGACCTGGCCTTGTTAGCCAACCATTTCGCACATTTCTACAGTCAGGAAACCGGACGTCGAGCGCGTAACTTCAGTCAGGACGCATTGATCGCGATGGGCAAGCATGACTGGCCGGGAAATGTGCGGGAACTGGCAAATCGGGTGCGGCGCGGCCTGGTCCTGGCGGAAGGTCGCCAGATTGAAGCATCTGATCTCGGGTTGCTGGGTGAAGAAGACGTCGCCACCAGCATGGGCACCCTGGATGAATACAAGTCCCGGGCCGAGCGTCAGGCACTGTGTGATGTGCTGACCCGCCATAGTGATAACCTCAGCGTTGCGGCCAAGGTTTTGGGGGTGTCACGTCCGACGTTTTACCGATTGCTGCACAAACACCAGATTCGATGATGCGTTGGGGTATTTACGCCGGGCAGTCAGTCGCCAGCGAGCAGTCCCCGAACAGCAGCGAAAGCCTGTATCCGCCGCTTGATCCAATCCCCGCTGATGACTTCGTACGGCTGCTGATGGGCTTCCAGCCAGTGCTGACTGGCTGAAAAGAACGTCTGGCGTGACGCAAGTTCTGGCTGACAGCGTTGGCCGTCACTGATCCAGTCGACCCCTTCGGGTGCCAGCAACAAATGCAGGTCGTAATGGCGTTGCAGTAATTGCTGCTCGACCCAGGCCGGACAATCCCCAAACAACGCATGACTCCAAAGTATGTTGCTCAGCAAGTGCGTGTCGAGAATGACCAGCGCGCAGGCGGTAGCGCGGGCGGCGTCTTCTCGATCCAGCTGTCCTTGAGCGATTGCCGGGATATCGGTGTACACCGTGTCGCGTTGCTGCTGATCAATAAAGTCGCGGACGTACTCGTCAACCACCACGCCGCCAAAATGCCGCTGGATTTCGCTGGCCAGCCAGCTTTTGCCACTGGATTCCGGGCCGGCAAGCACCAGAACCTTCATTGAGCAAGCGTCGGAATGCGATGCCATTCGCGCCAGCCCTGGATTGCCAACAGCAGGAACATGCCGTAGAGCGCAGCGGTCACGTACAGCTCTTTGTAAACGAACAACCCGACAAAAATGACATCAATCGCAATCCACAGTGGCCAGCACTGCACGCGCTTTTGTGCCATCCAGACCTGAGCCACCAGGCTAAAACCCGTCAGCGCCGCGTCGAGCCAGGGTTGTGCTGCGTCGGTGAAGTTTGCCATCAGCCCGCCCAGCACCAGACTTACGATCACACCCAGTCCCAGGCCAATGAAAACGGTGCCCAATGGCAGCCAGGTGATCGCTCGAACTTCCCGTGTCGGGCCGCGTCGGGTCCATTGCAGCCAGCCGTAGACTTGCAACGCGGCATAGATCACTTGCAGCAGTACGTTGGAGTACAGCTTGATGTCATAAAAAATCCAGCTGTAGATCAATACCATCACCAAGCCGATAGGCCAGCACCATGCGTTCTGTTTGACCGTCAGCCAGACAGCGATTACGCCCAGGGCTGCGGCGAACAGTTCAATAGGGGACATGGGTACTCCTTGGCGGTGAAGAAAAACGCGGGGGATTGTAAGCGGATATCGACCGATCAGGCAGCGTTTGCTTCGTCGCATGCGGATCGCAGGCCGGGAATGCGCTAGCCATAGAGCCGGTCACACATTGGGCCGCAGAACGTCAACGCTTGTGCGTCAATCTTCAATGCAAGCGCAGCCCCCACAAGGTCTGCTAGCATCGCCACGCCTTGCACCGGGATCAACGCCAAGCTCCGGTTTTTACGGGGTTTTCACATTGCACCGGGCATATTCGCGACCGAATTGAATTCAACAATTTTTAGAGGCCTGCTTCGAGCATTGCTTCACTGGGGGAATGATGGATCTTTGGACCGCCGCGCAGGCATTGATTCTCGGGGTAGTGGAGGGTTTGACAGAGTTTCTGCCCATTTCCAGCACTGGACATCAGATCATTGTCGCTGACTTGATCGACTTCGGTGGTGAGCGCGCCATGGCGTTCAACATCATCATTCAGCTCGGCGCGATCCTGGCGGTGGTCTGGGAGTTTCGGCGCAAGATTCTTGATGTGGTCATCGGTTTGCCCAAACAGCGCGATGCCCAGCGTTTCACGCTCAATCTGTTTATCGCATTCCTGCCGGCCGTGGTGCTGGGGGTTATTTTTGCGGATCTGATTCACGAATACCTGTTCAACCCCATCACTGTCGCCACGGCGCTGGTGATAGGCGGCGTGATCATGCTGTGGGCTGAACGCAGGGAGCATGTGATTCGGGCCTATAGCGTTGACGAAATGACCTGGGTCGACGCCTTGAAAGTCGGGCTGGCCCAATGTCTGGCGATGATTCCAGGCACTTCACGCTCTGGATCGACGATTATCGGCGGCCTGTTGTTCGGCTTGTCGCGCAAGACCGCCACCGAGTTCTCGTTCTTTCTGGCGATGCCGACCATGGTCGGCGCTGCGGTGTATTCGGCTTACAAGTACCGCGACCTGTTCCGCCCGGATGATTTTCCGGTGTTTGCCATCGGGTTTATCACCTCGTTTATCTTCGCCATGATCGCCGTGCGTGGGTTGCTGAGATTCATCGCCAGCCACAGCTATGCAGTATTCGCCTGGTACCGAATCGCTTTCGGTCTGCTGATTCTTGCCACCTGGCAGTTCGGTTGGGTGGACTGGACCTCGGTCAAAGGCTGAAAAACACAATGCAAGAGCGTAATCAGGCAGGAAACAGGAGCAACGCCGAAGCCGCTCGGGGCAAGCGTTCCATGCAGTTCCCGAAACTCAAGTTGATCATTCTGATCCTGGTGTGTGCCGTGCCGTTTTTCGGCGCCTTGTCCATGCTGCTGCAGGGTTCATGGCTGCCCTCGGCGGTTTATCTGGGCATGAGCCTGCTGACGTTTGGCCTGTATTGGCGCGACAAACGTCAGGCCCGGCTGGATGGCTGGCGTACACCCGAGAAGGTCCTGCATGGCGCCGAGCTGCTGGGTGGCTGGCCGGGTGCCTTATTGGCGCAGCAGGTGTTCCGGCACAAGACGCGCAAGGTGAGTTACCAGCTGGTGTTCTGGCTGATCATCCTGCTGCATCAGGTGGTGTGGATCGATCGGGTATTCCTCGGCGGTAATTTTTTGGCCCGGCACTTTTACTGAGCCGCGATCAGAGCTTCAGCGCGACTTGCAGGCGCTTGGGCAGGCGACTCACCACCAACTGGTGCGAGCGGGTCAGTAAGTCCTTCAGCTCCGCGTCGCTGATGGAGTAGGGCACCGCCACGCTGATCCAATAGGCCCTGGCCAGATAGGGCGCCGGGCGAATGCCCGGGCGGTCGACGTATCCCAGGAACAGCTCCGGCGCGACCTTGAACGACAGGCCTTGGCCAGCAAGGTCCATTACCGCGAACATCTTCTTCTCGGCTATCGAGAACACTCGCGTACCACCCCATTTGTAATCTTCGCGAGCGCCTGGCAGCTGCAGGCAAAATTGCGCGACTTGTTCTATCTGCATAAATGATCTCCGGCGTAGGCGTGTTCAAGTGCAGCCTTGGTCTTGAGTGAAGGAGGCAGTGACGTGATCGATCCAGGCCCGAACGGCAGGCAGCATGCCACGGCGCTGAGTGTAGGCGGCCTGGAGATTACCTCCGGGGAGCGACCAGTCTGGCAGCAACCGGATCAACTGCCCGTTGGCCAGCTCCTTGTGGCAATTCATCATGGGCAACATCGTAATACCCAGTCCGCGTAACGCAGCGCTTTTGCGAATCGGAAAATCATCGACGACCAGGCGTGGTTCCAGCGCAATGTCGACGCGTTGGCCGTCCAGGTGTTGCAGTCGGAAGTGAACCTTACGGTCTGCCTCGACAGCGCCCAGAACCGGCAGGCTTGCCAGATCCGCCGGGGTGTGAATGGCATTGCCATCCAGGAGCGCAGGAGCAGCGACCAGCGCTACATGCGCTGGCGACAACTGGCGAACAATCAGGCTTGGATCTTCATCACCGATATCGCGCACGCGCAGCGCCACATCGATGGCTTCGTTGACCAGATCGACTCGCCGATTGACCAGCAGCAGCTCAAGCTGGACCTGCGGGTGCCGCAAGAGAAACTCATCGATCACCGAAGACAGGTTCCAGTGAACCATGCCGACGGGGCAGGAAACCCGTAATCGCCCGCGAGGCTCGGCAGACAGGGAAGCCACCGCTTCATCGGCCATTTCCGCTTCCAGCAGCATTGCCTGGCAATGGCTCAAATAGCGCTCGCCAACTGCGGTAAGCGCCAGTTTGCGGGTGGTGCGTTGCAGCAGGCTGGCATTCAGACGAGTTTCCAGCTCGGCAATTCGCCGTGACAAGCGCGACTTTGGAATCCCCAATTGGCGTCCGGCGGCAGCGAAGCCGCCGGCTTCGACCACTTTGACGAAGTAATAAAGATCGTTGAGATCCTGCATGGGTGTACCGATTGTTCTATAGGTGGGACAAACTATCGCATTTATGCCGACTAATCAGCCATTGGTTTGCGCTGTAGGATTATCCCACTTGATCGCCAAGCGGCGATTCTCCACTTGGGAAGCACGTTATGAAACTTTTGCACATCGATTCCAGCATCCTCGGCGATCACTCCGCTTCGCGTCAGCTCAGCCGCGCCGTTGTTGAAGCGTTCCAGTCCGCCGAGTCCGGCGCCGTGGTGACTTATCGCGACCTGGCCAGTGATGCACTGGGCCACTTTTCCGCTTCGAGCCTCGCTGCCGCCGGTACACCGCTGGAAGGCCGTGATGCTGCGCAGAAACAGGAAGTGGATGGCAATGAAGCCACGCTGCAGGAATTTCTCGCCGCTGACGTCGTAGTCATCGGCGCACCGATGTACAACTTCACCATTCCAAGCCAGCTCAAGGCCTGGATCGATCGCATCAGCGTCGCCGGCCGTACTTTCCGCTACACCGAAACCGGCCCTGAAGGTCTGTGCGGCGGTAAGCAGGTGATCATCGTCTCCACAGCAGGCGGCCTGCATCAAGGTCAGCCGAGCAGCGTCGGCCATGAAGACTTCCTGCGTCTGCTGTTCGGTTTTATCGGTATCACCGATATCAAGTTCGTATTCGCTCATGGCCTGGCGTACGGCGACGAGCCACGCGCCAACGCTATCAGCAGCGCCCGGAAACTGATTGCTGAAGAACTGTTCGCAGTCGCCTGATCCGGATTGCTGTACTGAAAAAACCCCAACGCTCATATCGGGCCTTGGGGTTTTTTGTTGGGCAATAAACCGGGTCGCTGCGCGGTTATTTGCGCCTCAAGGTTTATTTCCATTTAGTTGGCCCGCCTTATGCACTATTTCATCCAAAGCGACTCTTATTCGTAGATACGCCACCGGGCGTGGGTCGTTGCAGAACCAAGGTAGGGCGTTGTCATGGTGCGTCTGTGTGCACTGCTGCTGATTTGTTTGTTCAACGGCTTGGTTTCGGTGCAGGTGCAGGCTGCCGAAACCTGGAGCGTCGGCTTTCATCAGATCGATTTCCCCGATCCACTGGACTCGCAGCCGATGCACGCCATCGCCTTTTATCCCTCCACCGACGAGGAGCAGGTGAGCAAGGTCCAGGGCTACACCATTGAAGCCGCGCAGGACGCGCACATCGCAATGGGCCGTTTTCCACTTCTGATGCTCTCTCACGGCAATACCGGCACACCGCTGGCGCTGCACGATCTGGCAACGTCGCTGGCTCGTCAGGGTTTTGTCGTCGTCGCGGTGATCCATCCCGGAGACAATTATCTCGATCACAGCCGCCTTGGCAGCCTGAGCAACCTGTATGGGCGACCGTTACAAGTCTCCGAAGCGATCAGTGCCGCGCTGCTTGACCCCATGCTTGCGCCTTACCTGAGTGCCAATCAGGTTGGCGTCATCGGTTATTCGGCCGGAGGTGAAACCGCCTTGATTCTCGCTGGCGCGCAACCGGACCTGCAGCGTCTGCGCAAATACTGCGTGGAGCGCCCGCAGGACCGCGACGCCTGCAAGACCCAGGGCGAGCTGCTTGCCGACCGTGATGATCTGAGCCCGCAGGCCGATCCCCGGGTTGGCGCACTGATGCTGATGGCGCCGCTCAGCCTGATGTTCGGCCGCACCACCCTGGGCGAGGTTCATGTGCCCGTATTGATGTACAGTGGCGACGGCGACGAGTTGCTGGCCATCGACATGAACGCGGATGCCCTGGCGCGCAAGTTGCCGCAAACCCCGGATTACAAGCTATTGGCCGGGGCAGGGCACTTTGTGTTCATGGCGCCTTGCACCGACGAACAGCGAGCGACCATGCCGATCGTTTGCACTGATCGAGAAGGCGTGAATCGGGAAGATATCCATCGCAACCTGAGTGCCGAGGCCGTGCGCTTTTTCGAAGAGGTGCTGGGTATGCCTGAACTGGCGCACACCGGGATGCAGACTGCGCATCAGCAGTAAGAATACGGGCTCAAGCGGGGCTGCTGCTCAAGGTTCGCAAGTAGTCGCCAAAGCCACCTTGGGCACGCGCGTTGAGTCGAGTGCTGGTGGTCACACGCGGACGGCAACTCCAGGCGATATGTGCACCGCTCATCTCCAGTTGGCGAATCAGCTGTATATCTTCGTGACAGGCCAGCGGCGGAAATCCACCCGCGCGCAGGTACGCTGCGGCACTGACGCCCAGATTGGCGCCGTGGATATGTCGATGATCGTCGCGATGCTGATAATGCTGTTGGTAGCGGATTTGTGCATGTTCAGGAATATCCTTGTCCCACTGGCCCGGAGTGACGGTGCCGCACACCGCATCGGCATCCAGCGCCAACTGCTCGACCAGCCAGTCTTCGGCAACGGTGCTGTCGCCATCGGTACAAGCAATCCAGCGCGCCCCAAGATCCAATAAATACTGCGCGCCGGCCGCGCGGGTCTGGCCGACGTTGCGCGCCAGCACTTCAAGGATGGCGACCGGATAACCGCGAGCAATCTCGGCCGAGGCATCGGAGCAACTGTCGAGCACCGCGAGCACCACCACCTGTTCACCGGCGAGGGCTGGGTGCTGGCCAGCCTGCAGCACGGTTTCCAGGCACGCGCCCAGCAATTGCTCCTCGTTATGCACTGGAATCAGTACGCCGATCATCGAAGATTCTCCTGTTGTGCGACCGACGTTGGGCCCCGGCTCCATAGGTCGAGGAGGAAATCCGTCTCCTGATGGCTAAACACCCGGTGCATGCCCAGACGCTCCTGAAGGACGCCATGCACCTGCTCGGCGTTCATCGGACACCCGTCGATATGCGCTCGCCAGTGGCAGGCGAGCAGTTCGCCGTCTTGAGTCAGCGACTGCAACGCGCGATCAATCCAGAGTTGCAGGTCGCGCTCATCGAGGTAGTAACCCAGCTCGCTGAATACGATCAGATCGAATTGACCTTCCGGCCACTGTTGCGGCAGGCGGCCATGCATCACGCTCGCATGGCTGAAACCGGCCAGGCGTTCCCGCGCCAACTCGACCGCTGGCAGGCAGGTGTCGCAACAGACCAGACGCTCACACCGAGTGGCCAGATCCGCGCTGAGTTCGCCATTGGCGCAGCCGGGCTCAAAAATCCGTTGATAGCGTTCCCTGGGCAGAGCCGCCAGCGTCAAAGCGCGCTTGCGGCGTTCATACCAGCGCTGTTTGAACGCCCAGGGATCGTTGTTGCCGTTAAACAGTGCGTCGAAGTAACGGTCATCGACACTGGAAGATCGACGATTCACAGGAACACCACTTCAAAGGGCCGCATCAACCGTTCCAGCACCGAAGGCGGTAGAACCGGCGGCAGGCCGATCAGTGGATCGCCCTCAAGCTGGCTGGCGAAGGCATGCGCTGCATGACGCTTGCGCGCGGTGGTCATCGGGTCGAGAAGGATTTTGCGCGCCCGATCCCATGGTAGGCGGTCATCTTCGGGCTCGGCCCAATGCCAGGCCCAGATGGGCACCTCATGAAATTGCGCGCCCACTGCGGCGGCAGCACGAGCACTGGCGCGGCCAACGGCTTCATGATCGGTATGCCCGTCCATAGCCCAGGTCGCAAATACCACGTCGGTGGGCCGCAGGTAGCGCTCAAGAAATGCCACCAGCTCGTCTTCCTGCTCAGCAACTGCGCTGTCGCTGAACCCGCCACGAATCCATTGCAAACTTTGCAACGGGATATCCAGGCGCCGCAACGCTTCGGCACTTTCCTGAGGGCGAATAACACTCAGACGCTCCGTCGTCCACGCTTGCGAGCCAGGATGGCTGCCACTGCCGTCGGTGATGGAAATCAGCTTCAACTGGCGATCCAGGTGGGCAAGCTGACGCATAAGGCCACCGCAACCGAGAATTTCGTCATCCGGATGCGGCGCAATGATGACTGCACGGGAATTGACCGGCACCAGCGCATCGACCGTGATCACTGGCAATTGAGCCAGTTTTTGCGAGTTATTCCAGGCTTGCAGCGAGGTGCCGCTGCCGACGATTGGATTGCCTTTCATAGCAGCCACTTCCGTGTTGGCGGGACAGAGACAGCGCGGGCGGTGAGTTGGCCCAATGCCGCCAGGTCCCGTTCCGCGTGACTCTGGCGCAGAAATACCGGCAGATCTGCGATCAACCGGGCGAAATGCGCGTCCTTGCAATAGGGGCCAGCCCCCATTGCGCGACCCACATGGAAAATAATCTGTTCAGCGCTGTGCTCGATAGCCGCACGACAACGCCGAGCCAACAGCTCGACATCGTCTTGCGGGTTTGCATCGAGGCTGACAGCTGCTGTTTGAAGCACTGTTGACGCGCTGTGCAGTGCAACATCTACCGCACCCAGATGCGCCAGAGCATGCGGCTCATCCTGTTTGATTGCCTGTTGCAGCAAGCGCTGGGCAATCGCGCGGGATGCGCCGTACCAGCAAGCGGCAATACCGATGCCGCCTTGCCAGAATCCGGGCCGGCCCAGATAGGCACCGGGTTCACCGACCGCCATGGCCTGAGCATTCTCGAACAGCACTTCCACGCTGCCGGTAGCGCCCATCCCAATGGCACGCCAGCCGTCATTGCTGACGGTGACGCCCGCCTGATCGAGCTTGACCGCCACCAATTGCTGGCGATCCTGCTCGTCCCAGGTCGTGATCAGTGCGTGACTCAGTACCACCGCGCCGGAACACCAGGCCTTGCGGCCGTTGAGTACCAGCGAACCCGCGTCATGACGAACATTGACCCGGGCCTGAGGCGGTTCGGCAGCCCACATGCCCCAGGTGCTGCCCATTTCGGGCAGTGGAGCCTGAAGCTCGTGCATGATCGCCAGAGCATCCGTGTGACCTTCGAACAATTTGCACAACCCAAGGTCGTGCCCGGCCACACAGGCCAATGCCTGCCAGCGTTCAAGTGTCTGACCGCCGGCAGGAAAGGGCAGCTGATCCAGCCGTTCATTCACCAGCGCCTGCAAGCACTCGCCCAGCGCACGCGTATCGGCATAGCCGTGCCTGCGCCAATCGAGAAACTCGCTCAGCGCCTGGCTCATGGCTGCTCGTCGCGCTGCAATTCGAACAGCAGCAGGGAGCGCGCTGTGACCGTGTACTCAGCACCGAATACAAACTCTTCCTTCAAGCGTGCATCCGGCTGATTGGTGTCGAGCAGGCAGGTCCAGTGAGCGCCTTCCGGTACTTGCGGCAGGGTGAAATTGACCCCGTCGTGGTGCGAGTTGACCACCAGCAGCAGCGTTGCGTCCGCTCCTGGGCGACGAATACCGGTTTCCTGTGCGCGGCCATCCATCAGCATGCCCAGGCAACGGGCATTGGCGTCTTCCCATTGGTCGATACCCATTTCGCTGCCGTCCGGAGACAGCCAGGTCACATCCTTGACGCCGATTTCTTCGTTGTAATCGCCTACCAGGAAGCGGCTACGACGCAGGATCGGATAAGTCTGACGCAGTTTGATCAAGCGTTTGACGAACTTGAGCAGCGCTTTGCCGTCTTCGTCCAGGTCCCAATTGACCCAGCCAATTTCACTGTCCTGACAATAGGCGTTGTTGTTGCCGTGCTGGGTGCGGGCGAACTCGTCACCGGCGACCACCATCGGCGTGCCTTGGGCCAGCAGCAGCGTAGCGAAGAAGTTACGCATCTGCCGCAGGCGCAGCGTGTTGATTTCCGGATCGTCAGTCGGGCCTTCAACGCCATGGTTCCAGGACAGATTGTTGTTGCTGCCGTCCTGGTTGTTCTCGTCGTTGGCTTCGTTGTGCTTGTCGTTGTACGACACCAGGTCGTGCAGCGTGAAGCCATCGTGAGCCGTGATGAAGTTCACCGAAGCCTGTGGACGACGGCCGCGCTGATTGAACATGTTGCCCGAAGCGGTCATACGACCGGCGAAGTCAGCCAGTTGCGCTTCGTCGCCTTTCCAGAACGCGCGCACGGTGTCGCGGAATTTGTCGTTCCACTCCATCCAGCCCGGTGGAAAACCGCCCACCTGATAACCGCCTGGACCGCAATCCCACGGCTCGGCAATCAATTTCACCTGGCGCAATACTGGGTCCTGACGGCAGGCGACGAGGAAGCTGTGACGCTCGTCGAAACCGTCGTGGTAACGGCCGAGGATGGTTGCCAGGTCGAAGCGGAAGCCGTCGACGTGCATTTCCGTCGCCCAATAGCGCAGCGAATCGGTAACCATTTGCAGCACGCACGGGTGGCTCAGGTCGAGTGTGTTGCCGGTGCCGGAATCGTTGATGTAGAAGCGTTTGTCATCAGGCATCAAGCGATAGTACGAAGCGTTGTCGATGCCGCGCATGGACAGGGTCGGGCCCAGCTCATTGCCTTCCGCGGTGTGGTTGTAGACCACATCGAGGATCACCTCCAGACCGGCATGGTGCATGTGCGCGATCATTTCCTTGAACTCGGCGATCTTGCCGTGGGCAAGGTAGCGCGGGTCCGGAGCAAAGAAGGCAATGCTGTTATAGCCCCAATAGTTGGTCATGCCTTTATGCAGCAGATGCTGGTCATTGACGAAGGCATGAATCGGCAGCAGCTCGACGGACGTTACGCCCAGCTTGCGAATGTGCTCGATCACCGGCTCGACCATCAGGCCGGAGAAGGTACCCTTGAGTTCATCCGGAACTTCAGGATGACGCATGGTAAAGCCGCGTACGTGCGTCTCATAAAGAATGGTCTTGTCCCACGGCACGCTGACGCGCTGATCGCGACCCCAGGTATAGGCGGGGTCAATGACCTTGCTTTTGGGCACGAACGGCGCGCTGTCGCGCTCGTCGAAGCTCAGGTCGCCGTCTTCATGGCCAATGGTGTAGCCGAACAAGGCTTCCGACCATTTCAGCTCGCCGACCAATTGCTTGGCGTACGGGTCGATCAGCAATTTGTTGTGGTTGAAGCGATGACCGTTCTGCGGGTCATAAGGCCCATAGACCCGATAGCCGTAGATCAGCCCTGGGTGCGCGTCGGGCAAATAACCGTGGTAGATCTCGTCGGTGTATTCCGGCAGCTCGATGCGTTCGAGTTCGACCTCACCTGTCGAGTCGAACAGGCAGAGTTCCACCTTGGTTGCATTGGCCGAGAACAACGCGAAGTTGACACCCAGACCATCCCAGCTGGCGCCAAGCGGGAAGGGCAGGCCTTCCTTGATGCGCGAGGAATTGATTTCCGGAATCGCGCTCTTTTCCTTGGTAGGTTCGCCCTTCGGGGCCTCTTTTTTTGCGGTTTTAGACTGCTGCGTACTCATGGCTTATCCTGGATCGTAGATTTACAAGGCGGCCGGGACCGCTATCGAAGCCCGTGGCTTCAATAAAAAACTGAAAAAAATGGGTTTGCCGCAGGTGAGGACCGTGACCCATCCATCCCCTGCGGTCTTTAACTAACGCTGCACCCTGAGAATTCAGGAAGCCGAAGGCTTGCGCGGCTTTTTAACAGCGGGTTTCGCAGGCTGTTCTGCCTGGGTCGCGGGTGTGGACTGCTTACTCTTGGCTGCTGGAGCTGCAGCCGGCTTTGCAGCAGGTTTCGCTGCAGGCGCAGGCTTGGCCGCCGGGGCTGCGGCGGCCTTGCTGGCAGGTTTGGCAGGCGACTTGGCGGCAGGAGCGGTTTTGCCGTCAGATGTCTTGTCGACCTTAGACGCCTTAGGCTTTGCTGCCTTGCCAGCCGAGGACTTTCCTGGGGCCTGCGCCTCGGCTTCCGCCAGTTTGCGAGCCATTTTCCAGTGGCGATCTTCCTGGCCTTCAGGCTGGCCTTCAGATTCCCAAATCTGATATGCAAACTCGCGAATTCGTTTATCGTCGGCACTCATCTCGACACTCCCAGGTATTACGTAGTTTTGATAAATAGGTTCACAGAAAATTCCTGGAGCGCTGCGCTGAGCAACAACTCCCTACCGGTTGTGACTACAGCCTCCGAAAAAAGTCCCTTCCAACCTGCATCAGAATCCGTGAACGGTAAAAGGACCCGCGTATCCCCCCAATTGTCGGCATTGATGAATGGAGCCTGGGCGGTGCCCAATAGTTCACTAAACAAGCGTGGAACAATGACAATTGCGCGTACGCCATCCAGGGTTCGGGCGAAAGCCAGGACTCGATCAGCGTGGACCCCAGCCACTTCCAGCGGGATGTACTGGCCGCGACTGAACAAGCCTGGATGGTCGGCGCGCAGGTTCAAGACCTTGGCAATCAACGCCTGTTTGATTCGCCCGTCCTGCCAGTTGCCGAGCAACTCGGTGACGCTGGCAGTCTCGCTTAACGATTGCGCCCTGGCAGGATAGTCAACCGGACGCCGGTTATCCGGGTCCACCAGGCTGAAATCCCAATACTCGGTGCCCTGGTAAAGATCCGGCACACCCGGCACGGTATTGCGAAGCAAAGTCTGCGCCAGACTGTTAAGCGCGCCTGCTGCGGCGATTCGGTTGGCCGTAGCGCCTAACGACTGACGCAAAGCGAGGCCTTCAGGAGCGAGCAGGATGTTGTGCAGGAATTCCCGACATGCGCGCTCATACGGCTCGTTATTGGCGCTCCAGCTACTTTGCAGTTTAGCCTCGCGCAGGGCTTTTTCCTGCCATTGAGTCAGTCGGTTCGCGTAGGTCTTGTAGTCTTCCTCGCTTTCCAGACCGAAAGGCCAGCTACCCAACATGGCTTGATACAGCATCAGTTCATCGCCAGCGCTGATTGCGACATCAGCACCTTTGAGGGGCAGGGCCAATTGCCTCCAGCGCTCGACTTGCTCGGCGTACCAGCCCGAGCACTCGCTCAATACGGCCAGCCGGGTTCGTGTATCTTCGCCGCGTTTGTGGTCGTGCGTGGCGGTGGCCAGCAGATTGTCGGGGAACGCTTCCAGACGTTTGAGGCACGCCGCATGGAAGTCTTCACCGGGTGCGCTGAAGTGTTGCGGGTGGAAACCCACGTCGTTACGCGACAGCAATACCGCACTGCGATAGAACGACGTGTCTTCCACTGACTTGGCCGCCACCGGGGAGGTCAGTTGCTGGAAGCGCACGCACGCATTGCGGTACAACTTGCGCTGACGGCCGCGCGGCAGCCCGCGCCAGGATTCGCCACCCAGCCAGCGTTGCAGGTAATCCAGTACCTGCCAGTCAGCCTCGCTCAACAGAGTGCGGGCGCCTTGCATGGCCTGCTGAAAGAAGCGGTCATCTTCTGCGGAGCGGCCGCACACGCTGATATAGGTGCGATAGATCGGAAAGTTGACCACCAGCGCCAGCAACGCCCGGCGAATCGCACCCAAGGTCAGGTCGCGGCTCATCAGATCGCTGCGCGCGACTTGCAGCAGGGATTGCGCGACGTTTTCGAAGTCCCCGGCCAGTGTGCCGTGTAATACCAGGTCGCGAGCTTCCAGCACTTCCTGATTGAAATCAGCAGTGCGTTCACTCAACCGACTCCACAGTTCTGCCAGTGGGACCTGCCCCTTGGGATCATGTTGCAGCAGCGACACCTGGTTCATGAATTCGTAGCCGGTCGTGCCGTCTACGCCCCAATCCTCACGCAGCTGTTCGTCAGGACCCAGGATCTTCTCGACAAAGATCGGCAGATGCGCCAATTCGGTGCCCGGTGGTCGTTGTGAGAGCAGGCTTTCGACGCGGCGGCGCAGTTTGCGGCCGTAGCCACGCGGATCGGCGAGCCCGTCAATATGATCGATGCGCAAGCCGTCAACCAGGCCTCTGGCGATCAGCTCGAAGATCTTGCCGTGAGTTGCTTCGAATACATTGGGCCGTTCAACGCGCAAACCGCCAAGCTCGTTGATGTCGAAGAATCGCCGCCAGTTAATGTCGTCACCCGCCGTTCGCCAGCTGGCCAGACGATAGTGCTGACGTTCAAGCAGTTGATGCAGGTGCTCGAATCCCTCGGGTTTGCTGGAGTCGAATTGTGCCAGACCCTGCTCGATAGCCGCTGCGACGCTGCTATCCTGAGCCAGTTCGGCGAGTTCTGCACGGGCCTGACGAGCGCGTTCATAAGCCTGCGGATACTGCTCCAGCGCAGCAAAACGCTTGCTCAGCTCGATCAACTGCGGCTGTTTTGCCGACTCCAGCAACGGACCGTAGGTGGCCGGATTGATCGGAAAGTGATGCTGATAGTGCTCGATGTAAAACGCGCCATGCTCAGCATCGAAGCGTAAGGGGATCTCGCCTGCCTGCAACACGGTGCCGTAATCGCTGCTCAGGAACGGCAACAGCAACTGACCCTCAAGCAAAGGGTCGGGAGAATTCCACTGGATGTCGAAAAAGTCCGCGTATGGGCTACGGCGTCCCCATTCGAGTAGATCGAGCCACCATGGATTATCTGCGCCGCCAACCGCCATGTGGTTGGAGACGATATCCAGAATCAGCCCCATGCCATGTTCGCGCATCACGCTTACCAAGCGGAGCAGGGCAGGTTCGCCGCCGAGCTCCGGGTTGATCAAGCGTGGATCTACGACGTCATAGCCATGCATCGACCCGGCGCGCGCTTTGAGCAGCGGCGAAGCGTAGATATGGCTGATGCCCATGCTGGCGAAGTAGGGTATCAACGGCACTGCATCGTCGAGGGTAAAATCTTTGTGAAACTGCAGGCGCTGGGTGGCGCGCAGCGGATTGATAGCGCGGCTCATTGGTCACGCTCCGCAGCTTGCAGACGTGCCTGCGATAGCAGCTCGATACGTCGCGCCACGTGCGGGTTATCCAGCAAAGTGGCGCTATCGCCCGGCAGTCGGCGCCTCCAGTTCGGGTGGCTGTCAGTGGTGCCCGGCAAGTTGAATTGCTCGGACAGGCCCATCGCGTCTTCCATCGGCAACAACACCAACGGCGCGCGGGTATGACCCAAATAACGAACCGACGCATCAATGATCTGATCGACTTCCAGATTGTCGTCGCAGAAATTATCGGAATTCTGCGCCAGAGCGTTACACAGTCCGGCACGCTCTTTTTGTCGATCCTGGCGCCATTGCCCGGCTTGCTGGTCGTCCACAAGGTCGAGCTTGCGGTTCCAGTCGATGTCTTTCTCGGTCAGCCAGCCGGCCAGCGTCGGCAAATCATGGGTGCTGGTCATCGCGAGGGCTTCGTCGGACCAATCCAGGACCGGTTTGAAATGCGCGTTGTGTTGTTCGAACAGCAAGACCCGCATACCAAGAATGGCCCGCGCCGACAGCTTTTCATGCAGGCCTTCAGGCACGGTGCCGAGATCCTCACCCAGCACCACGGCTTTGTGCCGCCATGACTCCAGGCTCAGCAGGCGCAGCAAGTCATCCAATGGATAATTCAGGTACGCGCCTTCACTGGCCAGAGCACCCAGCGGTACCACCCAAAGCCGTTGCAGGCCCATCACATGGTCGATACGCAGGCCGCCAGCATGAGCGAAATTGGCCCGCAGCATTTCGATAAAGGCACGGAAACCATTGCGCTTGAGGCCAGTCGGGGAAAATGCCGAGATACCCCAACTTTGCCCGGAACGGTTGAGAATGTCCGGTGGCGCACCGACGGTCAGCTCAGAAAGCAGCTCATCCTGGCGACTCCAGGCCTGGCTGCCAGCGCCGTCCGCGCCCACGGCCAGATCAGCAACCAGCCCAACACGCATGCCGCTGCTGCGGGCGGCGATTTGCGCGCGCTCAAGGCCGCGAGCCATCAACCACTGCGCAAATGCGTGGAAACTGATTTGCGCGCCATGTTCAGCGGCGAAGCGCGCAATCGTGTCGCTGCGTGGATTCTTGAATTCTGCCGGCCATTCGTGCCAGTTCTGGCTGATACCCAAGCGATCACTTTCGTCACGCAGGGTTTCGAAACGACAGTGATTCTCCAGCGCCTCGCCGCCACTGTGGCGGAAGCTGTTGAAGTCTTCGTGCAAAGGGTGGTCGCAACCACTGAACGCTTCGTAAAGCTTGTGCAGCAGTTTCCATTTGGCCGTAGCCGCAGCGGGCCAATCGATCAACTCAAGCTGTTCGAGGCGCTGCAGTTCATCGCCGAGCCCGGTTTCTTCGATGGCCAGACGCAGTGCTCGCTCACCGAGAATTGTGCCCGGCGAACAATACAGGCTGTTCAGGAACAGGCGGCTTGAAGGCGAGTAGGGGCTGAAGCGGTGGGGATCGTTGGCGAACATGGCGTGCACCGGACTGATCGCCAGGGCATCAGCGCCTCGTTCGCCCGCCTTGCGGGCCAGCGCCTCCAGCGCTTGAGTGTCACCAAAGCCGCCATCACCTTCGCGACGCAAGCCATACAGTTGAACGGTAAGGCCCCAGGCCCGGGCGACCTCGGTGTCGGTAGCCATGGCCATGCTGAAACAGGTTTCAGGCGCGACGGCGATGGTCACATGCTGCCCGGCAATGCTCAGTTGCTGATAACCAACGGGCGCCAGCGCTGGCAGCTGCCCAGTGGCGGTCAGGTTGGCGTCGATCGTAGCGCCGTCCTCCAGCAGCAGCACAAACGGGGTGCCCGGTTCAAACCAGGCACTCAAGTCCAGGTTGCTGCCGTGGTCGACGGTCAGCAGTGGCGGTGGAGTCGGCTGATGGTTAGCAGCCAGTAGCCGTTGCAGGCTAGCGTCGATTTCATCGTGGCTGTCGGCGGGATAACCCAGGCCGTCCAGTACTTTGCACAGAACTTGCGGGCTGACGCGTTGCGGCCGGCCGTTTGCATCGATCCAGTCCACTGACAACCCTGCTTCGGTTGCCAGTGCCTCTAGTTGCTCATTGCTCATCCTGTATCTCCAGAACATCGATTGCTATCAGGCTGACAATGGCCGTGTAAGGATTGAGGGTGCCTCGCCGGGAAAGTTCTGCCGCATGTGGCAGTGTTTCGAAAAGAACGCTGGCCGGGTGCCATTCAGGTGCGGTTACCGCATGCTCGGACAAGTTAAGGTCGATACGCAGTTGGCTGCCGTCGCCCATGCGCCAGAGCGCCGAAACGGCGCCTTCGCTCAATACGTCACAGCCAAGAGCTTCTGCGCCTTGCAGGCGTGGCATGATTTCGCGATGGCGGATTTCCAGCAGTTGGCGATAAAGCTCCAGCCAGCTGTGGTGATCGGCACCGATGTCGGTTTCCAGGTACACCGCGTCGAAAGCCGGTCTGCAGGCTTCGAAAGTCGCCAGTTCGTTGGGATCCGGAATGTGTTCGCGTTTCTCTTCATCAGCGAATGCAGCGAAGTCGGCAAATTCATTACGACGACCTTCACGGACCGCATCGGCCAGTTCGCCATGGTGGTCGGTGAAAAACAGGAATGGCTCGCTCGCCGCCCACTCATCGCCCATGAACATCAGCGGAATCATCGGCGAAAGCAGCAACAACGCAGTCGCTGCTTTCAGGGCTGGGCCATGACTGATCTGCGAGAGCCGCTCACCAAAGGCCCGGTTGCCAATCTGATCGTGGTTCTGCAAAAACAACACGAACGCACTCGGCGGCAAATGGCCGCTCGATTCGCCGCGAGCATGCCCGTGGCGGGTGCTTTCGCCCTGATAGACAAAACCCTGACTGAGCAGACGAGCAAGCTTTGCAGTGGCCTCGTGGGCGAAGTCCGAATAATAAGCGTCGGTTTCGCCGGTCAACAGGACGTGCAGCGTGTTGTGCCCATCGTCGTTCCACTGCGCATCGAAGCCCTGCTCCAGGAGGCTGGCTTGATTGAACTCGTTCTCCAGGTTCAGCCAGACGTGGCGCGGCTTTGGGATTCTCTCGTGGACAGTGGCGGCGAATTCGGTCAGGAAACTCGAATCGTTGATGGCGTGAACGGCGTCCATGCGCAAGCCGTCGAAGCGATATTCCTCCAGCCACATCAGTGCGTTATCAATAAAGTAATCACGCACTTCTCGGCGGCGGAAGTCGATCGAATTGCCCCACGGGGTATGCACATCTTCGCGGAAGAAGCCTTTCGCATAGACGCCCAGATAATTGCCATCCGGCCCGAAGTGGTTGTAGACCACGTCGAGAATGACCATCAACCCGAAACCGTGAGCCGTATCGATCAGATGCTTGAGTTCGTCCGGCGTGCCGTACGAAGACTGCGGCGCATACGGCAGCACGCCGTCGTAGCCCCAGTTGCGCGTGCCGGGGAACTGCGCAATCGGCATCAGCTCGATAGCGGTCACACCTAACCCGGCCAGGCGTTCCAGATGTGTCTCGACGCCAGCATAGCCGCCCAGCACGCCGACATGCACTTCGTAGACAACGGCCTCATGCCATGGCCGCCCCAACCATTGGCTGTTCTGCCATGCATAAGAAAGGGGGTCAACCACAATGCTCGGGGAATGGACATCTGAGGCTTGAGCGCGAGAGGCGGGGTCGGGGACTTCCATGTCCCCATTGATTTTGTAGCGGTACTGAGTGCCCGCCGGGCAGCGGGCCTCGATTGCAAACCAACCGTCTTCCTGGGCAAGCATGGCCAGAGACTCGCCACCTTGCAGTTCAACACTTACGTGGTCCGCATCCGGTGCCCAGAGGGCAAACCGGGTGTTTTCAGAGTCCAGCAATACGGCGCCGTGGCGCCAGTTGTTTTCTGTACGCAGAGGCATCCAGCTACCCCTTGTTAATAATGAAGAGAAACACCCACATTCTTTTTCAACAGGTCCTGATAAAGCTCTGCGTATGGCTCTACCGCTTGGTGCCAGTTGAAAGGGGCGGCCATGGCTCTGCAGCGCATGGCATTAAGCAACGCCGGATTGGCGAATACGTTGAAAGCTCGATTCAAGGCTTCGGTATAGCTCTCAACCGTAGATTCATCGAACAGGAAACCCGTTACACCGTCTTCAATCGTGTCTGCCAGTCCGCCTGTATTGCGCGCAATTGGCAGCGAGCCAAAGCGTTGGGCGTACATCTGACTCAAGCCGCAAGGCTCGTAGCGCGAAGGCATGAGCAGGAAATCACTGCCGGCAAACATGCGGCGGGCATCGGTTTCATTGAAGCCGATACGCACCCCGATCTGACCAGGGAAGCGCAGCGCCAGATCGCGCATGGCGTCTTCTTCCTCAGGCTCGCCCCTGCCAATGATCGCGATTTGTCCGCCTTGCTCGACTATGTGTTCAGCGACACCGATGGTCAGGTCCAGGCCTTTTTGGTAAACCAGTCGGGAAACCACGGCAAACAGCGGGCCGGTAGACGGTTCCAGTTCGAACAACTCCCGAACGTGATCGGCGTTGATTTCCTTGCGCTGCCATTCATTGGCCGTGAAGTGGCAAATCAGATGCTCATCGGTTGCCGCATCCCAGCTGGCATCGATGCCGTTGGGAATGCCGCTGAGCTGACCACGATTGGCTTTGCTCTGCAGGAAACCTTCCAGCCCGCAACCAAACTCTGGCGTGGTGATTTCCTTGGCGTAGGTCGCACTGACCGTCGTGATGTGGCTGGCATAAGCCATACCTGCTTTGATAAACGACAGCTTGCCGTAAAACTCCATGCCGTCGGCCCCAAGCGCTTCGTCGGGAATCCCCAACTCACGGCTTGAACCGGTGCTGACAGTGCCCTGATAAGCAAGGTTATGGATGGTGAAAATGCTCGGCGTTGCCTGGCCGCGCCAGCGCATATACGCCGGTGCAAGGCCGGCAGGCCAGTCATGTGCGTGGACCAGTTCCGGACACCACTGGGTCTTGACAGCACCTGCGGCGAAATCGGCAGCGGCCAGGCCCAGGCGTGCGAAACGAATATGGTTGTCCGACCAGTCGCGGCCATTGTTATCTGCGTACGGAGTGCCTTCGCGTTCGTACAGTTCAGGACAGATCAATACGTAGATGACCAGTCCGTCCTTCATATCCATGCGGCCAATTTTGCAAGGAGGAAGGGCGGCGTAGCCCCCTAACTGACTGATGACATGAATCGGATTGCCGCTATTGAGGACCTGCGGATAGCCGGGTATCAGCACACGGACGTCGTGCAGGTGACGCATGGCTCGCGGCAGAGCAGCAGACACATCGCCCAAACCCCCGGTTTTGACCAGGTCAGCCAATTCCGACGTCACGAACAGGACTTTACGCCTGTTGACCGGAGCAATCATTGGCTGTGAGGTAGGCAGTTGCAGCAGTGGAACGCTCGTCGTAGCGAAAACCGGCAGATGAGTCAGCTCGCTGGCCGGCTGATTAAAACTCTCTCCCTTCTGGGTTTTGACAGCGGCGCTTATCATCGTTTTCTCCCATTTAATACAGTGTTAGTACTGCACTTGAGTTTTTATTGGCCATGTCCTATGGCCGGGCATAAAAGCACTACGCAAGATCAGTACCCATTTACCGTTTGCGTTAAGACTGGACAGAGCGACAGCGCCTATGTTGGGCACACTGCCAACAGCATAGGCGCTCTATTAAGCTGACCCATGGGTATTCGAGAAGTTTCGACTTTTTTTGTCAGAAATGTCTGGAATGCGGCTTGGCACGACGTTTTGATCGAGTGAGACGGCGGTCCGATGAGCGCTGAACTCGCCTTATGCTCTTTTTTAGAGCGGCTTTTGGCGCAAAATCTCAGTGATTACCGGTCGTCGGATTGTTCGACAATTGGACCACTATAGGCGCCTTGCAGCGCGCTGTATTCCATTTGTGAGCATTTAAGGTACGGCGCAGGGACCGGATGCTTTTTCCTGGTGCGCGTGTCGCCAGTTGCGAGGGCACCACGATAAAGAAGTGCGAGCCGGTCGAAACAATTTGGCGCGCGACGAGATAGAATCAGCGGCCCAGGGCTGAATTCTATGGAAGAGGCCCATCCAAAGCAGTCAGATGAGGAAGGAAATGGAAGCCCCAGAGGTGTTGGTATTGCAAGCGAGTTACACCAATCCGGTTCACGCTGAAGCAATCGGCTTCCTGCTGAATCAGTACGCGCAGGATGTCATGGGCGGTGGAGAATCCCTGTCCATCGATACGCAACAGCAACTGGCCGTTGAATTGGCCAAGCGACCCCACGCCTTCAGTGTCCTTGCGTTCGTTGCAGGTCAACCGGTCGGGCTGGTTAACTGTTTCGAGGGTTTCTCAACCTTCCAGTGCCGCCCCTTGGTCAATATCCACGATGTCGTCGTGATTGGTGGGCAACGAGGACTGGGAATCAGCCAGAAAATGTTGAGCAAAGTGGAAGAGATCGCTCGCCAGCGCGGTTGTTGCAAGCTGACCCTGGAAGTGCTCGAAGGCAACACGGTCGCCCAGGGTGCTTATCGCAAACAAGGCTTTGCTGGATATGAACTTGATCCGGCTATGGGCAAGGCGATGTTTTGGCAGAAGCCCCTGTAAGCACGATGCGCCAAGGGCTGGGACGCCCGTAGGATTGTTCTGAGTTTTCCGTCCTCACATTGCAAGCCTCTTCGGATGCGGGCACTATTTTTCCAGCCCGCCCAGCCAGGACGGCGCCAGAATCGATAGGAAGACGGAGATGACAGGAAGCAAATCCCAACGCGTGGAGCGCGATCTGATGAGTCGTGCAATGGATGTCACCGTGATTGCGACGACGATAGGTAGTGCCTCCGTCGCCAACATGTTGATACCCGGCCTGGGCAGTGCAGTGATCGGCGCAGTTCTGGGAGCCGTTTTCGGTTTTCGCGCCACTCGATTCGCGGATTGAAATCAGCGCCAGGGAAGGCCGATATGATTTGGGATCAAACCAGCTGCTCTGTGGTGAGCAGCCTTCTGTTTATAGCTATATATCTGGGGTTGTCCGTTCATCACCGCCAAACCCCGGAACTCGCCCATGCCGTGATCATCGCGATGTCCTGCTCGGGTGTGGTGGCGGCTATTATGCTGGGCAACCTGACCTATTTTTCCGCGCCTGAAGCCCTCGGGGTCCTCGGTAGTAGCAAGATCAGCATTTTCGTCGGTACGCTGGCGATGATCTGGGTGTCGATTACTTCGGTTACCTCCAGTGTCCTGCACCCGCGAAAAATCGCCGGGCAATAACTGCAAAAGGCCTGTCATTGCTGACAGGCCTTTTTTTTGCTCGTTCTGATCGGGTTACTTCTGGGCAACTTCCGGTGTGGGCGGTACGGGTTTATCGCCTTGCAGAAGCGCGAAATCGGTGAGCCCTTTCTCGTGGTAAGGATCGCCAATCATGCGCGGACGCTCCTTGAAGTCGAAACTGACCAGACTCTTGCTCGTGTCCAGCTCATCAAACGTCAAGCCGGCCAGTTGTGCCCAGGTATGGATCAGCTGTGAGCTGGTGTATGGCCTGTTCTTGATGCTGGTAAAATCCCAGTTGTGGGTTTGTTGCCACTTCGGTGAGGCGTAGACCATAAAAGGAACGGTATACATGGGCATCGTCGGTTTGGCTTCGTTACGGCCCAGGACGTTATGGCCGGGCGAATCGTAGACGTCTTCGCCGTGGTCCGAGAGATACATCAGAAAGCCATTTGGATCGGTTTTGGCGTATTCCTTGATGAGGCTCGACACGACGAAATCGTTGTACAGCACAGCGTTGTCGTAGCTGTTATACAGCTCCAGCTGGCTGTCGCTGATCGCATCCGGCACGCCCTTGCGGTCGGTGAACTTCTCGAAAGCCGGTGGGTAGCGATACTGATAACTCATGTGAGTGCCCAGCAGATGCACCACGATGAGCTTACGCGGCGCAGGGTCGGTCAAGGCCTTGCCGAACGGCTCGATGACGTCACCGTCGTATTGGCGGGCGTTCTGATTGCGATTGTTGTTGAGGTACACCTGTTCATCGGCCTGCTCGGAAAACGTCGTGAGCATGGTGTTGCGCTTGGTCATGGTTTGCTGATTAGTGATCCAGAACGTCTTGTAACCGGCCTGTTTCATTACGCTGACCAGCGATGGCGTCTTCAGGTACAAGTCAGGGTTTTCTTCGTCCGCGAAGGTCAGAACCTGCTGCAGCGCTTCGATGGTGTAGGGCCGCGGCGTGATGACGTTGTTGAAGACTTGCAGCTCATTCTTGAGCTGATCCAGGTTCGGCGTGGTCTGGCGCGGATAGCCATACAGGCTCATGCGTTGGCGATTGGTTGATTCACCGATGACCAGGACCATTGTCGCGGGCAAATCGGCCTGTTGATCCTTGAGGTTGCCCAGCGGCGCAATGTTGCTACTGCTCTGGAGCATGCCTTGCATACTGTCCAGTTGCTGAGTGTAGCGATGGTAAGCCACGAGCATCTGCCAAGGCACCGCAGGTTCGATTCGGGTTTCGAAGGCTTCGATCCCGGACGCTACGTCATCGTGGCGAGCCAGCTGTTTGGCCAGCGGGTAACCAATGATTGCCACCAGCAAAGCTACCGCTACAGCCCATGCTCGACCTCGGGGCATGTACACCGGGCGCAGGCGAGTCCACAGGAAAATCGCAAAGGCGGTGTGAGCGATGAACCCAAGAACGATCCACCAGGCAAAATACTGAGTCATGTACTCGCCCGCTTCCGACACGTTCGACTCGAACATGATGAAGATGACGCTCTGGGAAAATTCCTGCTGATAGATAAAGAAGTAGCCCAGGCTGGCCATCGAGCAAGCCCACAGAACGACACCGATGACTGCCGCCATAAGCCGCGTCCTGGCCGGGAACATCAGCATAGGCGCGAGCCAGATGCCGCTCATCACGAACGCCTGACGAAACCCGGAGAATCCTGAGGTGTTGGTCAGCTGTATCAGTAATTGAGTAATGCCAGAGAAGTACCAGAAAAAAACGAACAGCCAGGCGAGGCCAGCCCAGTCAAAACCTTTCGGAGTCGTATCGCTCCGTTTAACCATTGTCATCAAGCGCTCCAACTCATCATTCAGTTGAGCGGTCCGGAATGAAGGTCCCGGCCGCTCGGCACGTCCCTGGTGCGCGAGGCACAGAACCAGGGCATTTCACAAGGGGCGCAAGTATTGCGGCGCCGGTGTGAAAAAAATGTCAGCAGTTGCGGCGGGCAGGGGTGACAGTGACAGTGCAGAGGTTACAGAATGTGTCCGTGAGCATCAGGACGGTCGAAGATGCCACGGCGCATGACCCAGGATGATCTGGAGAGCCAAAGGAAAGGGGGAGTCGTAGGCGGGCAAGCCGGCGAATCGGGCTTGCCGCGATAATCAATAGTGCAGATGCGTTACAAGTTGCCCGCGGGGTTCAGGCGTGCAGTGCAGTGATGGACTGGCTTGGTTGGGACTGTTGCAGCATGAGGCTAAGATGAGCGACCTTTTTCTGCAATTGCTCGCGCTCTTCTTTAAGCTTGCGCAGTTCGTCACGGCGGACAGTGACATAGAGGGTTTGTGGTGCAAGTGCTGGTAGTAGTGTGCTCATTGCTCACCTCGCGAATGGCGGGATTCAACCTGAAAGGCCTTTTGCAATGACTATCGAACGCCGAGTCGCCGCTGCATACCTCTCTATCGGCACCGATTCTGATTTCTTTTGCGCAGGAATGGAACTTTTTTATTTTCAATGGTCGCGAACGTTTCCCAATCGCGACAGAATGGCTTTATCCGACAGTTTGCAAGCACGCTTTCACTGTCGACGGGAACCGATGTCTGACCTTTCAGGACTAACCCCTCATGCGAGGCTCTCCCGCGGGTGAGCCGGATTGAGGCACCTTTTTCTACAAATTTTAGGAGCAAGGCCACATGCAACTTGGAATTGTTGGGCTGGGCCGCATGGGCGGCAATATCGCAAGACGTTTGATGCTCAACGGCCACACTACTGTGGTGTTTGATCGCGATGAAGCATCGCGTAGCGTGCTGGCCAAAGAAGGCTCGACGGCTGTGGCTGATCTTGCCGCGATGGTCGCGGCAATGGATAAGCCACGGGCCATTTGGGTCATGCTTCCGGCTGGCGATCCGACCGAAGAAACCATCGAGGTTCTGAGCGGCTTGCTTGACGCTGACGACGTGATCATTGACGGCGGCAATACGTTCTACAAAGACGACGTGCGCCGCGCCAAGGCCCTGACTGCCAAAGGCTTGCATTACGTGGACGTCGGCACTTCAGGTGGCGTCTGGGGCCTGGAACGCGGTTACTGCATGATGATCGGTGGTGAAAACGATATCGTGCGTCGCCTGGACCCGCTTTTCGAAACCCTGGCTCCGGGCTATGGTTCAGTAGAACGTACCAAAGGCCGTGATTCTGCGGATGACCGTGCCGAACGTGGCTACATACATGCCGGCCCGGCGGGTTCGGGGCACTTCGTCAAGATGATCCACAACGGCATCGAGTACGGGATGATGCAAGCCTTTGCCGAGGGCTTCGATATTCTCAAACAGAAGAATTCGGAAAACCTTCCGGCCGAGCAACGTTTTGACTTGAACATGGCTGATATCGCCGAGGTTTGGCGTCGCGGTAGCGTGGTTTCGTCCTGGTTGCTTGATCTGACTGCCGATGCCCTGGCGACCGATCCACAATTGGACGCCTATTCCGGCGCAGTGGCTGACAGCGGCGAAGGCCGTTGGACCATCGAGGCCGCCATGGAGCAGGCCGTGCCGGTGCCGGTGCTTTCCAGTGCGCTGTTTGCCCGTTTTCGCTCGCGGCAGAAAAGCTCGTACGCTGACAAGTTGCTCTCGGCCATGCGCTTCGGCTTCGGCGGCCACAAGGAGGGGCCAAAATAATGGGGCTGTCGCGCAGCTCATCCCAGCAGACGCCCGCCGTGGCGCCGCCTACGACCCTGTTTCTGTTCGGCGCCCATGGTGATCTGGTCAAGCGCTTGCTGATGCCGGCGCTGTACAACCTGTCCCGCGATGGTCTGGTCGACGATAACCTGCACATTGTCGGCGTTGACCACAACGCGATCAGCGATGTCGATTTCGCAAAAAAACTTGAAGATTTCATCCGCCAGGAAGCCGCTGGCAAAGTGGCGGAGGGCGGCAAGGAACCTCTTGATCCGGAATTGTGGCGCCGCCTGGCCAGCCGAATCAGCTATGTGCAAGGGGATTTTCTCGACGATTCCACTTATGCCGACATCGCAACCAAAATCGAAAGTACCGGCACCGGCAATGCAGTGTTTTATCTGGCGACAGCACCGCGTTTCTTCAGCGAAGTGGCGCAGCGCCTGGGCTCGTCGGGATTGCTGGTGGAAAGCGATGAGGTATTTCGCCGCGTCATCATCGAAAAGCCCTTCGGCTCCGACCTGCCCAGCGCGGTCGCGCTGAATGCCTGCTTGCTGAAGGTGATGAGCGAGAAGCAGATTTACCGGATCGATCACTATCTGGGCAAGGAAACCGTGCAGAACATCCTTGTCAGCCGGTTTTCCAACGGGCTGTTCGAGTCGTTCTGGAACAACCACTACATCGATCACGTGCAAATCACCGCGGCTGAAACCGTCGGCGTTGAGACCCGGGGCAGTTTTTACGAGCACACCGGCGCGCTGCGGGACATGGTGCCGAATCACTTGTTCCAGTTGCTGGCAATGGTGGCCATGGAGCCGCCTGCCGCCTTTGGCGCCGATGCGGTGCGTGGCGAGAAGGCCAAGGTGGTAGGGGCGATTCGTCCCTGGTCCGAGCAGGAAGCCTTGACCAATTCCGTGCGCGGCCAGTACGCGGAAAGCAGCAAGGACGGCAAGGTCATCCCTGGTTACCGCCAGGAGAGCAAAGTCGAGCCGGACAGCACTACGGAAACATTCGTCGCACTCAAAGTGATGGTCGATAACTGGCGTTGGGTCGGCGTGCCGTTTTATCTGCGCACCGGCAAGCGTATGGGCGTGCGTAGCACCGAAATCGCTATTTCATTCAAGCCGGCACCTTATGCGCAGTTCCGTGACACCGAAGTGGATCGTCTGAAGCCTAACTTCCTGAGAATCCAGATCCAGCCCAATGAAGGCATGTGGTTTGACCTATTCGCCAAACGACCAGGTCCGACTCTGGATATGGAAGATATCGAGCTGGGCTTCGCTTATAAAGACTTCTTCGAAATGCAGCCGTCCACCGGTTACGAAACACTGATCTATGACTGCCTGACCGGTGATCAGACACTTTTCCAGCGCGCTGACAATATTGAAAACGGCTGGCGTGCGGTGCAGCCTTTCCTGGATGCCTGGCAGAAAAATCCTCAAGTCGAATTTTATAAAGCTGGCGAAGATGGACCGGCCGCTGCCGATGATTTGCTGGCCCGTGATGGTCGTGAATGGCGGGATATCGATGTCTGAACAACCTTGGCGTCCAATCAAATTTCTGCTTTCCGATATTGATGGCACACTCCTGCGTCCTGATCACAGCCTGAGTCAGGCCAATGTCGACGCCGTTGCCCGGCTCAAGGCAGCCGGCATTCTTTTCACGGTTGCGAGCAGTCGTCCGCCTCGTGCCATGCGCCAGCAGATCGAAGCCTTGGGTATCGATCTGCCCTCCGTGGCATTCAACGGCGGCAATATCATCAACCCTGACGGCAGCGTGCTCAAAGCCTATCGAATAGCCGAGGCGGCGGCACGCACCTGCATCAATCTGTTTGCCGATTACCCGGTGTCGCTATGGGTATTTGCCGACGATCAGTGGTTCCTGATGGATGCTGCGGGCGACTACGTCGACCACGAACTCACGACCCTGGGTTACGAGCCGGTGCAGGTCGAGAGCTTCGAACCCTACATTGGGCGGGTAGACAAAATCGTCGCGGCCAGCAAGGACTTCGAACTGCTCAAGCGTCTTGAGTCGCAGCTCAATCCACTTATCGCCGGGCTGGCGCTCGCAGCGCGTTCCCAGCTGTATTATCTGGACGTTACTGCGCTGGACGCCAATAAAGGCAAGGCGTTGTTGACCCTGGCAGAGCTGTTTGGCATCGAGCCCGCGCAGACGGCGGCCATTGGCGACGGTGGCAACGATGTCGCCATGTTCCATCAGGCCGGTTTGTCGATCGCCATGGGGCAGGGCGAAGAAAGCGTGCGCCGAGAGGCGGATCACGTGACGGGCAGCAACCTCGAAGACGGAGTCGCAGCAGCGATTGAGCGCTACATCTTGCCGCGCTAAGCAAGTTGTGCAGCGCGCAGGTCACCAACATTTCCACGATGGCGGACGCTTTTCATGGCTGCACTGATCGAAGACTACGCATTGCTCGGCAACTGCAAGACTGCCGCGCTGGTCGCCAGGGATGGTTCGCTGGACTGGTTGTGTTTCCCAAGGTTCGATGCGCCTGCGTGCTTTGCAGCCTTGCTGGGCTCGAGCGATAACGGCCGCTGGAAGATCTCGCCAAAAGAGCCGGTGATCTTTACCGAGCGTCGTTACCGCGAAGGAACTTTGATCCTGGAAACGGTGTTCCAGACCGCAAGTGGTCGAGCCATGCTCATCGACTTCATGCCTGTCGATGAAGGCAGTCACGTGGTACGAACCGTGGTCGGGCTTGAGGGCGAAGTCGCGTTTGGTATGGACCTGGCCATCCGTTTCGACTACGGCAGCACTGTGCCGTGGGTGGAGAACAGGGACGGCGAGACACTGACGGCGATTGCCGGGCCGGAAATGCTGGTGTTGCGCGCCACGGAAACCTTGCACGCGCTGGATCACCATACCGGCTGCGATTTCCGGGTCACGGCGGGCCATCGCGAGACGTTCGTATTGAGCCATCAGGCTTCCACTGACCCCCTGCAAACGGCTATTGATACCGATCGGGAATTGCAGCGCACCGAGCGTTTCTGGCGCGAGTTTTCAGATCGTTGCCCTGACGTCGGCCAGTGGACTGCGCAGGTCAAGCGTTCGCTGATCACCCTCAAAGCCATGACCTACGCGCCCACCGGCGGCATCGTCGCGGCGGTCACTACTTCGTTGCCCGAGCAATTGGGCGGCGAACGCAACTGGGACTACCGGTTCTGCTGGCTGCGTGATGCAACCATGACGCTGCTCGCGTTCATGAACCTGGGCTACTTCGAGGAGGCGTCGGCCTGGCGAGAATGGCTGCTGCGCTCAGTGGCCGGTAATCCGGAACAGATTCAGATCATGTATGGCTTGGGCGGGGAAAGGCGTCTGCCGGAATATGAGCTGCCCTGGCTGAGCGGCTACGAAAACTCCAAACCGGTACGCATCGGCAACGGGGCGGCGACGCAAATGCAACTGGATGTCTATGGAGAAGTCGCTGACGCCATGATCCAGGCGTTGAAAGGTGGCCTGCCACGCCTGCCGCGCAGCGTAGCAATCTCCAAAGTCATCATGCCTTTTCTTGAAAAGGTTTGGCATATGCCGGACAAAGGCATCTGGGAGATTCGCGCGGAGCCACGGCATTTTACCCATTCCAAAGTCATGACCTGGGTCGCCTTTGACCGCAACGCGTCGCTGATCGCCCAGACCGCTGTCACCGACGACGACCGGGCATTGGCGCAGCACTACCGCAGCGTGGCTGACCAGATACATGCGGATGTATGCCTGAATGGCTTTGATGTGGAGCTCGGCAGTTTCGTCCAGACCTACGGCGCCAAGGGGCTGGACGCCAGCCTGCTGCAGATCGCATTGACCGGGTTTTTACCGGCTGATGACCCACGGGTCATCGGGACAGTCGCGCAGATCGAGCGCAGCCTGATGCAGGATGGCTTGCTGTTGCGTTACAACAGTGACCATAGCGCGGACGGCGTTTCCGGCAGTGAAGGGACTTTTCTGGTCTGCTCGTTCTGGCTGGCGGACGTCTACGTCCTGCTCGGGCGGCGCCAGGAGGCCAGGGAGCTGTTCGATCGGTTGTGCGCCCTATGCAACGACGTGGGACTGCTGGCCGAGCAATACGACCCGCGCAGCAAGCGTATGCTGGGCAATTTTCCCCAGGCGTTCAGTCACATTGGCATCATCAACACGGCGTTGAACCTGCACCGCGTGATGTGCCCGGTCAAGGCTAGGGCGATGTGCGAGGCTGCCACTGCCGAATAACTCTCAGTTGCCCGATTACCTGGCTTTTCTGAACGTTATGTTGATCCGCTGCTCGCCCAGCAGCGGATGCAGCGCCGGTTTGATCGGCAACACACCGTGAAAGCGCAGGCGATCGACACCGCCCCAGACCACCACATCGCCGTGCTGCAAGACGATTCGCTGTGCCTTGTCCTTGCGCTCGAAGCCGCCAAACAGAAACACCGCCGCAATTCCCAACGACAGCGATACCACCGGCCATTGCAGATCCTGCTCGTCCTTGTCCTGATGCAGAGACATTTTCGCGCCCGGAATATAGCGGTTGATCAGGCAGGCGTCGGGGGTGAAGTCGGGAAATCCGGTGGCCGCTGCGGCTTCGCGTGCCAGCTGCATCAGCACCTCGGGTATTGGCGGCCAGGGCTGGCTCGTTTGTGGGTCAAGTGCGCTGTAGCGATAGCCGTGACGGTCGGTAGTCCAGCCAAAACTGCCGCAACTGCTGAGTGCGGCAGACATGGTGAAGCCGCCAGGAGTAACCATGTGCCGAAACGGTGCCTGGGCCAGCACGCCCTCCAATGCGGGAAGCATGCGGTCGATCCAGGGCGTCGCGAAGCTGCGCAATACCCAGGAGCAAGGCCCGATCTGTTCAACCGCAAGCTCCGGCTGCTGCGGATCATCGCTGAACAGATCGAACGTCAGTGGAGTGTTGCCTTCGCGTTTCATGATTTGCAGGCGGGCAGGGCTTACAAGGCTTTGCTGACTTTCACATCAGAGATAGTGTCGCCGCTCTGATCGTGCATTTTTTCCAGTGCCGCACGCGCTTCGTCAACCGAGGCTGAACTCAGTTGAGCAAACTCGAAGCGGCGTTCGCCGTTGAGTTTGTAGCTGATGGCGAACTTGGTAGTCGGTGTCGCAGGCGTATTCAAGAGATCTCCTTGATAAAAACTGTGATCAGCTAAGCCGTGTGGTCGAACGACGGACGATTTTGATCGAGTGCGTGAAAGTGCTTTTGCGCCCGCCATTGGTGTCCAGCTTGCGACCGGCCGTATCTATGGTGATATTCCAGAAGCCAGTGCTGGGCGCAGCGATCTTGGCCGGGAATCTGTCGAAAGCGCCTCCATGATAGGTATGGCGGCCGCCATTTTTGAAACTGCGGAAGTTTGAATCGTTCATCAGGCGAATGTTGCAGAGCTGGGAGCACTCGATGACGACCAGATCGTCTTCGTTGAGGTGCTCGCGCTGGTGTACGAATTTCATGAATGTCTCCGACGGTAAGGCTTTTTTCGAAAAACCAAAACGATAGCATGGCAAGCCCCGGCATTACCCGGCGATTGAAACTTTATTGCAGTGTTTCTGGCTAAAAGTGCCCTAACCGGGATTTAATCGCCCCCACGCTTGTCGTAGCACTTTTATTTGGGAGGATTGTATGAAATTGGGTGTTGTCATTTTGGCCCTCGCGATGACCGGTTGCGCCACCGTCGCGGACATCGAACACACACCAGCCACGATGAACGTGATGTCTGGCAAAAATCCGCAGGAATATGCCGATTGTTTCGTCAGCAAAATCGCGGGTAGTCGCAAGCCGCCGACCATTGAGCCGCATCGCGATGGCTTGCGGGTGATCGTCGCGCAAAAACTCAATAAAGATCCGGCCGCGATCCTGGATATCGAAACGCGCTCCGGCGGTAGCTCTATCAAGGTCTATGAACGCTTGTCGAATTTGCCGCTGCGGCCTAAAGACGTCCAACGCGCGGCCACTGCCTGTATTTCCGGTTGATTCGTTCCGGCCGCTGAATGGCGGCCTTCACCATGCATGACATTACGTCGCGGGGCTGGAGAAACAGCTATTTGCACACCACCAGCACACTGCGGCTTTTGAAATTGCCGACGTCCACGCCCAGGGTTTTGTCAGCTTCCTTGGGTTGCGGCGTGCCGTCGGTTCCAACAATCTCGTAACCTGTTCCGGCACAAGAGGCGTCAGCTTTTTCGTAACAGCTGGCCCATGACATGGCTTCGCCCGAGCAATCAATGCTCAGACCCTGCTTGCCGTTTTTCATGTAGGTGTTAGATGCGGTCGCGCACCCGGTAAGGCCCAGTACAGCAATAATGGACAAAAATCTGATCATGTTTTTTTGCGCTTCATGGTGAGGCTGAGAGGGGAAAAGTTGGGTTCGCAGGTTCGACACAGTGAATGTGCCATTGTTCCGACATCATTGGGATAACTTTACTATCAAAGCGCGATCAAGGCTTGGTGGTGGACCGGCGACGTGCAGCCTTGGGCTGATCCTGCAAGACCGCAGCCACCTCGATGGCTGAGCTCTCAGTGGCAAATGGACCGGCAATTGACTCGCCGTCGGCGGCGGTTACCCACCATTGCCCATCGTCCAGCTTTTTGATCAGATACCCGTTTACGCTTTTTACGTCCGACATCGGAACTGCCTCGTTCAGTGGTGTTCAAGCCGCGCATGATAAAGCCCCTGCTATCTGGCTGTCGCCCCCGCGTCACAGGGTCGCAATCGGTTCGCGCTGCAAAAGCCCAGGCTCGCGGTGGCGATGAGACTACGCGGCTTTTTTGCAGTGCAATATTCCTACGCAATTCAAACGCGTCAGCTACGCTTGCACGGGTCGTTGTACAGCTGTGTAGAAGGCGCAGATGCAGTTGTTCTGGTCACCGATTTGAAGCAGTTTCGCCAACCAGATTTAGCGCGGATACGAGCTTTAATGCGTATGCCGGTGCTGTTCGATGGTCGCAATATCTATGATTTTGCGGAACTATCTGCTCAGGGATTCCTCTACCATGGCATCGGAACGGCCAGCGGCGGGGCATTGTAAGGTGACCTCCGCCTGATTAGACTGCGCCGCAAACACCCACAGCCCTTATCAAGGACTCTTATGATCAAAAAATGCTTGTTCCCAGCAGCCGGTTACGGCACTCGCTTTTTGCCAGCGACCAAAGCCATGCCCAAGGAAATGCTGCCGGTGGTCAACAAGCCACTGATCCAATACGGCGTGGAAGAAGCACTTGATGCAGGTCTGAATGAAATCTCCATCGTCACGGGTCGTGGCAAACGTGCTCTCGAAGACCATTTCGACATCAGCTATGAGCTGGAAAACCAAATCAAAGGCACCGATAAGGAAAAATACCTCGTCGGTATTCGTCGCCTGATCGACGAGTGCAGCTTTTCCTACACTCGCCAGACCGAAATGAAAGGCCTGGGTCACGCGATCCTCAGTGGTCGCCCGCTGATCGGTAACGAAGCGTTCGCCGTGGTCCTGGCCGATGACTTGTGTGTAAACCTCGATGGCGAGGGTGTATTGGCCCAGATGGTCAAGCTGCACAAGCACTATGGCTGCTCGATCGTTGCCATTCAGGAAGTTGATCCGAGCGAAACCCAGAAGTACGGGGTTATTGCCGGTGAAGAAATCAAGCCTGGTCTGTTCCGCGTGACTGACATGGTTGAGAAACCAAAGCCAGAAGATGCGCCTTCCAACCTGGCGATCATCGGCCGTTACATCCTGACGCCGGACATCTTCGAAAAAATCGAAGCGACAGAGCCGGGCAAAGGCGGTGAAATCCAGATCACCGACGCCCTGATGAAGCAGGCTGCCGAAGGCAACGTGCTGGCTTACAAGTTCAAAGGCACGCGCTTTGACTGCGGCGGCGCTGAAGGTTACATCGAAGCAACCAACTTCTGCTTCGAGCATTTCTACAAGAAAGGCAGCTAAAGCTCTGAGATTCTTTCAGACTTTCTTGTAGGACAAAGCCACCTTCGGGTGGCTTTGTCGTTTCTGACTGAACGCTAAGCGGTTATGCTGTCGTTCAGTTCAGGAGATGCACATGGCTTACGATTTCGACCTCTTTGTAATTGGCGCTGGCTCCGGTGGCGTACGTGCCGGCCGGTTTGCAGCAGGATTTGGTGCTCGTGTCGCGGTTGCCGAAAGCCGTTATCTGGGTGGTACCTGTGTCAATGTCGGCTGTGTGCCCAAGAAGTTTCTGGTCTATGGCGCCCATTACGCGGAAGACTTCGAGCAAGCCAAGAGCTTTGGCTGGACCAGCGGCGAACCGGGCTTCAACTGGTCCACACTGATTGCCAACAAAGACAAGCAGATCCATCACCTCAACGGCATCTACCGCAATCTGCTGGTCAACAGCGGCGTGACGCTGCTTGAAGGCCACGCAAAGCTGACCGGCCCGAACCAGGTGACGATCAACGGTCAGACCTACAGCGCCGAACATATCCTCATCGCCACCGGCGGCTGGCCGCAAATGCCCGACATTCCGGGCCGCGAGCACGCGATCAATTCCAACGAAGCTTTCTTTCTAAAAGAACTGCCCAAGCGCATCGTCGTGGTCGGAGGTGGTTACATTGCGGTGGAGTTCGCTTCGATTTTCCATGGCTTGGGCGCCGACACCACGCTGATGTATCGCGGCGAGCTGTTCCTGCGCGGCTTCGATGGCAGCGTACGTACGCACTTGCACGAAGAGCTGATCAAGCGCGGCATGGAGGTTCGTTTCAACACGAATATCGAGCGTATCGAAAAACTCGCCGATGGCACACTGCAAGCGCATCTTGAAGATGGCAGTTCCTTGAACACCGATTGCGTGTTCTATGCCACCGGCCGCAGGCCGATGCTCGACGACCTTGGCCTGGAAACAGTGGACGTCAAGCTCAACGAGGACGGCTTCGTCGACGTCGACGAAAACTATCAAACCAGCGAACCCTCAATCCTGGCGATTGGTGATGTGATCGGTCGTGTGCAGCTCACGCCGGTTGCCCTGGCCGAAGGCATGGCGGTGGCGCGTCGCCTGTTTCAACCTGAGCAGTTTCGGCCGGTGGATTACTCGCACATTCCGACTGCGGTATTCAGCCTGCCGAACATCGGTACGGTTGGTCTCACCGAGGAAGACGCGCGCAAGGCTGGGCACGACGTGCAGATCTTCGAAAGCCGCTTCCGGCCGATGAAGCTGACCCTGACTGACAATCAAGAGCGCACCCTGATGAAGTTGGTGGTCGATGCCACTACCGACAAGGTTCTGGGGTGCCATATGGTCGGTCCGGATGCCGGTGAGATTGTCCAGAGTCTGGCAATCGCGTTGAAGGCCGGCGCGACCAAGCGCATATTCGACGACACCATTGGCGTGCATCCGACCCTGGCAGAAGAGTTTGTGACAATGCGTACTCCGGTCGCCCCCAAGCAAGCCTGATCAACACCAATACGCGTCAACCCGAGATTCAGGATGAAGCTCGGGAACACCCTATATTTCTGGAAGGACCCGGCCATTGAGCAGAAATCACCCTTGGGCAGTGCTGCCGCTGCACTCTGCCGAGCAAGACGAAGAAACTATGCGCAAGATAGATGCATTGCGTGAAAGCGAACGACAATTCCGTATGCTGGCTGACAACATGAGTCAGCTGGCCTGGACTGCTGATTCGGCGGGCAATGTCTATTGGTACAACGAGCGCTGGTACGCCTACACCGGCTCGTCCCTTGAAGCCATGCAGGCTCTGGGTTGGCGGTCGGTGCATCATCCTGATCACGTGGAGCGAGTCACCGCCCGCTCGGCGCATTGCTTTGCCACCGGTTCGATCTGGGAAGACACATTCCCGCTGCGAGGCAAAGATGGCACCTACAGCTGGTTTCTCTCCCGCGCGCTGCCAATGCGTGATGAGGAAGGTCACATTACCCATTGGCTGGGGACCAATACCGACATCACCGCTCAGGTGAATGCCGAAGAGGCGTTGCGTGAGCTCAATGAAAGTCTTGAGTGCCGGGTTGCCGAGCGAACGCGCGAGCTGGCCTCCATCAACGAGCTGCTGCAAAGAGAGATGGCGGAGCGCGAGCAGGCTCAGGAGGCGCTGCGTCACGCGCAAAAAATGGATGCCATCGGCCAGCTGACGGGCGGGATTGCCCATGATTTCAACAATATGCTCACGGGTGTACTGGGCGCCCTGGACCTGATCCAGCGTCGAATAGCGGCAGGACGCGTCGGCGAGATTGATCGCTATATTCATGTGGCAGTGACTTCCGCCAATCGCGCGGCGGCGTTGACTCACCGGTTACTGGCCTTCGCGCGCCGACAATCACTGAATAATCGCAACGTGGACGTCAACCACATGGTGACGTCCATGGAAGAACTGTTGCGCCGCACCACCGGGGAAAGCATCGAGTTGTCCATCGAGCTGGAGCGCGACCTGCGGCAAACGCATACCGATGAGCATCAGTTGGAAAACGCGCTGCTGAACCTGGTCATCAATGCCAGGGATGCGATGCCCGAAGGCGGGCAGCTGATCGTGCGCAGTCGCAACGTCGACATTCGCGCCCCGCAGGGCCTGGTCAGTCCCGGCGACTATGTGCAACTCAGTATTGAAGACACTGGCTGCGGGATGGCTGCAGACGTTATCGAGCGCGCTTTTGATCCCTTCTTCACGACCAAGCCCATAGGGCAGGGCACCGGCCTCGGCTTGTCCATGGTTTATGGCTTTATCAAACAAGCGGGCGGCCACGTGGTGATCGACAGCGCTGAGGGGCGAGGCACGCGCATCAATCTCTACTTGCCATGCAAGGTCAAGGAAGCTGTGCGGGATGTGGCAGAGGCGGGAGCGGCCCATTCGCCCCGAGCTGTCGAGGGCGAACGCGTGCTGGTCGTTGAAGACGAAGATGCTGTCAGGATGCTGGTGATTGATGTGTTGCGCGAGCTGGGTTACTCAACTCTTGAGGCCAGTGATGCCAAGGCGGCCTTGCCCATGTTGCAAGGCCCCGAGCGAATCGATCTGCTGATCACCGACGTGGGCCTGCCTGGCATGAATGGCCGACAGCTTGCCGAGATCGCTCGACAACAGCGTCCTGCATTGCAAGTGCTGTTTATTACCGGGTACGCGCCCAGCGCTGAGAATCGAAGTGATTTTCTCGACCCGGGGATGGACATGTTGGCCAAGCCATTCAGTGTCGATGAGCTTGCGCTGCGGGTTCGCAAAATGATCGAAGGGCGCATGCCGGTTCACGCTTGAGCCGGCGGCGGGGCTTCCTCGTCAGTTGACGCCAGATCCTTGCGCAGATTATCCAGCGCCAGCTCGGTTTTGATCAGAATCAATTCCAGCACCCGGCCTTGTTGCTCCTGATCGGTCAGACGCTGCTTCAGTTCGCCGACTTCTTCATGATTGGCGCGCAGGCGCTCCTCCAGCAGCGCCCGCTGGGTCTGCGCTTGTTGTAGTTGCTCGGACGCACTGTTGGCCTGAAGGGTCAGTCGGGCCAGCTGATCTTTGTGCGTGTCCAGTTCGCGAGACGTACTACGGCTTTCAGTCAGCAGCCGCTCATTGGCGCGGTTGAGCTGAGTGATTTCCTCCTGCCGAACAAGTGCGTTTTGCTGGGCCTCGCGCAACTCCATTTGTACTTGCTGCACCTGGCCTTCGTGGCGTCGTTGCTCCTGATCACGCTGCTCTTTCACCGAGTTGCGGTAATGCTCCAGGGCATCGCGGGCGTGCAGGTGTTTTTCTTCCAGCGAGCGGATTTGTCCGTCCTTGTCTTCAAGGCGCGTCGCCATGTCCTGACTGGCTTGTTGAAGCCGCGCATTCTCGGTTTGCTGGCCCTGCAATTGCTCGCGCGTGTCGAGCAGCGTAGCGGTTTGCTGATTGATCTTCTGGATCTGCTCGGCGCAACGCTGATCTGAATCGCTCAGCGCCTTTCTGGTGGTATCCAACTCATCTTGCAGTACCTGCTGCTGGGTATCGAAGGCTGTCTGCGCCTGATCGATGCGTTCCTGCGCCTGTTCCTGCAGGCGCTGAGCGAGGCGGGCGACCAGTTCGGCCAGCTCATCGCCAATCGTTTCCTGAGGCGCGCCACGACGCAGATCGGTTTCATCCAGCTCTTTCAGGTATCGGTGAATGGTGGTTTTCGAACCGGTATTGCCCATTTCGACGCGTACTGCATCGATGCTTGGGTGCTCACCACGGGCGATAAGCGCCAGCCGTGCTGTCTGCACTGTTGCCTTGTTTACACCGCCGCGCGCCATGTTGCCTCCTACGATTACGTACTGTGGTATGTACCCTGTAATTACATACTATAACAACAAATGGAAATTTGCTAATTTCCGTAAATACAACACGGGATATTGGCGTATTATCCCGCGTCAGTACATTACTGGCCGTCAAGACGCTTGAAACGAGTACGCAAGGAGCAGCCATGAGTGACATCGACCGCTATATCGAGGCCGCGACGCGGGATAACACCCGACGCAGCTATCGGTCGGCCATCGAGCATTTTGAAGTGACCTGGGGTGGGTTCCTGCCTGCCACCAGCGAAGCCGTGGCTCGTTACCTTGCGACCTATGCTGGCTCACTGTCAGTCAACACCTTGAAGCTACGACTCTCGGCGCTGGCCCAGTGGCATAACAGCCAGGGTTTTGCCGACCCAACCAAGGCTCCGGTAGTACGAAAAGTACTGAAGGGCATTCGCGCCTTGCACCCGGCTCAGGAAAAGCAGGCCGAGCCGCTGCAATTGCAGCATCTGGAACGGGTCGCGCTGTGGCTGGAGAACGATGCCGCTCAAGCGGCAGCCGAGGGTGATCGTCCGCGGCTACTGCGTAGTCGACGAGACAGCGCGCTGATTCTGCTGGGGTTCTGGCGCGGCTTTCGCAGCGATGAGCTGTGCCGCGTCCAGATTCAGGATGTGCAGGCGACAGCGGGTTCGGGCATCACGCTGTATCTTGCGCGCAGCAAAGGCGATCGAGACAATCTGGGCAAGCGCTACCAGACGCCGGCCTTGCAGCGTCTGTGCCCGGTGCAGGCGTACGTGGAGTGGATCAACTGTTCGGCGCTGGTGCGCGGTCCGGTGTTTCGCGGGATTGATCGCTGGGGCAACCTCAGTGAAGAGCCGCTGCACGCCAACAGCATCATTGCGTTGCTGCGTCAGGCGATGGAGCGGGCGGGCGTGGCGGCCGAGCTGTACACGAGCCATTCACTGCGTCGCGGTTTTGCAACCTGGGCTCATCACAATGGCTGGGACCTCAAGTCGCTGATGAGCTATGTGGGCTGGAAGGACATGAAATCAGCGATGCGCTATCTCGAAGCCACGCCGTTCGCCAGCCGGGAAGAAAACCTAATGCAAATTTCGTCTATTAATAAAGATCTCTTATAGTGAAAAGCAATCAGGAGCATGAGCTTTGCCAATGAGCTCATGCCAACGATTGTGCGTAAGCTCCACTTCATCGAATTCAAAACCCATCAGGAGATTCACCGATGCCTATCATCAACAGCCAAGTAAAACCGTTCAAAGCCACTGCATTCCAGAACGGCGCGTTCGTCGACGTCTCTGAAGCTGACTTTAAAGGCAAGTGGTCTGTCGTGTTCTTCTACCCAGCCGACTTCACTTTTGTATGCCCGACCGAGCTGGAAGACCTGGCTGACAACTACGCCGAGTTCAAAAAATTGGGCGTAGAAATCTACGGCGTGTCCACTGACACCCATTTCGCACACGCTGCATGGCACAACACCTCGCCAGCCATTGGCAAGATCCAGTACCCACTGATCGGCGACCCGACTCACCTGCTGTCGCGTAACTTCGATGTGCTGATCGAAGAAGCAGGTCTTGCTGACCGTGGCACCTTCGTGATCAACCCGGAAGGCCAGATCAAAATCGTTGAGCTGAACGACGGCGGTGTTGGCCGTGACGCTACCGAGCTGCTGCGCAAAGTCAAAGCTGCTCAATACGTTGCCGCCCACCCAGGCGAAGTTTGCCCAGCCAAATGGAAAGAAGGCGAGGCTACTCTGGCTCCGTCCCTGGACCTGGTTGGCAAGATCTAAGTCGATGATTCGGCTGGGGGCCATGAGCTCTTGAGCAAGTAAACCGCATCGCCCCTAAAAAACGCCCGGGCGACCATCGCCTGGGCGTTGTTTTTTCTACCCTCTTAAAATGGAAATCGCCCGCATGTTGGACGCCAATCTTAAAGCCCAGTTGAAGTCGTACCTGGAACGGGTCACACAACCGATCGAGATCGTCGCGTCCCTTGATGACGGCGCGAAATCCAAGGAAATGCTGGCACTGCTTAACGACGTGATCAGCGTTTCGAAAGACATTACCCTGAATGATAGCGGCACCGACGTGCGCACTCCGTCGTTCTCGCTCAACAGCCCCGGGAAAAACATCAGCCTGCGTTTCGCCGGCATCCCGATGGGTCACGAATTTACCTCGCTGGTGCTGGCGCTGCTGCAAGTCGGCGGCTATCCGTCCAAAGCCAGTGCCGAAGCCATCGAACAGGCTCGCTCGCTGCAAGGCGAGTTCCGGTTCGAAACCTATTTTTCTCAGTCCTGCCAGAACTGCCCGGACGTCGTCCAGGCCCTGAACCTGCTGGCCGTGCTCAACCCGAACGTGCATCACGTCGCCATCGACGGTGCGTTGTTTCAGGACGAAGTCACTGACCGGCATGTCATGTCGGTACCGAGCATTTATCTGAACGGCGAGCTGTTTGGCCAGGGCCGCATGGGCCTGGAAGAAATTCTCGCCAAAATCGATACCGGCGCTGGCGATCGGCAGGCGGCAAAACTGAACGCGAAAGAAGCCTTCGACGTATTGGTCGTCGGCGGTGGTCCAGCGGGTTCCGCTGCAGCCGTTTATGCCGCCCGCAAAGGCATTCGTACCGGCGTCGCGGCAGAGCGTTTCGGTGGTCAGGTGCTGGACACCATGGCCATTGAAAACTTCATCTCGGTCCAACACACCGAAGGCCCGAAACTGGCCGTAGCCCTTGAGGAACACGTCAAGCAATACGAAGTCGACATCATGAACCTGCAACGCGCCGAGCAGCTGATTCCCGGCACGGACGGCGCATTGCATGAAGTGAAATTCGCCGGCGGCGCGAGCCTCAAGACCAAGACCGTGATCCTGGCAACGGGTGCACGCTGGAGGGAGATGAATGTCCCAGGCGAGCAGCAATATCGCAACAAGGGCGTAGCGTATTGCCCGCACTGCGACGGCCCGCTGTTCAAAGGCAAACGTGTTGCGGTGATCGGTGGCGGTAACTCCGGCGTTGAAGCGGCAATCGATCTGGCCGGTATCGTCAGCCACGTGACACTGCTGGAATTCGACGTGCAACTGCGCGCCGACGCTGTTCTGCAACGCAAATTGCACAGCCTGCCGAACGTGACGGTCATCACCAATGCGCAAACGTCGGAAGTCACCGGCGATGAGCTGAAGGTCAACGGTCTGCGCTACAAGAATCGTTTGAACGGCGAAGAAGTGACCGTCGCCCTTGAAGGTATCTTCGTGCAGATCGGTTTGCTGCCCAACACCGATTGGCTCAAAGGCACCATCGAGCTGTCGCCACGGGGCGAAATCGTTGTCGACTCTCGCGGCGAGACGTCGATCCCAGGTATTTTCGCTGCTGGCGACGTAACCACGACGCCTTACAAGCAGATCATCATTGCTCTGGGTGAGGGCGCCAAGGCATCTCTCAGCGCCTTCGATCACTTGATCCGCACGTCCGCGCCCGCCTGATAGACACGGGCAACAAAAAAGGCCTCATGAGCGATCATGAGGCCTTTTTTTGCATCAACTCATCACAGCGGCGTTGGCTGAATGATTTCAACCCAGTAGCCGTCCGGGTCTTTGATGAAAGCGAGGCTGTTCATACGGCCGTCAGCCAGGCGTTTCTGGAAATCCACACCTAATGTCTCGAAGCGTTCGCAGGCAACGTGAACGTCTGGCACTGAGATGCAGATATGCCCGAAACCGCGCGGATCGGTATTGCCGTTGTGATAGGCGAACGCCGGATCGTTTTCAGTCCCGTGGTTGTGGGTCAGTTCCAGGATGCCGGGGATCGACTTCATCCACTGATTGCGTTGCGCATCGTCGGCCGGGATCTGGGCCTTGTTCACCAGTGCCAGGAAGTACAGGCTGAATTCGGCCTCAGGGAAATCGCGTTTTTCCACCAGGCTGAAGCCCAGCACCCGGGTGTAGAAATCCAGTGATGCGGTGATGTCTTTCACGCGCAGCATGGTGTGGTTGAACACGAATTGCTGAGTCGCGGCTTCCGGCTCGGCTGTCACGCCGGGAAAGGTGTTGAGTGCTTGCAGGCTCATGGATAGCTCCGATTGAATGTTCGCAATGGGTTAAATGATACGGGGCGTGTCGCCTGATTGCCAAATGCCCGATGGATAGGCCGTCGCCGCTCTTGTTCAGACTGGCGTTGCGCGTCAGACTTTCCGGCTCATGCCTTGTGGAAAACGGCCATCATGTTTATCCGGTTATACCGCGTATCAATAGCGGGCCTTTGCCTGTTGTTGGCTTCAGGCTTCGTTCAGGCGAACGATGCCATGATCACCTGGCCTGAAGGATGGCAGATTGAGTCCATGCCTCCCGAAGCAGACGCCAGCGGCAAGCCCGCTGTGCAGATAAGACAACGCGCGGTCAAGAACGATCAGGTAGGCAATCCGATGATGGTCATGGAGTTGACGCAATCGACTCTGGTAGCCGGTCATCAGGTGAACGTGGAGGGTGTTTTGCTGGAAATGCGCAAGGCTATTCAGGTGATGTTTGCCCGCAGTGGATTCCAAAGCGTTTGTACCCGAACCCGCCAGGGCACCCTGAGCCAGATACCCGCGCTGGAGACGACATGCACGATTACCCAGAACGGGGTGCATGTGATGACTCAAACGTTGGTTGCGGCAGCCAGCAAGGACATGGCCTGGTCGCTGTCCTACGCAGGTTCAGCTGAAGGTTATGCGGCGACCAGGGAAGAAGCCCAGCGGATCCGCGATGGCGTGCGCCTCAATGGCAGTCACTAAGCGCTGCGGAGACAAATTTCAGGCAAAAAGAAGCCCGCCGAAGCGGGCATTGGGGCGCTAATCCTTTAGCAGCCTCTATCCTGAGATATCGGGTGTGAAAAATTCGTGAACCATTCGTTCAAAATTCGGATGAGGGCATGCTAAAAAATCAGAAGTTTCCGACAGATTAGAACGAAGCAACTGACAGTTTTTATTTTTATATCTTGGGTTTCTATCAGGCCGACGCTCATAACGAACAGATATTTAAAAATGTCTGAAGCGGTATTTTGCGTCCGGCAATGATCCCTAAATAGGGGGGCAGATATCCCAAGGTGCTAATACGATAGTTCTAACATAATGAAACGGTGTTGAACGAATTTGAACGCTCTTTAGCGCTGCTTGCTGTACTCGATGCCGCTGATGTATTCGATACTATTCATTGACGTCAATAAAAAAGCCCTGCAGGGCAGGGCTTTTTATATTCATTGGTTTCGCTCAAGCGCGAAGCCATGAATCGACGGTATCAATACCGTATTGCTCTTTCCAGGACTTCAGGCCGCGATGATTTCCACCTTTGGTCTCGATCAGTTCACCCGTATGCGGGTTCTGATAAACCTTGATCACTCGAGCCCGGCGACGCTTGGGCCCGGCAGGGGCGGCCTGGGCTGAAGAACCTCTAGGGTCGAGGATTGCGATGATGTCACGCAGGCCCTTGTCATAGCTGCTCATCAAGCCCTGGAGTTTCTGCTCGAATTCAATCTCCTTTTTTAGTCCGGCATCGTTCTTCAAGGATTCCAGCTGTGCCAGCTGCTCTTGAAGGGCTTTTTCTGCTGCTCGAAACTCGGCAAGTCTAGACAAATAACATACTCCGACAGTGTAGTGGCTGTAACCCGCCAACAGCGCATCTGGAAAAAGCGGTTGGCTGACTCGCTCGCGAGACCATTACCCTGGGACCAGGTGCACAGTACGTTGATGAACACAAAGCTGGCCTTCAGTCCCGTCCCGAAGAGAGGGTAGTTGCATCGGTTGCGTGTAAATCATGCACGTTTTTTTTGAGTTAGAAAATAGTCCAGAGATAATTAAGTATAAGAACGACCGATGAGGAGTTGCTGGTTTTTACCCAATCTTGTGTTATTGCGTGAAGCAAGACGTAAGTAATTTCTGATATTAGAGGTCGCCGGGAAAAAAGCGAGCGGCCATTCCCGGCTTGATTTCCACCGCACTACAAGCCTTGCTGCAAGACTGGATCGTCTGGATTCTGCTGCTCCAGCTCGGCCAAAAGCACCTGGACCATCTGTAATTGGCCGTTCTCTTTCCAGTAATTGATCAGCAACACCCTTGCGCGTCGGTTTCCTGGCTGACGCTTGAGAATTTCGATCAATTGTTTTTGCGCTGCCTCCAATTGGTCCAGATCATGAAGGGCAACCGCCAGGTCATAACGGTAATCGTTGTTTTCCGGTTCCAGTTCCAAAGCCTTGGCCAGCCCCAATAGCGCGAATTCGGTCTGGTCGTGCTGCAGCAGCCACATTCCCAGGGCATGTTGCAGCCGCGAAGATTGTGGGTGCCGCTCCAGGAGCTGCCGGAACAGTTGGCGCGCCTTGTCGGTCTGCCCTTGCTTGTCGACCAGCTCGATCTGCGCCAAAGCGGCGTCCAGGTTTTCCGGTTCAAGGCTCAATGCTTGCTGCACGCTGGCCAGGGCTTGGGCCGGTTGGCCCTGATGCATGGACAGTCGCGCCAGTTGCAGTTGATTGGCGACGCTGGGTGGTTCGGTTTTTAATGTCACCGCATAGTCTTCGGCGCTTTTTTCCAGTGCTGCGTAATACAGTCCCAGATCATCGGGAGAAAGCCCGAGCAGGGCGCGGATTGCGCTGAATCTTACCGCTGGCTCCGCATCATCCAGTAATGGGCCAAGCAACAAGCTGCGTTGGCTGGATGAAGCCATCGTCGTGACAACTGTAATAGCTGCCTGGCGCACCAACGGTGAGTCGTTGTGCAAGTCGGCATCGACCAGCTTCAGGGCATTAGGACTGGGGTAATTGCCAAGTTCGGCCAACAGACTGGCGCGGCGGATATCCGACAGGTCGGTTCTTGCCAGTTGCTGATAGAGCACGCGAGCGGCGCCTGGTTTGCCGTTGTGCGCTTGTTCGAGGGCTTCGGCGTAGGTGTGAGCCAGCGGGGCCGAGACGTTGTTCGACGGCGCGTTGCGCCAAGCGAGAAATCCAAGAATCAGCAGGACCGACAGAAGGGCAAATGCGCCTCTTTTCAGCCAGCGATGTCGAGCGGTTACCTGAGAGGAAGAACCTGGTAAAGGCGATTTGGGCATACCGGTATCCAAGTCATGTCGGGTTGCAGCTTCGGGGAGTGATCGCTGACTGTCAAACGGCGGAGCATAAAAAAGCCCCGCGACCGAACAGTCGCGGGGCTTTCGCCTGTAGCTATTCAGCTAACTGGCATCAGATCAGGCCCGAGGCTGCCAACCGCCGCCCATTGCCTTGTAAATCGCGACGATGCCGCGGTACAAGTCGATTTCGGCTTGTGCCTGGGAATCCTCGGCAGACAGGCGCTCGCGTTCGGCATCGAGAAGGACCAGGAAGTCAGCAGTGCCTTCGCGGTACTGAATCGAGGCCAGATTCGCCGCCGCGCGACTCGACTCGCTTTGGCGAATGATTGAGAGCAAGCGTTGCTGGCGTTTGTCGTAGTCGCTGAAGGCGTTTTCCGACTCCTCCAGAGCCAGCAGCACTTGTTGCTCGTAGTTGGCCAGCGCGCCTTCGGCGTCGGCATCGGCACCGCGAATGCGCGCTCGTACACTGCCCAGATCGAAGGCAGCCCAGGTAATGCTAGGCCCTAAAGCCCAGGCCTTGGCGGCCGAAGAACCGATCTGCGAGCCGCGTCCGGCGGTGAAGCCCAGAAAACCGCTGAGGCTGACTCTCGGGAACAAATCCGCGGTTTCCACGCCGATTCGTGCGGTAGAGGAGGCCAGTTGACGCTCGGCGGCCCAGACATCAGGACGATGACGCAGCACCTGGGTTGGATCACCGATAGCCAGCTGCTTGGAAATGGCGGGCAGCTTCGACGGGCTCAAGTCGACACTGAGGGTCTCCGGCCGCTCACCCAGCAAGGTGGCGATCCGGTTCCGCTGCCGAACCTGCTCGGCCTGCAGTTGTGGCACTGAAGCTTCCACTGCCGCCAGCCGCGCATCGGCGCGCACCACATCCAGCTCGTTGCCCACGCCAGCATCACGCAGTTGCGCTGTTACGCCTCGCGAGTCCTGCTGGTTCTTGAGGTTGTCACGGGCGATGCGCTCGCGAAGCTGCGCGCCACGCAACTGGCCATAGGCATCGACCACTTCGGCAGTCAGGGTGACTTGCAGGTCGTACAAATTGGCTTCGGCGACGTCCTGATCGGCGGTGCTGGCTTCCAGTTGACGCTGGATACGCCCGAACAAGTCGATCTCCCAGGCCATGTCCAGACCCAGGTCATAACGTTCGCTGTGTACGCGCTGCTCGGTGATGCCCGGTTGTTGCCCTTTGGCCTGGTCACTGCTGACCCGGCTGGTGATGACCGGCATGGCATCGTTGCTGACGTCATCGCGGATGGCGCGGGCGGCCTTGAGTCGGGCGAAGGCAACACGCAGTTCGCGGTTGCCGTTGATCGACTGAGCCACCAGTTTATTCAGGGTCGGGTCATCGAATTGCTGCCACCAGATGGTATCCAGATGACTGCGATCGTAGCTGCCCTGAGCGGCTGCCGCGACTTTGGCCGGGGCCGTATCGGGCGCTTTGTAGTCCGGTCCGACTGCGCAGGCGGCCAGGGCCAGAACCAGCAGGCTCGGTAGAAACAGTTTTACGCTCATTGATGCGTCTCCAGCTTCAGAGCCTTCTCAGCCTTGCGGGTTTCTTTACGTTCAACAAAGTTGCGGATCAGCACGTAGAACACTGGCGTCAGCAGCAGGCCGAAGAAGGTCACACCCAGCATCCCGGAGAACACCGCGACACCCATGGCGTGGCGCATTTCTGCACCGGCACCGCTGGAGAACACCAGAGGCACAACGCCCATGATGAACGCGAAGGAGGTCATCAGAATCGGGCGCAACCGCAGGCGGCAGGCTTCCAGGACCGCAGCCAGTGGCGTCATGCCTTCGCTTTGTTTGTCCTTGGCGAACTCCACGATCAGAATCGCGTTCTTACAGGCAAGCCCCACCAGCACGATCAATCCGATCTGGGTAAAGATATTGTTGTCGCTGCCAGTCAGAATCACCCCGGTAATGGCCGACAACAGGGTCATTGGCACGATCAGGATCACCGCCAGCGGCAAGCTCCAGCTTTCGTATTGAGCCGCCAGCACCAGGAACGCCAGCAGTACGCAGAGCGGGAACACCAACAGCGCCGTGTTACCGGACAGGATTTGCTGATAGGTAATCTCGGTCCATTCGTACGTCATGCCGTTTGGCAGTTCATCCTTGAGCAGTTTTTCCATGGCTGCCTGAGCCTGGCCCGAGCTGTAGCCCGGCGCTGCGGCACCGTTGATTTCAGCAGTGATAAAGCCGTTGTAATGCATGACCCGATCCGGGCCAGCGGTGTTTGTCACATTGATGAAGGTTGCCAGCGGGACCATCTCGCCCAGATTGTTGCGGACTTTGAGCTGACCGATCTGATCGGCATCCTGACGGAACTGTTGTTCTGCCTGAACGTTGACCTGATAGGTACGACCGAAGCGGTTGAAGTCGTTGGCATACAGCGAACCCATGTAAACCTGCAGGGTGTCGAAGATGTCGCTGATGGCAACCCCATGGGTTTTGGCTTTTTCACGATCGATAGCTGCATCGACTTGTGGCACGTTGACGGTGTAGCTGGTGAACAAGGCTGCCAACTCGGGAACGTTGTGGCTCTTGGTAATCACGTTCATGGTTTCTTTGTACAGCTCGTCGTAACCCAGGTTGCCCCGGTCTTCGATCTGCAGACGGAACCCGCCGATGGTGCCCAGACCTTGTACCGGTGGCGGCGGGAAGATCGCCATGTACGCGTCCTGAATGGCGCCGTACTTGCCATTCAGCGCCCCGGCAATTGCGCCGGCGGACTGGCTGGCGTCCTTGCGTTGGTCGAACGGCTTCAGGGTCACAAACACGATGCCTGCGTTCGGGCTGTTGGTGAATCCATTGATCGACAGGCCAGGGAAGGCAATCGCGGCCTCAACGCCGTCCTGTTTCAGGGCGATATCGGACATGCGCTTGATGACATCTTCAGTGCGGTCAAGGCTCGCAGCGTCTGGAAGTTGCGCGAAGGCCACCAGATATTGCTTGTCCTGCGGCGGCACGAAACCGGTTGGCGTGGTAGCAAAACCAAAATAGGTCAGCACCATCAATCCTGCGTAGAGAATCAGCGCGATACCACTGCCACGGATCACGCGCCCGACAACACCTACGTAGCTCTTGCTGGCCCGTTCAAATACTCGGTTGAAAGGCTTGAACAGCCATCCGCCAAAGATTCGATCGAGGAATTTTGAAAAGCGGTCCTTGGGAGCGTCGTGAGCCTTGAGGAGCACTGCAGACAATGCCGGTGACAACGTCAGTGAGTTGAAAGCCGAGATCACGGTCGAAATCGCGATCGTCAATGCAAACTGCTTATAGAACTGCCCGGTCAAGCCGGAAATAAAGGCTGCCGGCACAAATACCGCGCAGAGTACCAGCGCCGTGGCAATGATCGGCCCGGTGACTTCACGCATGGCGCGTTTGGTCGCTTCGACGGGGTTGTGCCCCAATTCGATATTTCGCTCGACGTTTTCCACCACCACGATGGCATCATCGACCACGATCCCGATGGCCAGCACCAGGCCGAATAGCGACAACGCATTCAGCGAGAAGCCAAACAGGTGCATCACGGCAAAGGTGCCGATCAGGGAAACCGGGACCGCCACCAAGGGGATGATCGACGCCCGCCAGGTCTGCAGGAACAGGATCACCACCAGAACCACCAGAATCAGTGCTTCAAACAGCGTATGAATCACTGCTTCGATAGAACCCCGGACGAACACCGTCGGGTCATAGGCGATGGCGTAATCCATCCCTTGCGGGAAGCCTTTTTTCAGCTCGGCCATCTTCGCGCGAACATCGTTGGAGATGTCGATGGCGTTGGAGCCAGGGCGCTGGAAGATCGGAATTGCGACGGCGGGCTGATTATCCAGCAGCGAACGCAAGGCGTATTGGTTGGAGCCCAGCTCGATCCGCGCAACATCACGCAGGCGAGTGATTTCGCCATCCGCGCCAGCGCGGATCACGATGTTCTCGAACTCCTCTTCACTGACCAGACGGCCCTGGGTATTGATCGACATCTGGAAGCTGGTCGCAGACGGCGAGGGCGGCGCACCCAGCTGGCCGGCAGCTACCTGACGGTTCTGTTCGCGAATCGCATTGACCACGTCGGTTGCGGTGATATTGCGCGAAGCGGTCTTGTTCGGATCCAGCCAGACTCGCAGCGAGTAATCGCCCATGCCGAACAATTGCACATCACCTACGCCACCAAGGCGGGCCAACTCATCCTTGATATTAAGGATGGCGTAGTTGGACAGGTAGAGCATGTCGTAGCGTTTGTCCGGCGAGGTCAAGTGGACCACCATCGTCAGATCGGGCGAGGCCTTGTCCACGGTGATGCCGATGCGCGTCACTTCCTCGGGAAGTTTCGGTTCGGTCCGGGTCACTCGGTTTTGCACCTGCACCTGGGCGTTGTCCAGATCGGTGCCCAGCGCGAAGGTGATCGTCAGGGTGATCTTACCGTCAGCGGTGGATTGCGAAGACATGTACAACATGTTCTCGACACCGGTAATGGCCTGCTCAAGCGGTGCTGCGACGGTTTCACCGATCACTTTCGGGTTGGCACCCGGGAAGTTGGCGCGCACCACCACAGTGGGCGGCACGACTTCGGGGTATTCACTGATGGGTAACTGGAACAGCGAGATGGCGCCAGCGATCAAGATCATCAGCGACAAAACTGCCGCGAAGATCGGTCGCGAGATAAAAAATTGCGAGAAATTCATCTATTTAGTCCCTTAACCGCGTGGCGTAGCAGTGCTGGCAACTTTGACGGCCACTTTAGGTGGCGTCACTTGCGGCAGATTGCTGGCTTCGAGGGCTTGGCGTTGTTTGAGAAGAGCGGCGAGGGTTTCAGCGCTGGCCATCTGCGTCATTTCCGGGTCCACAGGCTGGCCGGGACGTACGCGCTGCAGGCCTTTGACGACGATGGTGTCGTCTTTATTAAGGCCGCTGCGCACGATGCGCAAACCTTCGACCTTCGGCCCCAGTTCGACCGGGCGATAAGCCGGTTTGTTGTCCTTGTCCATGACCAGAACAAATTTCTTGCCCAGATCGGTGCCGACGGCCTCGTCGTTGATCAGTACAGCTGAATATGTACCGCTGCCCACCAGCTTGAGCCGCGCATACAAGCCAGGGGTATAGCTGCCGTCCGCGTTATCAAATACCGCCCGACCGCGAATGGTGCCGGTTTTCGGGTTGACCTGGTTGTCGACGAAATTCATCTGGCCTTCGTGGGGATTGCCCGTCTCGTTGGACAGCCCCAGATAGACCGGCGTGGTCTGCCCGCGTTGACCCTTGCGGGCCAGATCTGAGTACTTGAGGAATACGCGCTCGTCGGCATCAAAGTAGGCGTAGACCTTGTCGGTGGACACCACGCTGGTCAAGGCCGTGACGTCGGCGGTGACGATGTTGCCGGCAGTGATTTCTGCACGGCTGACGCGTCCGCTGATAGGGGAGGTCACGCGAGTAAAGCTCAGGTTCAAACGGGCCAGATCAAGCTGGGCCTGGATCGCAGCGACGCCGGCTTTGGCTTCCTGGGCGCTGGTAGTGCGCGAATCAGCCAGTTCGGCCGAAATTGCGTTGTTGGTGCGCAGGCGTTCGCCACGTTGCGCTTCGTTATCGGTGCGGGTAGCTGTAGCGCGAACTTGCTGAAGCTGGGCTTCGAGGCGGCGAACTTCCGACTGGAACGGGCGGGGATCAATCTGGAACAGCAGATCGCCTTTCTTGACCAGTGCGCCATCGGTGAAGGCAACGGAATCTATCTGGCCGGAGACGCGCGGGCGGATTTCCACGGTTTCCGGCGCTTCAAGGCGTCCGGTGAACTCGTCCCACTCATTGATCGGTTGCTCCAGAACCTTGGCAACGCTGACTTTGGCAGCCGCCGGAGCCATCGTCGCCTCAGGCGCCCGACCGCAGGCGCTGATCACCACCAGGGCCAAAGCGGCAAGGGGGTAGCGCAAATGATTGAATGTCTGAGCCATTGGAAAATCCGCCGATAGTATTGAGATGGGCGGATTCTGTTCTGAGGGGTGTTATTGCACGAATCGAATGAAGCAAAGGTGAATATCATTCGGAATGATATTGACCATCCTTCTACCCGTAACAATCAAAGACTATCAGGTAAACCGGCGAACATCTGCACAGGGCTCTAAAGCGCTGGTTCCAAACGGGAGTCTTGGCATCAGGTTGATTGAGCTTACCCAGGTCGCTTCCGATAAGGATCAGGACGTGAGGTCGGAGGCTACTCTTCGCCGCTCCCCACTTCTCGTTCTTCGAACGCGAAGCGCACCGCTTCCACAACACGTTCCGCCCGGTGAGCGTCTTCCAGCTGCGGATACGCTTTCTTCAACTTGCCAGAGACCTGCCAGCCGTTTTCCTTGAGCGAGCGAATGATGCGGTTGGCGTCCTGATCCGGCATTTCGAGCACCTCTTTGAGCCGCTCCTGGGCGCGCTGGAAAATGACCAGCACACGGGCTTCATCGGCCATCTCGGTACGGACCGTATGCGCTACGACCTCTGCCGTGTACAGGACGTGTTCGGTCAGATCGGGATAACGCCATGCGAATTGCGCGTCTTCGTAATCATCAAAGGTCAGGTTGCTCTGGGTACCGTCCTCGTAGGCGTCGAGTTCCCCAAAACGATAAGACGCTGCGTAACGTTGCATGAATGGCCGCGAAAAGACCTCCAGTGTACGATCGTAGCGCGCCCGGAAATCGATCGAACTGGTGATGGTGGCCGATACCGGCAGGATCACGCCATCCGGCACCGCCTTATCGCGGATCAGCGAGTCGTTGATCAGGAATCGATGTATCCGGCCATTGCCGTCCCGCATGGGATGGATATACACGAAGGCGAAGGCGAGTGCCGCTGCACGAGCCAGCGGCTCGGCGCCCCGTGTTGCCAGCTCGAATGCCTTCAGACCATCGAGCAGTTGCGGTATCTGCTCAAATTGCGGCGCAATGTAGTGCACGATGTCCTCGCGCATCGTCGCTTGTCCCACAAACACCGGGGAACGTCGCAAGCCGAGGCCCACAGCATCATGGCCCAAGATACCGGCTTGCAACGTGTGCAGGCTGTCGTTGCTCAACGGGTCGTCGATATGGCCACAGTACCTGGCGATCACGTGGGCAAACCGCTGGATCCTGTCGGACTTGTCTGCCTCTTTCTCGATCAGAAAGCTTGCACGCGACTCTTTGAACGTCAGCCAGCTGGCCGTGCGTATCAGGATGTCGGCGCCGTAGGTCTGGTTCAGCTCGCGCAGTGCTGCATCCAGGTCAAATTGCAGCGCCTGCTGGACGGTCTCGGTACGGCGGATCAACGGGCAGAAATCCGGCACACCTGGCAGATTATCGTTGATGCGCCAACGCCGCATCCGTAGTGGCTCAACGCGGGTCAAGTACTGGTGCGACGACACGGCATCGACATAGCCACCATTGGTGACATCTGGAACATCCAGATGCTGCGCGGTCAGCCACTCATACAAGAATCCAGTACGACGGGCGTATTGGCCAAAAGGTGCTTTCCGGCACCAGGCTTCGATGGACTCTGGGCCGGCAGCCGCAAACAATCGGGCAAAAAACTCGAGGTGAATTTCTTCGTACTTGAGTCCAAATTCGAAGTGCCCCGCGAAGTCGTCGGTAGGCTGGTAGCTGGCGGGATACTTGTTCTCGACATGTCCGGCGGCCTCGCGGCTCCTGCGTGTCGTACCGATTACCGATTCGACACGCAGAGGTTGTGCAAGCGCAATACCGTAGCGATCGGCGAGAGCCTTGAAGCCTACTTGCATGGTCGAATTCCCTAATAGGGGTTAAAAAATGATAACTGCAAGAGGATAGTACGCGAAAACAATAATCTGATAGCCGCGAAAACGCTAACGTTGGCTTGGATTTGATAACTAATGAGCTGTGCTGGCCGAAAATGATAAAAAACGGTAATCCTTTGGACACATGTCCTGTAGTCGCTGCTGCCAGGGTCTCAGCGCAGACCTGAAGAAGATCTGCAGGCTTGCTACGCCTCAGTGGCGGTTGGCATCAACGACGCGAGAATGGCATCGCGGCTAGCCGCGAGAATCTCATCAGCAAGCGGTGAGTCGTCGGGGCAGGCGCGCGACATCACGATTGCGCCCAGTGCGTGCGCCAATATGGCAAGGCGCGTTGCCCGCGCCCGGGCCGCGTCCGATTCGTCCGATTCGTCTCGTAACACCGCGAGCTGGGTCTCGATCCCGGCAGCAAACGTGGCCCGAACTTCTTCCTCTTTACGGGCCGCATCCGCGCACAATGCGGCCATCGTGCAGCCTGCGGCGCGGTTGTCGCGATGCTCGCGAGAGAGATAAACCTTCACGAACTCAGACGCTGAAGCACGCTCTGTCAGCGCAGCAGACTGCATCATGCCGCAGGATGCCGATTCCGCCATCAGGTCGGCTTTTGAGCGGAAGTGCTTGTAGAAGCCGCCCTGAGTGAAGCCAGCCGCCGCCATCAGATCGGCAATGCCCACCCCGTCATAGCCACGCTCCCGAAAGAGGGCGGACGCAGTTTCAACGATGTGCGCGCGATTGGCCTGCGCCTGTTGCTTAGTAACTTTCATCGTTCATCCAACAACGGTTACTCAAATAGGAGTCCGTCACTATACATTGATGTTGATCGACATCAAACCGTTGACATTTTAGAGTTCAGTCGTAATCATTGCGGGCATCCCAACCCCGGAAGCTGAATAAAATGTCCGAGCAAACGCTTTTCGAACCCTATGTCCTGGGTGATCTGACCCTCGCCAATCGCATCGTAATGGCACCGCTGACGCGCAACCGTGCGGGCGCCGGTTTGGTTCCGAGCGAGCTGGCAGCGACTTACTACGCCCAACGCGCCTCGGCGGGACTGATAATCACCGAGGCCACCCAGGTCTCAGCCCAGGCGCAGGGCTATCAGGACACCCCCGGTATTTATACGCCGGAGCAAATTGCAGGCTGGCGTAAGGTTACGGACGCCGTGCATGCCAAGGGTGGACGCATCTTTGTCCAGCTTTGGCATGTAGGCCGCGTTTCACATGTTGACTTGCAACCGGGTGGCCTGGCGCCTGTCGCTCCTTCAGCGATCCGGGCGCAAACCAAGACTTTCGTCAACAATGGATTTGCCGACGTTTCCGAGCCTCGCGCTCTGGAACCCGGCGAACTGCCAGGCATCGTGAACGACTTTCGCCAGGCGGCGGCCAATGCCATTGCCGCAGGCTTCGACGGTGTGGAGATTCACGGGGCGAATGGCTATCTGCTGGAACAGTTCATCAAGGATGGGGCCAACCAGCGCACTGACGCCTATGGCGGGTCGATAGAAAATCGCGCGCGCTTGTTACTGGAAGTGGTTTCTGCCGTGGTGAAAGAGATCGGTGCCAATCGCACCGGCGTGCGTATCTCACCGGTATCGCCTGCCAACGGAATTTCCTGCAGCGATCCGCAACCGCAATACGACTACATCACCGAGCAACTCGATGTTTTGAGCATAGCCTTTGTGCATGTAGTGGAGGGTGCGACCGGCGGCCCGCGCGATGTGGCCGAGTTCGACTACGACGCACTACGCCATCGGTTCAAGCAGGTCTACCTGGCCAACAACGGCTACAACCTGGAACTTGCCACGACCCGTCTCAACGCGGGCAAGGCCGATCTCTTCGCCTTTGGCCGGTCGTTCATCAGCAATCCCGATCTGGTTGAACGCTTGAAAACCGGGGCGTCGCTGGCGCAGCCCAATCCGGCCACGCTTTATGGCGGCGGCGCTGCTGGCTATACCGACTATCCAACCATCTCCGGCTGAAGCTCTCAACTGCTCAGGCCCAGCCAAAATACATTTTGAAGGATTTCCCAATGACAACGCTTGCGACTGTACTTATCACCGGCGCCTCCTCTGGTATTGGCGCCATCTATGCCGAACGCTTCGCCCGTCGTGGCCATGACCTCGTGCTTGTCGCACGCGACAAGGCACGCCTTGATGCCTTGGCCGTACGCTTGCGTGAAGACAGCGGCGTTGCTGTCGAAGTGCTCCAGGCCGACTTGACCAATCCCGCCGACCTCACCGCAGTCGAAACCCGTCTGCGCGACGACGCTCACATCGGCATTCTGATAAACAATGCAGGCCTGGCTCAGTCCGGCGGTATCGTCCAGCAAGGTCCTGAGGCCATTGAAAGGCTTATCGCGCTGAACATCACCGCAGTGACACGGCTCGCGGCAGCGGTCGCGCCACGCTTTGCACAATCGGGTACGGGCTCAATCGTCAATCTTGGATCAGTGGTGGGTTTCGCGCCCGAGTTCGGCATGACGATCTATGGCGCTACCAAGGCCTTCGTGCTGTTCCTGTCCCAAGGACTGAACCTGGAATTGTCGCCCAAAGGCGTATACGTCCAGGCAGTGCTGCCAGCGGCAACCCGCACTGAGATATGGGAGCGCGCAGGTATTGACCTCAACACGATCTCCGAGGTGATGGAGGTTGAAGAGCTGGTAGATGCCGCACTGGTCGGATTCGACCGCCGCGAACTCGTCACGATCCCGCCACTGCACGCCGCTGGTCGTTGGGATGCGCTGGATCAGGCGCGCCAGGAATTGCTGTCCGATATTCGCCAAGCTCATGCCGCCGAGCGTTATCGACCGCAAGCCTGACTCTCATCACGCGCCCCTTCGGAATCAGAGCACTATGAAAGCGCTTATTTTCAAACGCTATGGCAAATCGCCTGAAATCGGGCTTGCTCAGGTTCCTCGCCCAGAGGTGAAGCCCGACGAAATTTTGGTCGAGGTGCATGCTGCTGGAATAAACCCCATCGACAACATGATCACCACGGGCCTGTTCAAGCCTGTTTTGAAGTTTCAATTGCCTGCCACTATGGGCAGCGATCTGGCTGGCGTCGTTACCGAGATTGGAAGCAGCGTAACCCGCTTCAAGATAGGTGATGCCGTCTTTGCCAGCGTGTTCGACCTCGGCACAGGGTCAATAGCCGAATTCGCGGTCGTACCTGAGCGTGTTGCTGCGCCAAAGCCAGCCAACCTGGACTTTGTGCAAGCGGCTTCAATTCCGATGGTAGGGCTCACCTCGTGGCAAGCACTGAAGGAGCGCGCTGATCTTCGACCCGGGCAGAAAGTGTTTATTCCGGCAGGATCCGGGGGCATTGGTACCTTTGCGATCCAGTTTGCCAAATACCTCGGTGCCAAGGTGGCAACAAACACCAGTACAGCCAACGTACAGATGGTGAGCCGCCTGGGCGCAGATGAGGTGATCGACTACAAGAAGCAAGCGTTCGAGAAAGTGCTGCGCGGCTACGATCTAGTGCTCGGCACGATTAGAGGGGACGCGATCGAGAGGTCCCTCGATATCCTCATGCCTGGCGGCAAGATCATTTCCCTCGTTGGGCCACTGGATAAAGCGTTCGCCCGAGCCCGCCGATTGAACATCTTCCTCGGTTTTGTCTTCGGGCTAATGAGTCGCAAGATCCTGCGGCTGGCGAGAAAAAAAGACGTGAATTATTCATTTCTCTTTGCTCGCCCCGATGGCGCCCAACTCAACGAAATTCGCAAACTGCTCGAGTCTGAGCGTATCCGGCCGGTGATCGACAAGGTCTTTGCGTTCGAGCAAGCGAAGGAGGCGCTCGAATATCTGGCCCAAGGCCGCGCCAAAGGCAAAGTCGTCGTCAGGATTAAATAAATTTCCAGTCGCAGCAGGTGTGCGAGCGATCGCGAATGGTGGTTTCTTGCCGATAGCGGCCTGTATGGGTGCCTGCCAGCATATACGGAAGCCGGGAGCCGCTTTGTTCGCGCAGCGCCTCGCAGGTCGTTTTGATTGCGACAGACCTGGAATGCACTACCGGTCATAGCCGCTTTCGAAGCGGAATGACCGGATCGCTTTGCAGATTATTTTTGCGCCAGCAATGCCTTTCTTGCCGCCTTTTCGTGTTTCATGGCGGCGATTTCACGCTCGCAGGCCTCGACATCGAACGAATTGTCCCACTTCGCAATGGCAATGGTGCCGATGCCATTCCCGATCAGATTGGTCACGGCCCGAGCTTCGTTCAGAAAGCGGTCAATGCCCAAGAGCAAGACGAGGCCTACCAGCGGAATGGAGTGGATGGTCGTGAGTGTCGCTGCCAGTGTCACAAACCCCGCACCCGCCACGCCAGCCGAGCCTTTTGACGTCAGCAGAAATACACCCAGCAGAATCATCTGATCCATAAATGTCAGCGGCGTATTGGTCGCCTGGGCGATAAAGATGGCCGCCATGGTGAGATAAATGCAGGTGCCGTCCGCATTAAAGGTGTAACCCGTAGGCAACACCATGCCCACCACCGATTTTTTGCAGCCAAGCTTTTCAAGCTTCACCATCATTCGTGGCAACACGGCTTCGGTTGAGCAGGTGCCAAGCGTGATGAGAATTTCATCCTTGAAGTAGCGGAGGAATTGCATCATCGGCATACCCGACCATCTGGCAACCGTGCCCAGCACCACCACGATGAAAATCAAGGTGGTGATGTAGAGCGCGACCAGCAACTGGCCGAGTGACAGCAGAGTACCAATCCCGTACTTGCCGATAGTGAACGCCATGCCGGCACCGGCACCAATCGGAGCCAAACGCATGACCATTGCCACGATCTTGAACAGGCCTTGCAGGAACAGATCAATGGTGTTGATCAGCGGCTTGCTGGTTTCGCCCATTTGAACCAGGGCAACACCCATCAGTACCGAAAGCAGAATGACCTGAAGCATCACGCCATTGGAGAATGCGCCAAGGAAGGTATGGGGGATGATATTGAGAAAGAACTCAATGGTGCCGCCTTGCTCGCTGGCGGCCTGGCTGTACTTGCTGATAGCACTACCATCAAGCGCGCTGACGTTAATGTTCATCCCGACGCCTGGCTTGACGATGTTGACCACGATAAGGCCGACGACCAGGGCGATGGTAGATAGAATCTCAAAGTAGATCAGCGCTTTTACGCCAATCCGCCCAACCTCTTTGATACTGCCCATCTTCGCGATACCAACGACGACCGTACCGAAAATAATGGGCGCCAACAGCATTTTGATCAGTTTGATGAAGCCATCGGCAAAGGGTTGGAGTTTGGCGCCGATATCAGGCACGAAGTAACCGATTGCCGCACCGATCACGATGCCGATAAGCACTTGCACATACAGCTGGCTATACCAGCGGGACTTGGAAGTTTCCACGGAAGCACCTCATTTTATTTTTGTGATGGGCATGTGGCTTGGCGTCACTGGGTGACGCCGGGTTCTGCGACCTCTTGCAAAGAGGCCGCAGATAGAGGCTGATCAGCCTTCGCCCAGCTCGCGCATGACTGCGTACAAGGCTGACTTGGCTTCGAAGCCAACACCTGGAATATCCGGCAGACCGACATAACCGTTTTCCACCTTGATCCCGTCAGCGAAGCCACCGAAAGGCTGGAACACGTCCGGGTAAGATTCGTTGCCACCCAAGTGCAGACCCGCTGCGATGTTCAGGGACATCTGGTGACCACCGTGTGGAACTACGCGACGGGAAGACCAACCCATTTCTTCCATCACTTTCAGGGTGCGCATGTACTCCACGAGCCCGTAGGACAGCGCACAGTCGAACTGGAGAAAGTCGCGATCAGGGCGCATTCCGCCATGGCGCAGAAGGTTACGGGCATCCTGGTGGGAGAACAGGTTTTCACCCGTAGCCATGGGCAGTTCATAGTGATTGGCAAGCTCGGCCTGCAGGGCATAGTCCAGCGGATCGCCAACTTCTTCGTACCAGAACAGGTTGTACTTCTTGATGGCCTCTGCGTACGCAATACCGGTCTTTAGATCGAAGCGACCATTGGCATCGACCGCCAATCGACGACCGTCTCCAACGACCTCAAGTACCGCTTCGATGCGACGAATATCTTCGTCCAAAGACACAGCACCAATCTTCATCTTGACCACGTCGTAGCCACGATCCAGATAGCTCTGCATTTCTGCTTTGAGCTTGGTCTGGTCTTTGCCAGGGTAGTAGTAGCCTCCCGCTGCGTAGACCCAGACCTTGTCATCTGCCACGCCGTTGCGGTAGCGGTCAGCCAGCAGGCGATACAGCGGTTTGCCTTCAATCTTGGCAACGGCATCCCATACCGCCATGTCGATGGTGCCAACTGCGACCGAGCGCTCGCCGTGGCCGCCAGGCTTCTCGTTGGTCATCAGGGCTTTCCAGATGGCGAACGGATCCAGGTTGTTGTTTTCATGGTCGACGAGAGTGTCTGGATCTGCTTCCGAGATACGCGCCAGGAAGCGATCACGCATCAGTGCGCCTTGCCCGTAGCGGCCGTTGGAATTGAAGCCGTAGCCGATGACAGGTTTTCCATCGCGGATTACATCCGTGATGACAGCGACAACCGAGCAGGTCATTTTGGAGAAATCGATATAGGCGTTGGCAATTGGGGAGGCGATAGAAACAGTTTTTTCACGAATCTCTACGATGCGCATGACGGGTTCCTCTTGTTGTTTGTAGCCCCACGTTATGCTTTGCGATGTCACCCGCCCAATGCTATTAATGCCGCACCCTATGCACAGGAGGCATGGCCCTTGGAACTCGTTTGGCTTGAAGATCTTTCAGCGCTTGCGGAGTACGGCAGCTTTGTCCGTGCCGCCGAAGCACGCCATATTACCCAGCCTGCCTTCAGCCGCAGAGTTCGTTCATTGGAGAACTGGATGGGGGTCGAGCTGTTTGTGCGCACCCCACAAGGAGCAACGCTTACCGAGGCAGGAAGGAAAATTTTGCCCAGTGCTCAGGAAGCTGCCAGACATTTGTACCGGATGCGCAACGAGGCTCAAGAGGTAGCCGGGATGGCAGCCAGGTCGCTGCAATTCGCGGCAACTCACTCCCTGTCGTTTACATTTTTCCCCAAATGGCTTCGAAGCTCAGAAAAGGGTGCCCCCATTGAGGCTGTGCAGTTGCACTCGGATAGCATGGCTGTCTGTGAGCAGATGCTGATACATGGCCAGGTTCAGTTTCTGCTCTGCCACCGCCATCCCGACGTTCCGCCTCTACTCGCCCTTGATCAGTTCATCAGCAAGAAGGTGGGGGAGGACGTTCTCGTTCCTCTTGCGAGTGCTTGCGCCAACTTCGGCACCTCGCCTGCGGCATTGCCATACCTCGCTTACACCCACGAGTCTGGATTGGGCCGTATTGTCGCCCACAGATTGCGTGGCAAGGAAGATTACCTTCACCTCAAACCACTTTTCAGCAGCCACCTTGCAGCGGTACTGATGTCCATGGCCCTGGAAAGCAAGGGAGTGGCGTGGCTGCCCAAGAGCCTCACTGAGCAGGAAATCCTGGAAGGGCGCTTAGTCAGAGCGCTCGACGAAAGTTGGGATATTCCTCTGGAAATTCATCTGACCCGCCCAAAAGCAATCCTCAGTCAGTCTGCCGAAGCGTTCTGGAACAGGGCGGGGAGTGACGCGCAGCCTTCCACATGACGCGTTGCGCTGCTCGTTGGAAATACACGGCGACGAGGCAGATCAGAGACGGCAGCCAGTGCTCCCTTGCATATTCAGGATGTGATTTTCTAGTGTTAGTGATCAAGCGCTGCGCCGGCTTGATTCAGAGACTATCCGGATCCCCAAAGAACATCTGAATCCTCGAACGCAGCCAGCGTTCCCCAGGGTCGTTATCCTGCGAACCGCGCCAGGCCATATGCAGCTCGAACGTCTGCGTCTCGATCGGCAACTCCTCGGCACGCACGCCGCCCGCCGCAGTCAGTACGGCGGCGGCATAGTCCGGCACGGTGGCGATGATGTCGGTGCCCGCCAGCAACGTTGCCAGGCCGTTGAACTGCGGAACCGCCAGCACCACATGCCGTTTGCGGTCGACTTTTTCCAGGATGCCATCGATAAACCCACTCAAGTCCCCCGCAAACGACACCAGTGCGTGCGGGCGCGAGCAGAAATCGTCCAGGCTCAACGCCCCAGGCATGGAGTCAGCACGCAGCAACATTGCCTTGCTGCGGCGCAGGACCTTGCGCTTGGCGTTGGCGGGCAGGTCGTTGGTGTAGCTGACGCCGATGGAAATTTCGCCGGAGGCCAGCAGCGCCGGCATCAATATATAGTTGACGCGACGTACTACCAGCACGATGCCAGGCGCTTCGGAGCGCAACCGCTTGAGCAGCGCGGGCAGCAAGGCGAATTCGGCGTCGTCGGAAAGTCCGATGCGAAAAACGGCGGTGCTGGTCGCTGGATCGAACTCGGAAGCGCGGCTGACCGCCGTGGAAATCGAATCCAGGGCAGGCGAGAGCAGCCCGAAAATCTCCGTCGCCCGGGCGGTGGGTTCCATGCTGCGGCCGGTGCGTACGAACAGCGGATCGTCAAACAGCCCGCGCAGCCGTGACAACGCGGCGCTGATTGCCGGTTGCCCGAGAAACAACTTCTCTGCGGCGCGTGTCACGCTGCGTTCATGCATCAGGGTTTCGAAAACGATCAGCAAATTGAGGTCGACGCGACGCAGGTCGTTGCGATTCATGGCGGGTGATCTCGGGACATTTGTCGAAGCAGTGGGCAGCCAGCAGAAAGCCGGTGTGTTCAACGCTGGCGTGAATAGTACGAGCAAATACGTGGTTTGCGCATTCATAAATTCATCGCGAGATCAGATACCTGCATCCAGAGTCTCTAATGTGCCTCAGATTCATTGAACGTCCGGCAGCAACGATGACCAAAGATTTACCAGACCAGGCACGAACCCGGGGTTTGCCGGTAACGGCTCACCGGACACCTGAAGATGAAACATTCCATGGGTTGCAATGTACGTGCGACATGCGAACAATGGCCGCCCATGACCACATAGGCAGTCTGTGATTGTCGCCAGGCCAAAAGCCTACGAAATGTGATGACAATCAATGACAGGCATGTCGACTATTAATAGCCACTGATAGTGTTCCCGGCAGCGCCCGGATAGAGTTCATGGCATCAAGGTTCATTAGGCGAGGTTCGAAATGTCCCGCACGATTCGTTTTCATCAGTTTGGCCCAGCCGAGGTGCTCAAGATCGAAGAGCATCCTGCCGCGTTGCCTGCACCCGGTGAGGTACAAGTACGTGTCCAGGCGATAGGCATCAGCTGGTATGACGTCCTCTGGCGGCAAAACCTGGCGTCTTCCCAGGCGCGACTCCCTGCAGGCATGGGCCACGAAATGGCTGGCGTTGTTACTGCACTGGGTGAAGGCGTCGACGATTTTGCTGTTGGCGACAAGGTTGCCAGCTTTCCATCGGCAGACCCGAACCAGCATCCGGTATACGGCGAGGTTGTGGTTCTGCCCCGGTCTGCATTGACCCGTTATCCCGACGTGCTGACGCCACTGCAAGCGAGCGTGCATTACACGCCGCTGCTGGTTGCCTATTTTGCTTATATGGACCTGGCGCGCATCAAGCCTGGGCAGACCGCCTTGGTGACCGATGCCAGCCATTGCGCCGGGCCGGCCTTTGTCCAGTTGGGCAAAGCATTGGGTGTGCGCGTCATCGCTGCCACCAAGACTGACGATGCACGGGATTACTTGCTGTCGCTGGGGGCCGATAAAGTTGTGGTCACCGAAGAGCAGGATCTGCTGATGGCGATCAACAAATACACTGATAACCGTGGCGTCGATGTTGTGCTCGACGGCCTTGGCGGTCCGCAGATGTCCATCATGGGCGACGTCCTGGCGCCACGCGGCAGCCTGGTGCTTTATGGCTTGCAAGGTGGCAACCAGACTCCGTTCCCGGCGTGTGCCGCTTTCCAGAAGAACATCCAGTTTTTTGTGCATTGCCTGGGTAATTTTACCGGCAAGCCTGAATTGGGTATCTCTCAGGATGAAGCCGCGTTGCAACGCGCCTTGCGCGACATCAATCAGCTGACTGCAGATCGGGTTCTGGTGCCGCTCAAGATGCGCGTGTTCCCGTTCAGCGAAGTGGTCCAGGCTCACCGCTATATGGATGGCTGCCCGATTGGCGGGCGAGCGGTACTCGAAGTGGAGCCTGTCTGATCAACGCTTGAGAAGTGCTGCAGCAGCACTTCGGTCTCCTCGACGCCTCCAGCCAGGCGTCGATGCACTTACCCACTCCTGACACCCTCAACTTCACCTCCCGCCTTCTCTCAATATTTCAGCACCCCTGAATATAAGTCTTCGCCGCGTTATAGCTTCAAGCGCTAACCGCGGATGAATGAATAGTTGAACCCCCTGCATTTAATGACGTTCAAGTTGAAGCGTTACTGTTTTATAAAAACATCAATAAACATGGGATAGTATTTCGCGGAAATATCGACTGAGCGAGTTTAATATCACGTCCGCTTCAAGGGTTTCTAACCGGGTGCGCGTCCCCGATGCTTCCTGTGAAACTCATCCTTGTCTTACGCCCACCCCGGAAATCTCCGAGTGGAATGCTTGAGCCCCGTGGCTAGGCGCTTGCCAGTGAAAAACAGACTAGGAAAAGACATTCACTTACACGGCGAAATTAAACTGACCTGTTTAGTTGTTTATGTTTAAACTTTTTTAAGTGGGCCGTGTTTTGCGACTTATCTGTACCTTGTAATTGTTGGATTAATATTGATAATAGTTGGGTAATTATTACTCAGGGAATGAGTCATGGTCGATTATTCACGCAGACGGCTGCTCGATTTAAATTCAATCTGCACACCCTTGCACGCCGATACGCAAGCAGGTGAAATACGATGAGTTCTATACACGAGCAAGCGATGAGTTATGTGTATCAGCAAGTGTTGCAACGCTTGTTGGGCCACTTTACCCGCGCCGAGCGGACCGCCTTGCAGTTATTGATTCAGCGTTTGATCGTGGCCGCAGGTGGCATCGAGCGTATTGCCAGCTTCAAGGTCATGGTGGCATTCAGCGGCGGCAAGGACAGTGCGTACACGGTCGCCTTCCTGCGGGCTGCGCAGCTGAGCATTGCCGGCAGATCACCTGCGACATTCAATCTGCGCGTCGCCACCATGCGTCATGCGGGCATGACACCCGCCGTCATGGGCAACATTCAGCGCACCTACTCGGGACTTTTTCTTCACGACGATCCCCGGGTCGAATTGTTGGTGGTGGATAACCAGTACGTACAGATTTTTGAGCCGGAATTGCCGTTCTCCCAGGCAGGGCGCGAGCAAAACCGCTCGGACATGCTGCTGAGCGGGCATTTGTCGGCAGGGGACGGCCGTACCACGTTCTGCAATAGCTGCTATTTGGGGATCGCGGAGTTTTTCGGGCGCGCCGCTGCTTGGGGCACCGGCGTCGATGCCCTGGTCAGCGGCGATTCGCGCAAGGAACAGAAGCAATATATCGCCTGGATCATGCGTCTGGTGCCACGCACCGCGCAGCGTTTCAGTGATTGGGGCAACCAGAACTTCAACGGCGTACTGCGCACTATCGACAGCATTGGCCAGGCGTATTATCAGGAACTGTACGGCGATGGCAGCGAAACGGCTGGCCGTGTCGTCCGCCCTCTGGGTTTTCCGAACAAATCCGTCGTGCCGTCGTACATCACCATTTCTGATCTGATGCACAGCAACGTCGAAGAACACTGGAACCTGCTCACCGAATTTCTCGGCTTCCGTTTCGATGATCTGGCGTTCAGCTTCAGTGAGTCGGACTGCGCCAATCCGTTACTCATGGCGCATATGCGCGGCCTGAAAGCTCAATATGTGCAAGGCCGTACCTATGCCGACGGGATTGCCGAGTATCTTGAGCTGGCCAAGGCAATGATGCGCAGGAAGCAAATGCCTCAGCGTCTGATCGATCAGGCATTGGGCGCGTACGTCGGCGAGGCGCGTTTGCAGGCACGTCGGGAATTGGCTGCGGCATTTGCACTGGAAGGGTTCGGCCTGAATGAAGCGCAACTGGTGTGCCTGCTTTTTTCACCCTTCGTCGATGAAGGGCGAGACCTGGAAATCTTCCTGCGCCGCTGTCATCCGGGCATGCTGGTTGCGCTGCCGGACCTGCATAAGGCGCTGGCAGGAACGTCCGCCCCTGAGCAAGTGATCCAGTGGTTGATCGATATCAGCGGCCTGAGCATCAAAGGCTTGCAAAACCTCTATCTCAAACAGCGTGTGGATTTCAGCCAGCAACACTCGATCATTGCTCGGGTACGCGCCGCCGATCCTGATAAACGAAGGATCTCGACGGTCGATTCGGTTACCGGTGAAGCGGTTACGGAAATGATATCCGGACGCTGATTCATTTCCGTATCGGCAGCTGCGTGGCCGGCGCCATGTCAGGCATATCATCAGTCAACGAGAAATTTGGCCCCAGCGTTTTACGCAAGGACCGGTGTCGCTCATGAAAACTAAACCTGATTTCGCCTATCACACGGTGTATCGCTATCTCGTCGGGCTGATCAACGACGCTCCGAGCGATACGGCAACACGGCTGCCTTCACTGCGCCAGTTGGCGCTGCGTTTGAAGGTGTCGATTTCGACGGTGCAAAACGCCTATTCAATACTGGAAAAGGAAGGCCGGGTCTGTCCTGTGCCTAAATCCGGTTACTTTGCGCAACCCAATGGCTGCAGCGACTGCTCGCCAGGCACTTCGGACGGTACGCAAAGCCTTCTGGAAACCCTGTACAACAGCGCGCGCCGCCCTGGAATGCTGGTGCTTGGCAACGATCAACCCACTCAGGTGCAGTCGTTGGAAAGTCCGCTTTTGCTGATTGAACGTGAGCTGGTCCGGCAGTATCCCGGACCACTGGATCCGAACTTCCAGCCATTTGGCGATGTGGAACTGCGATCTGCGCTGGCGGCGCATTACACGGTATCGACGCAGCGCAGCTGGCTTCCGGAAGATGCCTTTGTCGGACCTGATCTGCTGGCCATGATGAAGGTCGTGCTGGAAACCCTGGCGCTGCGCGGCAGTACGGTTCTGGTTGAGTCACCCTGCACCTGGACGCTGTTGCGCCTGTTGCAGTCGTTCAACATCCGGGTCATCGAATTACCCGTGGATCAGGCCGGGTGTATCAACGTCCCGGCGCTGGATCAGGCGTTGCTCACCGAAGGCATAGGCCTGGCCCTGTTACCGTCGTTTCTCAATGCGGTCCGCGGCAACGCCCTGGTCGCCGAGAATCGCCAGGCGGTTGCAGATCTGTTGAATCGGTACCGAATCTGGGTACTGGAGAACGACAGCCATGGCGAGCTCAGTTTCGTGACACCCCACAGTCGGTTGCGCGATCTGATCGACCCCGAGCGGCTATTGATCATTGGCTCATTCGACAAAATCCTTGGCGCCGAGGCACCTTATGGCTACTTGCTGGGCAAGTTTTTCAACCCGCAATGGCAGCAATACTTTTTGTTGCAGGCGTTCAACCTGCCGCCGATCCGGCAAAAGGCTATTGCACGGTTGTACAGCAGCGGGCGCCTGGATCTGCATCTGGTCGAGTTGCGCCGGTTGCTGGAGCAGCGAATGCTGGCCATGACATTGCTGATTGACCGTCACCTGGGACGCCTGTTGCAGTATGAGATGCCGCAGGGTGGGGCGGTGATCTGGGCTGAAAGCGTGTCATGCGTGGACATGCGCCAGGTATTTGATCAATTGTTGCAGGAACGCATTGTCATTGCTCCGGGCGAACTGTTCAGCCTGCAGGGTTTGCATCGCCAGAACCTGCGCATCAGCTACGCCATCGGCGAACATTTGCCTATCGAGACCACGCTCACGACCTTGCGCCGCGCGTTGTCCGAGGCGCGCTGCGCATGAGATCCGGGACAATCGGGCCGTCGATCCATTTAAATTTGCAAGACCCGGAACAGACTGTTATCTGTACACCCATCCAGTATCGGCAATCGATGGTTCGTCCCGGCAGTGACTTCAGCTACTACTTCAATCCCCCTCAGCGAAGCGCTCGCGCCCGCTGGCACGAACGCTACGGTTTATGTCGTGGCGGTCCGCGCGCTGTGCGAGTTTACGGCGAAGGCCGGTGACCTCGACCTGCGTTTCACCCCGGCGCCGACTGCTCAGCAGGGCATAGCCGGGCATCGTACCGTTGCGGCGCGGCGCGGCCCGGATTATCAGACCGAAGTGGCGCTGTCTGGCGAGTATCAGCAATTAAAGGTCCGGGGCAGGGCGGACGGCTATAACCCGCAACTCAATCAGCTTGATGAAGTGAAGACTTACCGTGGCGAATTTGCCGCCATTCCCGACAACCATCGGCAGCTGCATTGGGCCCAGGCAAAAATCTACGGTTGGCTGTTGTGCCAGCAATTGCAGCTGAGTGAAGTCAATCTGGCGCTGGTGTATTTCAATATCATCAGTGAACAGGAAACCGTGATTCGTGAACGGCATACAGCTGAACATCTGCGGGGATTTTTCGACAAGCACTGCGAGATATTCCTGCAGTGGGCGCGTCAGGAGCTGGCTCACAACCACCAACGCAATGACGTGCTGCGCGGCTTGAAATTTCCCCACGCTGGCTTTCGTATTGGTCAGCGGCATCTGGCCGAGTCTGTCTACAAAGCGGTCAGCACCGGCCGTTGCCTGATGGCTCAGGCCCCCACCGGCATCGGCAAGACTATCGGGACGTTGTTCCCCATGCTCAAAGCCGCGCCCAGCCAGCAACTCGACAAAATATTTTTCCTGACCGCCAAAACACCCGGGCGCAAACTGGCTCTGGACGCTCTCGGCGTGATCAGGCACAGCGCGCCGGAGCTTGAATTGCGCGTGCTGGAGCTGGTGGCTCGGGACAAGGCTTGCGAACATCTGGACAAGGCCTGCAATGGCGACTCATGCCCGCTGGCTCGTGGTTTCTATGACCGGCTTCCTGCCGCGCGCAACGCCGCGTTGACCGCACCGTGGCTGGATCAGGCCGGGATGCGTCAAGTGGCGCTTGAGCATCAAGTGTGTCCGTACTACCTCAGCCAGGAAATGGCGCGCTGGTCGGACGTGGTGATCGCCGACTACAACTACTATTTCGACCTGAGTGCCTTGCTGTTCGGCCTGGCGCAGTTCAATCAATGGCGTGTCGCGGTGCTGGTGGATGAGGCGCATAACATGGTCGAGCGCGCCCGGCAGATGTACAGCGCCAGCCTCGACCAGCAAAGCATGAACGCCATCCGCGACGTTGCGCCCGTACCCTTGAAGAAATCCCTGGAACGCTTGAATCGCGACTGGAATGCGCTGCACAAAGAGCAGATCGCAACGTATCAAGCCTATCCCGGCACACCGGGCAAGCTGCTGCAAAGTCTCAACCTGTGCGTGACGGCAATGGGTGATTACTTCAATGAGCATCCCGACGCTGTCGATGGCCCGCTGCAAAGCTTTTACTTCGAGGCCATCGCCTTTGTGCGCATTGCTGAACTGTTCGACGAGCATTTCGTGTTCGACATCAGCAAGCGCGAATCACGGGGCAAACGCAGCAGCTTGTCCAGGCTCTGCCTGCGCAACGTAGTGCCGGCAAATTTCATCCGCCCGCGATTGACCGCCGCGCGCTGCAGCGTGCTGTTTTCCGCCACCCTCAGCCCTAGGCATTACTACGCCGACTTGCTCGGTTTGCCCGTCGATACGGCATGGATCGATGTCGAGTCGCCTTTCAATCGCCAGCAGCTGGACGTGCGGATCGTCAGCCAGATATCCACCCGTTTCACCCATCGTCAGGCGTCCCTGGCGCCCATCGTCGAGTTGATGGCCGAGCAGTTTGCAGCGCGACCCGGCAATTACCTGGCCTTCTTCAGCAGCTTCGATTATCTGCAACAGGTCGCGCAGTTGATGCAGGCGCAGCATCCGCAGGTGCCGATCTGGCAGCAGGCGCGCGGCATGAGCGAGGTTGATCGTCACGGCTTCCTTGAGCGTTTTACCCTTGAAAGCCAGGGCATCGGCTTTGCGGTGCTGGGCGGGGCATTCGGCGAGGGGATCGACTTACCGGGCGCGCGGCTGATCGGGGCGTTCATTGCGACACTGGGCCTGGCTCAGTTGAACCCGGTCAATGAACAACTTAAACAGCGCATGGCCGCGCTGTTTGGCGCAGGCTACGATTACACCTACCTTTATCCGGGTCTGCAAAAAGTCGTGCAGGCCGCTGGCCGGGTGATCCGCAGTCAGGACGACAGTGGTGTTGTGATGCTGATCGACGACCGTTTTGCCGAGCGCAAGGTGCAACAACTGCTGCCCAAATGGTGGCAGCTTTGATGCTCAAGGGTTTAGGGATCGATAGCCGAGCGCAGTGGTCAAACTGCCAGTAAACTGCCGCGCCGCTGCTATTTTTCTATTCAAAGCCTTTACAGCTGCCTGCGTTATTTCTATTTCCTGTCTCCATGGAGGTTGTATGAGTCTGAGTCCTTTCGCCGGCAAGCTGGCACCAGCCGAATTGCTGGTCGATGTTCCCCGATTGGTAACCGCCTATTATACCGGCCAGCCGGACGCATCGGTCGCGACCCAACGAGTCGCTTTCGGCACCTCCGGGCACCGTGGCAGTTCTTTTGATTTGAGCTTCAACGAATGGCACGTTCTGGCCATCAGCCAGGCCATCTGCCTGTACCGCCAGCTGAACGGCATCGACGGTCCGCTGTTTCTCGGTGCCGACACCCACGCGCTGTCGACACCCGCCAGTGCCACCGCCCTGGAAGTCCTGGCCGCCAATGGCGTGCACGTGATGATTTCCGAAGGCGACGAATACACCCCGACACCGGCGATTTCCCACGCGATCATCTGCTACAACCGGGGCCGCACGTCGGGCCTGGCGGACGGTATCGTCATCACGCCTTCGCACAATCCACCGGAAAGCGGCGGCTTCAAATACAACCCGCCCAATGGTGGCCCGGCCGATAGCCATATCACCAAGTGGATCGAAGCCAAAGCCAACGAACTGCTGGCCGAGAAGGTTCTGGGCGTGACGCGTATGAGTCACGACCGAGCGTTGCGCGCTGACACGACGCATCGCCATGATTACCTCAACACCTACGTCGCAGACCTGAAAAACGTCATCGACATGGATGCTATCCGCAACGCCAATCTGCGCTTGGGCGTCGATCCGCTGGGCGGAGCAGGGGTGCGCTACTGGTCGGCGATTGGCGAGCATTACGGCCTGAATCTGGACGTGGTGAACAAGTTCGTCGATCCAACATTCCGCTTCATGAGCGTCGACTGGGACGGTCGGATTCGCATGGACCCGTCGTCCAATTTCGCCATGCAGGGCTTGATCGGTCTCAAGGACAAATATCAGGTCGCCTTTGCTTGCGACCCGGACCATGACCGCCACGGCATTGTCACGCCGAGCGGCGGCCTGCTCGCGCCGAACAATTACCTGGCAGTGTCCATCGACTATCTGTTCCAGAATCGCCCGGACTGGCGTGCCGATGCAGCCGTGGGCAAAACCGTGGTCAGCAGTGGCATGATTGATCGGGTTGCTGCGCGCCTCGGACGTCGTTTGTATGAAGTGCCGGTGGGCTTCAAGTTCTTCGCCGAAGGGCTGTTCGACGGCTCGCTGGGTTTCGGTGGCGAAGAAAGTGCCGGCGCGTCATTCCTGCGCAGGGACGGTACGGTCTGGACCACCGACAAGGACGGGCTGATCCCCGCTTTGCTGGCGGCTGAAATCACTGCGCGTAAAGGCCGTGATCCGAGCGAGATTTATCAGGCGTTGACCGAGGAATTGGGCGAACCGTTTTCGACGCGCGTTGAAGCCAAGGCCAATCCGGAGCAGAAAGCCTTGCTCGGCAAGCTGTCACCCGATCAGGTTAAATCTACCGAACTGGCCGGTGAGCCGATTCTCAACGTGCTCAGCCATGCGCCGGGGAATAATCAAGCCATCGGCGGCCTCAAGGTCATGACCGAAAATGGCTGGTTCGCGGCGCGTCCATCCGGTACCGAGGACATCTACAAGATCTACGCCGAGAGTTTCGTTGGCGATGAGCACCTCAAGCGCCTGGTTGCTGAAGCGCAGGTTCTGGTGGATGCGGCGATTGCGCCCAACTGATCTTTTTTACTATGCAAAAAGCCCCGACTCTTGCGAGTCGGGGCTTTTGTCTTTCTGGCTGAAGCGGTTGTCATGAACTGGTTACGCAACGTCTACCAGAACGATTTCACTGTCCTCGATGGCGGTCACGCGCAGCACTTGCTCATCTTCGACCGCGATACCGTCGCGGGCCACAGCGTGCAGGCCGTTGACTTCGATGCTGCCGGTTGCCGGAACCAGATAGGCTCGGCGACCTGCGTCCAGACGGTATTCTGCGGTTTCGCCGGCTTTCAGGTTGGCTGCCACCAGACGTGCATCGGCGCGAATGCGCAGGCTGACGTCATCGCCGCGCTTGCCGCTCGCCAGGGTCACAAAGCCTTCACGATCACCTTTGGGAAACGGTTTGGCGCCCCATGAAGGTGCCGCGCCGGTTTCGTTGGGCATGATCCAGATCTGGAAGATCCTGGTCGCCGTGGATTCCATGTTGTATTCGCTGTGGGCAATCCCGGTTCCGGCACTCATCACCTGCACATCGCCTGCTTCAGTGCGGCCCTTGTTACCCAGGTTGTCTTCGTGGGTAATTGCGCCTTCACGAACATAGGTGATGATTTCCATGTCGCGGTGCGAGTGTTTCGGGAAGCCAGTGCCAGCTTCGATCACGTCGTCGTTCCAGACCCGCAGCTGGCCCCAGTTCATGCGTTTTGGATCGTAATAATCAGCGAACGAGAAGTGGTGATGTGCGTCCAGCCAGCCGTGGTTGGCGCCGCCCAATGTGTTGAAAGGTCGTAATTGCAGCATGGTGTGGCCTCCTGAGCAGTGCCGGGCAAGGTGTGAATGTCCGGGCTGCTGAACGATGTTTCGTGGTTGATGGAGCAATGATCTATCAAATATGCATCGGTAAAAAGCGGGTATTTTGGCTAGTTACTATCTGATTAATTGATATATTAAAAGCATCTGATTCTCCATTTCACCTGCAATTGATCGGCTAATTGCTTGATCACCAAGCTTTTCACTGGAGCTCAGGCACGAATAGCGCGACCATGGCGCCTTCGCTCATCTGTTCACTGCTGGAGCCTGCGTGCCGGACACTGATCTTCATCCCCATGCCGAGCTGGAACTGACGCCAGCGGATCATCTGCCTTTCTTCAAACGGCTGGTGGCCCGGCTGCTGGGAAAATCCCTTACACGACTGGGCTCGCAACACAGCCCCTCATGGTCCCAGGGCCATGCCGACGGATATCTGAACGGCCATTTGCAAGGCGTCGATGAGGGCTATGCCGAAGGACATCTGGACGGGATTGAGCAAGGTCGGCAAGTGCTGGTGATCCGCGACACGCGTCCCGGCGAACATCGCGGTCCAAAGGTGGACGACCATCTGTTCGACGATTGGCGCCTGCCGCTGAGCGCTGAATTGAAGAAACTGATCAAGACCGATGTCGCCCTCAAGCTGCCGCCCCAGGCGCAGCCCAGTGCGGCGCAATGGAAGATGATCTTCAGCGACACCCCTTCAACCTATGTGATTGCCGGCGCGGGCGCTGGCAAATCCACTTCGTTGGTATTGCGCGTCCTGGTGCTCAGCCATTACCTGGGTTTCGAGCTGGACTCGATGACCGTAGTGACCTTCACCCGCGAGTCGCGTAAAGACTTCGTCAACAAGCTGATCGAGATTTTCGGCTTCTGGGGCCATGACCTCAGTCAGAAGCAGGCGCGCGAGCTGGTCAGGACCTTCCATTCGCGGATCTTGCCACTGGTGCGCAGTCTGCCGGGTTTCGAACAGCTGACGGCGTTCGAGAATCTCGGCAGCCAATCTACCGTTGGCATAGAGGAGGGTGCTGACAGCAACCCTTTCGACTTGCGCATCAACGACGCGCAACGTCAGCAACTCAACCTGTGTTATCGCGACCTGTACGCCAGCAACGAGCGGTTCCGCGAGGTCATGGCGCCGCTGTATCGCCAGGCGTTGCAACTCAAGGAGCTGGAACGCGACCATCCGGATGTGCAGAAGCGTGTCACCGTCACCGAGCTGTCGGCCAAGCGTGATGAAGAGTTGTGCGACACCATTGAAGACCTGTGGATTCGCGCCAAGGCGTGGCCGATCAAAGGCATCGAACCCATGCGCCAGACGGTGGAGATCAACGGTTTCGGTTTTCACCTGCACGGGTATATCGCCGAACTGGACGCCTGGGTGGTTCTGGGCTTCGACCCGACGGAAGATCAGCAGTTGAAACGTCCCGGGGCGAAATTGCCGGTCTGGGCTGAATGGGTTATCAAGCGCACCCTGTTTCAAGCTTTCTGCCGCAAGCCATTGATATGGCTGGAAAGCTATGAAGCTGGCGGCCGGGTTCTACAGTCGCTTTCCGGCGCTGCGGTTGCCGGGCCGGGCTTTGATTACAAGGTCAAAGGTGAGCTTGGAGCCGCGCCACTGCTGGACAGCTTCGTGACTGCGGCAAGCTTTATTGAAAACCTGGCGCTCGATGTTCCGGCTGCGGTGGCGCAAATGAGCTTTGCCAAGGACGACCCGGATCGCTATTTCTTCGAGGCATTGAGCCTGTTCTGGAAAGCCTTCGAAACTCACCTGCTGGCGCAGACGCCGCCGGTGATGACCTACAACCGGATGTTTGCCCTGTTTGGCGAGAATTCTCCGGAAAACCTGAACGCTGTAGGTGATGCGCAGCTCCGGCCACTTTCGCATTTGATGATCGATGAATTTCAGGACGTGTCACCGCAGATTGTTTCGTGGGTCCGGGCGAGCCTTCGGGAAATTCGTCGGCGAGGCCCGTCGTTGCACATCGGGCGTACGGCTCAGCACAGTTCGTTGCTGTGTGTCGGCGACGACTGGCAGTCGATCTACGGCTGGCGCGGCAGCTCACCCAAGTTCTTCATGGAATTCCCCAGGGAGTTTTCCTCGCCGGCGACCACCAAGGTGATGCTTAGCGAGAACTATCGTAGCCATCAGTACATCATCGACGCTGCCGAACATATCGTTCGCGCCGCACCGGCCATCGCCGGCAAAAAAGCCCGCTCCTGCGCAGCTGCTCAGGAATTGCTGCCGGTCACTGTGCTCAGTCGTGAGGATCAGGCACTCGAAGAACGGCTGATGGAACACTACAACGACGGCGATTCAATTCTATTGCTGTACCGAAAAAGCAGTGAAAAAGCTTCTTTATCCAAAGGCTTACAATCGCTTATTAATGCAGATTATGCGAAGCCGCCCGAGAAGCGTCGTTTCAAGCAGTTGACCTATCACAGCGCCAAAGGGCTGCAAGCCGATGCGGTATTCCTGCTCGGCGATTGCCAGCATCTGACCCATTCGCCATACAAGAACCAACTGTATCGCCTGGCCGGGTTGGGCAATGCTGGCGATACAGACGCATTTGATAACGCGCAGAAGGATGAAGTGTTGCGTCTGGCTTATGTCGCGATCACCCGCGCTGTCCGGCACTGTTACTGGTTTATCGATGGCAGCGCGAAAGAGGGTGCAAATGTGACCAAAGCGTCGGATCGGATCGACGCTGGCCAGGTGTTTTTTGAGGATTTGCGCCGCAAAACCTGAGGTTCAGGAGACGTTCATTACCCTGGGTGGGCGGAACGACTCCAGTTCCGCCTCGATCGCCTCGATAATCAGTTCCACCTCCGTCGCATTCATCACCGTTGCGCAAGGCAGGCCTGCGATGGCAATGACCGTTTCGCCGCTGGCCCGATCAAAAAGTCGGGCAACCATACTGCTGGGTGCGTCCATGGTGGCTTCGAAACCGACCGGATGGAAATACCAGCGCATCAGCTGGCAAGCGTTGGGGAACGTGACTTTGTTCATTCAGCCCACCTCGTCTACATCGGCACTGGCGTTAGCTCCAATGGGTAGGGAAGGACCGGTCGAGATGACCAGCAAAAGCACTGGTGGACCTGGAGGCGGGATCTTGGGGAAGATTCCCACAATGGTCGAGGCGCTTTCCTGATAAGAAATCTGAACAGTCCTATCGAGAAACAAAAATAGCACTGCATCGGTTACAAACAGAAAACTTTTTTCCTGATCGGGTGAAGTTTTGCATTTTTATGATCCAGATCATGTTGGTTATTCCTTAAACATCTTTCAGAGCGGGCCAACGGCCCATTCTGGCTTGAAGTCACCCGACGCTTCATTCGTCCGCACAATCCAAGGTGATGCCATATCTTGTGGGAGAGGACTTGTCCTCGATGGCTGTAATTAAACACTGCATGTGGGTCAGGCGGATCAGGGTTGTCTGTGCGGGCTATCGAGGACAAGTCCTCTCCCACCAAAGCCCTTCTCCCAACCTTTCGGATTGACCAGATTCGCGGGCTTCTCGCCCTTGAGCGCACTGAGGACATTGTCCACTGCGCAGCTGGCCATGGCCTCACGGGTTTCGTGGGTGGCCGAGCCCATGTGCGGCGTCGCCACGACATTGTTCAGCTTCAGCAGTGGCGAGTCGCTGGCCAGCGGTTCGCGCTCGAACACGTCGAGCCCCGCACCCCGTATCCGGCCGCTTTGCAGCGCCTCAATGAGCGCCTGCTCGTCGACCACCTTGCCCCGGGCGATATTGATCAGAATGCTCTCCGAACGCATCAAGGCCAGTTGGTCTTTGCCAATCAATCCCTCGGTTTCAGCGGTCAACGGCACCGTCAGGCAAACAAAATCGGCTTCGCGCAACAAAGCCTCCAGACTGCGATAGCCCGCATTGAAGCGTGCTTCCACGGCCGGTTTTGGGGAGTGACTGTGATACAGCACCGGCATGCCAAAACCGAAATGGCCGCGTTGGGCCAATGCCTCACCGATCCGGCCCATGCCGATGATGCCTAATGTCTTGCCATGCACGTCACTGCCGAAATGCGCGGCCCCGATGTTCTGTTTCCAGTCACCATTGCGCACCATATTGGCCAGTTCGACCACCCGTCGCGCTGTGGCCATGATCAGGGCAAAGCCGGTATCGGCGGTGGTTTCAGTCAGCACGTCCGGGGTATTGCACAGCGCAATGCCCCGGCGATCCAGATCCTCGATGTCGTAATTGTCCACGCCGACGGAAACAGTGGAGATCGCCTCCAGTTGTGGCGCGAGGTCCAGCAAAGCCGCATCCAGCTTGATGCTCGCGCCCAAAAGCCCCTGCGCATAAGGCAAAGCCGCGCGCAATCGGGCGAGATCGTCACGCTTGGGATCTTCGATAAGCGTGACTTCCGCGTGGGCCTGCAAGCGCTCCATGAGCGCGGGCGACAGCGTCTTGTAGAGAACGACATGCTTTTTCATCGGGAACATTTCCATTTCAAGGATGGGCCGGGGCGCGAGGGGCATTGCGCTGATCAGCGACAGGCTTGGTTTTGTTGTCTGGCCTGAGCATCAGGGTCAGGAATACCGACAGCAGCAGCGAGCCGCTCATGAACAGGTACGAAGCGCTCAGGGTTCCCGTCACGCCATTGAGGTAACCCACCAAATATGAGCCGGCAAACGAGCCGAGTGCGCCGAGGCTGTTGATCAACGCCATGGCACCACCGGCCACATTCGACGGCAGGATTTCCGGCACGATGGCAAAGAACGGCCCATAGGGCGCATACATGCAGGCACCGGCAATCACGAGCAGGGAATAGGACCACCAGAAATGTTCAGTGCCCAAGGCGTAGGAGCCATAGAAGGCAATCGCGGCCAGCAGCAACGGCGGCCATACGAATAGTTTGCGCTTTTGCAGTTTGTCCGAGGCCCAGGACACCACGATCATGCCGATCACGGCAGCCAGATAAGGTAAGGCCGACAACCAACCGGCCTCGACCATGTCCATCTGCATGCCTTTTTTCAGAATGGTCGGCAGCCACAGCACGAAGCCGTACACGCCGATACTCCAGCAGAAATACTGCGCGGCGAGCAGCAGGACTTTGGGCGAGCGAAAGGCCTCGGCATAGTTCTTCACCGGTTTTATACCGACTTGCTCGGCGTCCAGGCGCGTTTGCAGTTCGGTTTTCTCCGCTTCGCTGAGCCACTTGGCCTGGGCAGGACGCTCGTCCACCAGGCGCCACCAGATAAATGCCCAGATAACGGCTGGCAAGCCTTCGACGATAAACATCCAGCGCCAGTTGAAATGGGCTACGAGGTAACCGGAAACCACTGACATCCAGAGCATGGTCACCGGATTACCGAGAATCAGCACGGTATTGGCCCGGGAGCGCTCGGCGCGGGTGAACCAATAGCAGAGATAAACCAGCATGGCGGGCATAACCGCAGCCTCAACGACACCGAGCATGAAGCGGATGCCGATCAGCATGTAGGCATTGGAAACAATGCCAGTCAGCGTCGCGAGACTGCCCCATAGGATCAGGCTGACAAAGATCAGCTTTTTAACGCTTTTCTTCTGCGCGTAGATCGCACCCGGCACCTGAAAGAAGAAGTAGCCAAGAAAGAACAGGGCTCCCAGCAACGACGACATACCTGGGGTGATGTGCAAGTCTTCGGCCATGCCCGAGGCGGCAGCAAAACCGTAGTTGGCCCGGTCCAGATAGGCCAGGCTGTAGGTAATGAACACGATGGGCATGATCAACAGCCAGCGGCGTTTCAAGCCGCTGGTTTTAACGCTATCGAGTAACTTTTCCATTTCGATCTCCTGAGCTTTTTGTTGTTGTCGCAGCAGGTACGGTTATTCACTAGAGCAGGGGTGGTTCAGACCAGTTCCGCCAGTTTCCGGCTGATGGGTAGCGCCGCGTCGAGCGCCGCGCGGGACGGCAGGCCTTCCATATCGCCACGACTTTGCACGGCCTGACTGCCGATCCAGTTGCCCCGGCCCACGGCCTGGGCAAACCCCTGGTTTTCCAGCAGGGCGCTGACCACGCCGACGGCGAAACCGTCTCCGGCGCCGACGGTGTCAACCACCTGGCTGACCGGTACGCCGGCGACAAACCCCTGATCGCTTTGCGTGCGGTAATACGCGCCGTTAGCCCCGAGTTTGACCACCACCGCTTCGACTCCCTGGTCCAGGTAGAACGCGGCAATGTCCGGCGGATCTTCATAGCCAGTGAGCACCAGACCTTCGGCCAGACCTGGAAATACCCAATGCGCCAGGCTGGCGAGGTAGTTGATCTCGTTGATCATGCGCGCCTGGTTCGGCCACAGGGACGGGCGCAAATTAGGATCGAACGACACGCTGCGCCCGGCGTTATGCATGCAGGTCATCAATTCCCGGGACAGATCACGGCAACTGTCCGACAGCGCCGCCGGAATGCCGGTTGCGTGCAAATGCCGGGCGGTGAGCAGACGTGGATCGATGTCCTTGATCGACAAGTGACTGGCCGCCGAACCCTTGCGGAAATACTCCACGGCAGGATCTGCGCCCTGCAGTTCCCGGGACTTGAGCTGAAAACCGGTAGGGTGCAGCGGGTCCATGGTCACGTGCTGACAACTCACGCCTTCACGTTGCAGGCTATCAATGACAAAGCGACCCAGCGAGTCATCGCCGACGCGGCTCAGCCAGGCAACCTTGAACCCCAGGCGCGCCAGGCCGATGGCAACGTTGCTGTCGGCACCGGCAATGCGTTTCTCAAAATGACTGACCTGAGCCAGATCGCCGGGCTGCTCCGCGACGAACATCGCCATGGTTTCGCCGAATGAAAGGATATCGATCTCAGACATGGTTCAATGCCTCGCGCTGCTGAATCGGCGAATCCGGAGCGAGGTGCGCAAGGATGCCCACCTGCTGGCGGGTGATCGTTAGCAAATCGTCGCCTTGCAACGGGTATTCGATGGCACGCGGGACGGCGTTCGGCATATACGCGAGCAGTTGTCGCCAGGCAGGCAAATCAGCCTCGGCAGGCGGGACCGCGACCAGCTTGTCACTGGCATTGCGGGTCACGGCCTTGAAGTGCACGTATTGCACAAAGCGGCCCAGTTGCTGAGCGGCGCTGAGCACATCCTGGTCCTGCCATTGCCAATTGCCGACATCGAAGGTCATGCCGATGTCTAGTTTCAGGGCCTGCACCTGCGCGAAGAAACGGCAGAAGGGCGCGATGATTCCGCCATGGGCGGTCTGGTCATTTTCCACCAGCAATTGCACATCGTGGTGGGCCAGTTCTTCGCTCAGCGCCTGTAGATCACAGGCTTCAGTGAAATGACCGAGAGAAACTTTCAGCCACTTCGCACCGCAGGCATGGGCCCGTTGCAGGGTGACTGCCAGTTGTGGATTGGGTTGCGGCTGATCAGCCAGCCACAATTCCAGCGGTGCCGAATACAGGCATTCCAGGCCTTGAACCTGAATCGCCAGGGCCAGGGCGGGAAAATCCTCAAAGGTGAACAGCTCCTCGCGCAACTCGATGCGCGAAACCTTGCTATCGACCAGCAATGGAATGAAAGCGGCTTGCCCGCGCTGTCGGACCAGATCGGCGCCGAAGCTTGAAAGACTGATGGAGACGGGATTCATGTGCATTATTTTTGTCCTCTGAAACCGGTTTCATTTTTTACTGTAAAAATTGGATCGAACAGCGATCGTTCAGATCAGGAGCGCGGTCGAGTCGAGCCGCGCACGATCAATTTCGCTGGAAAGTCGAACAGCCGGCTGGGCGCCTGATCGCCACGCAACCGGTTGAGCAGACATTCGAATGCGGTGATGCCCATGTCATGGGTGGGTTGGGCGAGGGAAGTAATGCCGCTGCCCACCAACGGATACCAGTCCAGTTCATCCAGGGCGATCAGGCCGACATCATCGAAAAGCGCGCAACCCAATTCCCGCAGCAGCCGGGTGGATGTCAGCGTCGCCACGCCATTGGCGGTGAACAGCGCCTTGGGGCCGGGGCCCGGTGCGGCGAGAAAGGTTTGCAGATTGCCGGCCAGTTGCTCATCGGTTTGCGTGACGTGTCCGCGAAGCCGCGGTCGCTGTGCTATCAGGCGGGTGAAGGCTTCCATGCGTTCCAGTCGGGAACTGGTTCCGTCCTGTTGCTCGCTGACCAGCAAAATGTCGCGGTAACCGCAGTTTTCAAGATGATCGATGGCTTGTTCGACTGCTGCGGCGTTGTTCAAGCCGACCAGATCACTGTCCAGTTGGTCAACCCGACGATCCACGAGGACCATGGGCAACTCGCGATGCAAATCGCGCAGTTCATCGAGATGATGCCCGAGGGTATTCACGATCAAACCCTCGATGTTGTAGGAACGCAACGCTGCCAGGTGCAGGCTTTCCTGCTCGTCATCCCGATCGGTGTTGCACACCACGAGGCTATAACCATGACGTCGGCAGGCGGTTTCGACACCGTGCATGACGGCAATGGAATAAGGGTTACGAATATCGGCGACGAGCATGCCGATCAGGCGGGTGCGACCGCGTTTCAGGCCGCGGGCCATTTGATTGGGGCGATAACCGAGGGTTTCGATGGCTTGTTCGATGCGCAAGGCGATGGCATCGGAGAGTAATTGCCGGTCGTCGCCAATGAAACGCGAGACGCTGGCCTTGGATACACCGGCCAGATCGGCAACATCATTCATGGTCACGCGCGCACGCGGTGACGGAGGAAAGCTACTCACATTGAACACCCTGTTGGATTTATTGGCGGGCTATGTTTACAGGCTCTGTTTACAGAGCTCTGAAAACGGTTTCAGAAAACACCATAGCCGCGCTTACGTCAACACGGCACCGGATGAAAGGCGGTATTTGTGGGTCTGGGACCGGGTTGATGGCTAATCCTGCGCAGCGTATTAGCGTGTGAGTTTTATGAAAGAAGTGTTGTCAGGCCGCATTCCAGAGCCGCATGCTGCACGTCCGTTTTGTAACCGGCTGTTTCTCGAAATGCCTGCGGTTAAACCTTCCGTTGATGCTGCCTCTCGTCGTTCGGCCATAGTCCTGGCGCTGTGTTTACCCAGTGACGTGTTGCTGTATCTGCTGTTACCGATGCATGTGCAGGTATTTGGCATCAGCCTGGCCCAGGCCGGAGTGTTGCTGGCGGCCAATCGATTGGTGAGGATTTTTGGTTACAGCTACGTGGTGCGTTACTACGCGCGCCATGGTGATCGTCCTACGGTCATGCTGGCTGCGGCGACAGCAACGGTCTGCGCGCTGGGTAATGCCTTCATTTCCGGATTCTGGTGGCTGCTGATCCTGCGCCTGGGCTGGGGATTGGCCTACGCGGCGCTTAATTTGTCGACTCAGGTCCTGGCCACTTCGGAACCAGCGGGGGCGGCGCATCGCTCAGGTCGTTCCCGGGCCTATATTGCTATCGGCCCCATGCTGGCCTTGCCGCTGGGCGCATTGCTCAGTATCCAGTTCGGCCCACGACCGGTGTTTATTGTGCTGGCCTTGGCAGCGTTGCTCGGTTGCTGGGTGGCCCGTGGCTTGCCGGGGGTCGCACATGCCATGCCAACGGCTTCCGGCTGGCGTTTCAAGGCGCCGGACAGTGTTGCGATCTGGTCGTTTGTTGAAGGCGTCGCGCTGGACGGGCTGTTCATTTTTGGCTTATCGCTGCAGGCGCAAGCCGTGATGGGTACCAATGCGGTCCTGGTTGCGGGGGTATTATTGGCCTTGCGTTATGTCTCGGAAATGCTCCTGAGCCCATTGGGCGGCCGCCTTGCTGATCACGTCGGGGCCGTGAATATGCTGGTGGTGTGCTCGGTGCTGACCTGCATCGCACTCATGGCATTCGGTTCCCATTGGTTGATTCCAGGGGCCGCCAGCGTGTTGATCTTGCGCGCGGTGCAACTGCCTTTGGTGACCACGCTGGTTGCGCAACGCAACCCCGGGCCGGGTCGAGTGCAAGCTTTGGCCGCCAACGCTGTGTGGCGAGATATCGGCGCTGGGCTGGGTCCATTGTTGGCGGGGGTGTTATTGCCGGTTGCGTCTGCCACATGGGTGTATGCTGGTGCCGGGCTTGCAGTGGCGATAAGCGCAATCATCTGCGGGCTGCGCAAGTAGCTTTCGAGCAATAGTCTTTCGGTCTCTATAACGGGACAGCACTTTACTCATTGATAGTTCGAGTATTTATGGTCCTGAATGCAACCTTCAGGCCTTATTCGACTCTTATCGTCACATTCTTTAAATCGACACATTGGACAACTAGCCTGTGAGTAGCCATCACAGCCAGCCGCATGCTGATCGGAACATGGAGTTGCGGGGGAGCGAACCCACTCAGGGAAGCACATTCGCAGTAGCGATCGGCGCTATATCTCCAATAATGCATACCAGAATCCGAGAATAATGAAAATTTTCAAAGCGCCCCTCATCACCCGATTCCAGCGTCGCTGTGCATTCTTCGTTCTCCCTGTCTTGCTAGTAGCGTCCTCGGCGTTTTTGTTCAGCGTGGGCAAGGGCGTACATGCCGAACCCAAGAACGGTACACAAACCCTGGTGTTCATGCGTCACGCAGAAAAGCCTTCCATGGGCCTGGGGCAGTTGAACTGTCAGGGCCTGAATCGCGCCATCGATCTGTCAGAACTGCTGCCCAAGGAGTTCGGCAAGGCTAATTTCATCTTTGCCGCCAACCCCAGCCGTCACGTTGAAGAAGGCGAGGGCGATCATTCCTACAGCTATCTGCGTCCTTTGATGACGGTTGGTCCCAGCGCGATAAAGCTTGGCCTGCCCATCAACATCGACTTCGCGGCCAATGACACCAGCGATCTCGCCGATGAACTGATGAATGACAAGTACCGCGATGCGACTATTTACACGGCCTGGTCCCACGGTTATCTGCCTGAGTTGATCAATAAGGTGGCAGAGGAAGCGTCCGGACAAAAAATCAAACTTGTGAACGACTGGACGGGCGATGATTTTGACTCGCTGTCCGTGCTGACCCTCAAGTGGACCAACGGCAAAGCGACGCTCGAATACGAGAACTACAAGCAAGGGCTGAACGACGGTGCTGAAGGTTGTCCGACTTGATTCAGCCTTCGCCGGTCGCTGATTTCGAGTTTGGCGACCAAATGCTCTAGGCAGCAAAAGCGCAAGGGAGTACAAATGTACTCCATGAGCACATTATCTCCTCGCCGTAGCGCAATTCTTACCTTCATCCGCGATCGCATCGCGCAGCAGGGCCAATCACCGAGCCTTGCGGAAATCTCCGAAGCCTTCGGTTTTGCCTCGCGCAGCGTGGCACGCAAACACATTCTGGCCTTGACCGAGGCCGGTCTGATCGAAGTCATGGCCAATCAGGCCAGGGGCATTCGCCTGATAGAGAAGACCCCACGTCCCGAACTCATGGAAATCCCGGTCATGGGCCGCGTGGCCGCTGGCCTGCCGATTGGTCCGGATGTCGGCACCCACGACACTTTGCTGCTGGACCGCGCAACGTTTTCCCGCGTGCCGGACTATCTGCTGCGGGTGCAGGGCGACTCGATGATCGAGGACGGCATCCTTGATGGTGATCTGGTCGGCGTCCATCGAAGCAGTGAAGCCCACGACGGGCAGATCGTGGTTGCACGGCTGGACGGCGAAGTCACCATCAAACGCCTGCAAACCGGCGAGAACAAATATCTCCTGCTGCCGCGTAACCCGGCTTATGCGCCGATTGTGGTCGAACCCCATCAGGATTTCGCCATCGAAGGCGTGTTCTGCGGCCTGGTCAGGCGTGAATGATGGGCGCCGTGGTCAGCCTCGATGCGCTGCTGGACGAGCGCCGGGTCTGGAAAGGCCGGCAGACTGCGCCTTCAGTCAGCCCGCAGCCCACCGGCCATTCAGCCCTGGATGCCGCGCTGCCTACCGGCGGCTGGCCTGCATCAGCACTCAGTGAAATCCTGATCCCTGCCGATGGCAGTGGCGAGTTACGTCTGTTATGGCCAGCCCTGGCACGGCTGGCTGACAAGGGCGAGCGTATCGTCCTGGTTGCACCGCCGTTCATTCCTTACCCCCAGGCGTGGGAAGCGGCTGGCGTGGATCTACGCTGGCTGGCGGTGATTCAGGCCAGCGAGCGCGACGGTTTGTGGGCTGCCGAGCAATGCTTGCGCTCTGGCAGTTGTGGAGCAGTGGTGTGCTGGCCCCGGCAAGCGGATGACCGGGCACTGCGTCGTTTGCAAGTGGCCGCCGAAACCGGGCAGACCCTGGCATTTGCCTGCCGCCCCATACAGGCCGCGGCCAATCCATCGCCCGCTGCATTGCGCATTGCCATTGATACCCGCCCCCTGCAATTGCGGGTGCTCAAATGTCGGGGCGGTATGGCGCCGCCATTTCCCATCCCCTTTACGACAGACGCTTGAGGTTCTTATGTTGTGGGCCTGTGTCTTGTTGCCACAACTGGCGCTCGACGGCGTCATGCGCCGCCGCACCAATGCTGATGAACCGCTGGCGCTGCTGAGCGGCACGCCGCAACGGCGGATATTGCAGGCAGTCAATCCGGCCGGCCGAGCCTTGGGGCTGCGGCCCGGTCAATCCTTGAACAGTGCCCATGCCATGGTGCGGGATTTCGCCACCGCAGAATTCGACCCGGCAGAAACCGAACGCTGGCATCGATTGCTGGCTGCCTGGGCGTATCGCTTCAGCTCGCAAGTAAGTCTGAAATACCCGCGCGTGTTGATGATGGAAGTCGAATCAAGCCTGGGTTTGTTCGGACCGTGGCCGGTGTTCGAAGCCCGGCTGCGTGCGGAATTGAGCGCCTTGGGGTTTTCCCACCGGATAGTCGTGGCGCCCAATCCTGTGGCTGCGCGCATGTTGGCCAATGTTCACGACGGACTGGCGGTTACCTGCCGCGAGAGCTTGCGTAACGTTCTGGAACAGATGCCGGTGGATCGCATCGGCCTGAGCCGCGAAACCGCAACGGCCTTCACGCGCATGGGCCTGCGCAATCTACAACAGGTTTTCGGATTGCAACGTAACAGCCTGGCCCGGCGTTTTCCGGCGCATGTCATGCAGCATCTGGATACCTTGCTCGGAGAGCGGCCAGTGGCGTTGGAGTTCTATACGCCGCTGGACTATTTCGATGTGCGTATCGAACTGAATTTTGACGTCGAGTCTCATCAGGCCTTGCTGTTTCCCCTCAAACGGCTGGTTTCCGATCTGGCGATGTTTCTCGGCGGGCGCGACAGTGGCGTCCAGCGTTTCACCCTGCATCTGGAACATGTCGAAGGCGCTGACACGCTGGTACCGGTCGGACTGCTCAGCGCAGAACGCGATGGCGCCATGCTGTTTGAACTGGCGCGCGGTCGCCTGGAGCAGATTCAGGTGCCTTCCCCGGTGCGTGCAGTGCGCCTGCACGCCCGTGATTTGCCGCCATTTGTCCCGGCTCATCGGGAGCTATTTGATGAGCGCCCCCAGCAATCACTGCCCTGGGAGCAACTACGCGAACGCCTGCGTGCCCGCCTGGGCGATGAGTCAGTCAATGGCTTGCGCCTGCGCGCCGATCACCGGCCCGAATGTGCCTGGCAAGCCGACACTGAAACCAAAGCCCGGCTTTCCCAGCCGAAAGTGCCGCGTCCCGGCTGGCTGTTGAGCCAGCCATCACCGCTACCCAAGGCCGGTACGCGAATCCTCGCCGGGCCTGAGCGTATCGAGTCCGGTTGGTGGGACGGCGGCGATGTCAGGCGCGATTATTTCCTGATCGAAACCCGGACTGGCCAGCGAGGCTGGGCCTATCGGACCGTGGGCGAGGGCGGCGACCTGTTGCTGCATGGCTGGTTCGCATGAACAACCCATATGCTGAACTGCATTGCCTGTCGAATTTCAGTTTCCAGCGCGGGGCCTCCAGCGCCGCAGAATTATTCCAGCGCGCCAAAGAGCACCAATACCAAGCCCTGGCGATCACCGACGAATGCACATTGGCCGGCATCGTGCGCGCCTGGCAAGCAGCCATGGATAACGGTCTGCCGTTGATCATCGGCAGCGAGATCAGCATCGCCGATGGCCCCAAGATCGTGCTTCTGGTGGAAAATCTCAGTGGTTATCAAGCGCTGTGCCGGTTGATAACCCTGGCCCGGCGCAGAGCCAAAAAAGGTGAATACCTGTCATTGCGGGAAGATTTCCCGGCTGCGGGCAGCGGTTTGTTGGCGTTATGGCTGCCGGATCTCGAATTGCCAGTAGCAACGCTTCAGGAGCAAGGAGTGTGGCTGGGAGCAACATTCCCTGCAGCAACGTGGCTGGCGGTCGAACTGCATCGTGGTCCAGATGATCAACAGCGTTTCGGTCAACTCCAGACGCTGGCGCACGCGCTGGATATCCCGCTGGTCGCCAGTGGCGATGTGCACATGCATGCCCGTGGACGTCGTGCCTTGCAAGACACCATGACCGCTATCCGCCATCACACAACCGTGGCCGAGGCCGGGCATCGGCTGTTCGCCAACGGTGAGCGATACCTGCGTCCGCGCAGCGCCTTGCTTGAGCTGTATCCCGAGCAGTTATTGGCGCAAACGCTGTCGATTGCTGCGCGCTGCACCTTCGACTTGAGCCAGTTACGTTATGAATACCCGCATGAACTGGTGCCGGCAGCACATACGCCGGGCTCATGGCTGCGGGAAGTGACTGAGCAGGGTGTCCGCAAGCGCTGGCCTCAAGGACTGAAGCCAGCGACCCGGGCGCAGATCGAAAAGGAATTGCAGCTGATTGGCGAGATGAAGTTCGAGAGCTACTTTCTCACGGTCCACGACATCGTCTGCTTTGCGCGCAGTCGCCACATTTTATGCCAGGGCCGAGGTTCGGCGGCCAATTCGGTAGTCTGTTTCGCCCTTGGCATCACCGAATTGAATCCCGAAGAGAGCAATCTGCTATTTGAGCGATTCATTTCCAGGGAGCGCAACGAGCCGCCGGATATTGACGTGGATTTCGAACATGAGCGCCGCGAGGAGGTTTTGCAGTACGTTTTCAAACGTTATGGCCGGGGCAGGGCAGCTCTGACCGCAGTGGCCAGCACCTATCACGGCACTGGCGCGGTGCGTGATGTGGCCAAGGTGCTGGGTTTGCCGCCGGACCAGATCAATGCACTTGCGCAGTGTTTCAGTCGCTGGAGCGACGAAATACCTCCTGTGGAACGTCTGCGTGAAAGCGGATTTGACCCCGATGCGCCGATACTACGGCGCGTGCTGGCATTGACGGACACGCTGATCGGTTTCCCCCGGCATTTGTCGCAGCATCCCGGCGGTTTTGTCATTTCCGAGCACCCGCTGGAAACTCTGGTGCCAGTGGAAAACGCGGCAATGGCCGAACGCACCATTATTCAGTGGGACAAGAATGATCTGGATCTGGTGGGTCTGCTCAAGGTCGATATCCTCGCCCTGGGCATGCTCAGCGCGTTGCGGCGCACTTTCGATCTGGTGCGTACTTACCGAGGTCAGCAATGGACCCTGGCGACGCTGCCTGCGGAAGATCCTGCCACCTACGAAATGATCGGCCGGGCAGACACCATCGGGGTATTCCAGATCGAGTCCCGAGCGCAGATGGCCATGTTGCCGCGCCTCAAGCCCGTGACCTTCTACGATCTGGTCATCGAAGTGGCCATCGTCCGGCCGGGGCCGATTCAGGGTGACATGGTCCATCCCTACTTGCGCAGGCGCAACAATGAAGAAGCGATCACTTATCCACCAAGGCTGAAAAAGGTGTTCGAGCGCACCCTTGGCGTTCCTCTGTTCCAGGAACAGGTCATGGAAGTCGCGATTCTGGCGGCCGATTACACGCCCGGTGAAGCCGATGAGCTGCGCCGCTCCATGGCCGCCTGGAAGCGCCACGGCGGGCTGGAGTCGCACCGCCTGCGTCTGGCTGAGCGCATGAAGGCCAATGGTTATGAGCCGGAGTTCATCACCCGGATTTTCGAACAGATCAAGGGTTTCGGCAGTTACGGCTTCCCGGAATCCCATGCCGCCAGCTTCGCTTTGCTGACGTACGCCAGTTGCTGGCTCAAATGCCATGAACCGGCGGCCTTCGCCTGCGCGCTGATCAACAGTTGGCCCATGGGTTTTTACAGTCCCGATCAGATACTTCAGGACGCGCGGCGTCACCACATCGAAATTCGCCCGGTGGATGTACGCTACAGCGACTGGGACTGTTCACTGGAACCTGTCGATCATCACGAACACAACCGGACCCTTGCGATTCGCATGGGCATGCGCATGATTCGCGGCTTTCGTGAAGAAGATGCCCGTCATATCGAGTCTGCCAGGGCGAATAAAGTATTTGTCGACGCCACCGATCTGGGCCTGCGTGCGGGGCTGGACAACCGGGCGCTGGAGGCATTGGCCGACGCTGGCGCGTTGCGTGGGTTGATCGGTCATCGCCATCGGGCGCGCTGGGAAGTTGCCGGAGTCGAAGCGCAGCGTCCGCTGTTCGGCCCGGAACATACGGTTGAGGAGACGCAAATCGCCTTGCCTTTACCCACCGTGGCGCAGGATGTGTTCGCCGATTACGCCACGACCGGAACCACGCTGGGCCCTCATCCCCTGGCCATGTTGCGCCGTCAACTGGCCGCCAAACGCTTTCACAGTTCTCAAGATTTACTCGACGTTGAGCATGGACGCATGATCAGCGTGGCCGGGCTGGTGGTAGGCCGTCAGCGTCCGGGTACAGCCAGTGGCGTGACCTTCGTTACGTTGGAAGATGAGTTCGGCATGATCAATGTCGTGGTCTGGCTCGACCTGGCTCAACGTCAACGCAAGATTCTGGTGGGTGCCAGCTTGATGCAGGTATTCGGGCGGTTGGAGTCGCAGAAGGGCGTGCGGCATGTGATTGCGCAGCGCCTGTTCGATCTGACGCCGCTGCTTACCGGGCTGGATGTTCGCAGTCGTGATTTTAAATGAGGGCGGGAGCGAAGCCTGATTGCGGGCAAGTACCTCACGGTATAGGGCGCAACAGGCCTGGCGCACTAGCGAGGCGTGCTGCTGATTGATTCCAGAGGAGTATTGACCCGGTCAAGTTGAGCCATTACCCCATTGAGCAGTTGGGTAATCGTCCAGGGCTTGGCGATGAACAGCACGTCAGGCTTGATCTGATCGCTACCAGGCGTACCGTGCCCGGACATGACCACGATCGGTATGTCAGGCCATTTCTCACCCACCAGATTAGCCAGCGCAATGCCATCCATACTGCCCGGCATGCGCACGTCGGTCAGCAGCAAGGCAATCTCGTGGCCGTGCGCGTTGAGGTAATTGACTGCCTCGTCAGCATTCTCGACCGCTTTGGTTTCCAGCCCTTCTTCAGACAGGATTTCGCATACGAAGTCCCGAATCATTGGCTCATCTTCAACAACAAGCACCAGACTCATTGTGGATCGGGTCTCTTCGTACTGCGGTGATTGAGTCATTTTGGTTCCCTCAGCCTGCACATTAAAAATCCGGGAGCACTGCAACGTTGGATCCATTTTCGTTGTTCCCAGACATCTGAGCGAAATCAAACGGAAAAAATTCATTTTTAAATAAAAAGCGATGAGTTCCAGACGACCGGCATCAAACCATGGAGCTTACCTGGGCCGGTCCTCAGCATTGATTCAGATCAATTCCCGAGTTTGCCACTCTGCAAAAATAGCGGCTCTTCAGCCCCGACGCTGCCATATGGCCCCTCATTATCTAAATCCCTCCGTGATCTGTTCGTTCAGGAAAGGGACGGCTCAGTGAAAGTTTCAATTTCCCGACTACGCTTCCTTACCACCTCTGCTGTGGTTGTAAGTTCCCTTCGCTCTCAAGTCAAAAGTCACTCACAGATCAACTTCCCCAGATATTCCGCAACGTCAGTTTTCAGATTGCCTATCGCAATCGATAGCCATGTCATGCGCTCTTAGAACAGGAAGTTTTAAAATGCCTCGTAAACAGCAAGCCCGATTAGGTATGAAAGCACTGCTCATTCATGAAGATCTTACGGCACTGACAGCAGCAGGCAGGGCTGTCAGAGAAATGGCCGAGGTTCTGGAGCAGCGTCAGGTCGAAGTGCTTCAAGCGCAAAGTGCGTTGGATGCAGTCGCCATCATCAATGCCGATCCCATGGTGCAATGTGTCCTGCTGGATTGGGATCTGGACCTGGACGATGGTCACGAACAGGCTATGACTGTACTCAATGCAGTACGCGCCCGCAGTGAAGCCTTGCCTATTTTTCTGTTGGCTGATCGCAGCAGCGCCGCCACTGTTCCACTTGAAGCCATGCAGAAGTCCGACGACTTTATCTGGTTACTTGAAGACACCATTGCGTTTATTGGCGGACGCATTGTCGCAGCCATCCAGCGTTATCGGGAAGCGGTACTGCCGCCAATGTTCTCGGCATTGGTGAGATTTTCCCAAGTCTATGAATACTCGTGGCATACGCCGGGACATACTGGCGGGACTGCTTTTCTGAAATCCACGGCCGGGCGGGCGTTTTTCGATTATTTCGGCGAAAACCTGTTCCGCTCCGACCTGTCGATTTCCGTCGGTGAGTTGGGATCACTGCTTGATCATTCCGGTCCCATCGGCGCCAGCGAAGTGTATGCGGCACGCGTCTTCGGCGCCCATCGCACGTATCACGTCACCAACGGCTCATCGACATCCAATCGGGTGATCCTGATGGCCAGCGTCACTCGCGATCAGGTGACGCTGTGTGATCGCAATTGCCACAAGTCGGTGGAGCACGCCATGACCATGTCCGGCGCGTTGCCGACGTATCTGATCCCGTCGCGCAACCATTACGGCCTGATCGGCCCGATCCCGCCGGAGCGTCTGAGCGCCAGCTATATCGCTGAATCGATTGCCAACAATCCGCTGGTCCACGCTGACATCGACCCGACGCCGATGCACGCGATCATCACCAATTCGACCTACGACGGGCTTTGCTACAACGTGCGCCGGGTTGAAGAGCTACTGGGTGAAAGTGTTGATCGTTTGCATTTTGACGAAGCATGGTTCGGTTACGCGCGCTTCAATCCGATGTATCACGAACGCTTCGCAATGCACGGCGAACCGGCCGGCCACAGCGCTGATCGGCCGACGGTTTTTTCCACTCAGTCCACACACAAGCTGCTCGCCGCACTGTCCCAGGCTTCGATGATTCACATCCGTGATGGCCGTCGTCCCATTGATCACGCGCGTTTCAACGAGGCATTCATGATGCATGCCTCGACATCGCCCAATTACGCGATCATCGCTTCCAATGATGTCAGCGCCGCCATGATGGACGGCCCGGGCGGCAAGGCCTTGACCGGCGATGCAATTCGCGAGGCGGTCTCATTCCGACGCATGCTGGCACGTCTCAATGCCGAGTTTCTGGAGAAGGGCGAGTGGTTCTTCAACGTCTGGCAGCCCGATACCGTGTTCGACCCCGCACAAGGCAAAGACATTGCGTTTCATACCGCCAGCGATGATCTGCTGGCCAGCGAGCCCGCCTGTTGGGTACTCAAGCCTAATGCGGCCTGGCACGGGTTTGGCAATATCGAAGACGGTTACTGCCTGCTGGACCCGATCAAGGTGTCGATCACCTCGCCCGGAATCCTCGCAGGCGGCGGCATGAGCGGGCAGGGCATTCCTGCACAGGTGTTGACGGCTTATCTGGATCGGCAAGGCATCGTCGCCGAGAAAACCACTGATTTCACCATCCTGTTCCTGTTCTCCATCGGCGTGACCAAAGGCAAGTGGGGCACGCTGGTCAATGCGCTGCTCGACTTCAAGCGTGACTTCGATAACAACGCGCCGCTAGAACTGGTGCTGCCACCCCTGATGGCTGCTCATGGCGCGCGCTATCGCGGTCTGGGCCTGCGCGACCTGTGCGAAACCATGTTTGCCACCATGGCGCATCTGGACACCACCGCTGCGATGTCCCGTGGTTTCTCGACCTTGCCGGTTCCGGACCTGAGTCCGGTGCGCGCTTTCGAGCAACTGGTGCGCGGCAACGTTGAAGTGTTGAGTCTGGAACAGATGGCGGGTCGTACCGTGGCCACTGGCGTGGTGCCTTATCCACCTGGCATTCCGTTGTTGATGCCTGGCGAGAACGTCGGCCCCGCAGACGGCCCGTTACTCGGCTATCTCAAGGCTCTGGAAGCGTTCGATCATCGTTTTCCTGGCTTCACCCATGACACTCATGGGGTGGAAGTGGAAGAAGGTCTTTATAAGGTTCGCTGCCTTACGCAGCCAGCCGTCAACCCATCTGTAGCTGAGGTTACCCAGTGAATCGTTTGAAAATTGCTGCCAGTCTCGCCAGCCGCAGCAGCTTCGCCACCGCGCGTACCGTGTTGGAATTCAACGAAACCGATCTGACCGACATCGCTGCAGCGGTCATCAGTGCCGAAGACGTGCGCAACGGGCTGCTGGAAGTCATCCGCACCTCCGGGTTTGATATCCCGATTTTCTTTGCTGTCACGGCCAAAGACCAATTGACCCCGGAAAACCTGCCGAGCATAGAACATGTACTGCTGCAAATCAGCGGGGTGTTCGACCTTGGCGTCGATGATGCGCAGTTCTACGGCGACAAGCTCGAAACCGCTGCCAGCCAGTATGAAGAAGCCTTGCTGCCGCCGTTCTTCGGCGCATTGAAACACTATGTGGAACGCGGCAATTCGACATTTGCCTGCCCGGGCCACCAGGGCGGCCAGTTCTTCCGCAAGCATCCGGCCGGTCGGCAATTTGTCGAATTTTTCGGTCCGACCCTGTTCCGCGCCGACCGCTGCAATGCCGATGTCGAGATGGGCGACCTGCTCATCCATGAAGGCGCTCCACTGGAAGCGCAGAAGCGGGCGGCCAAGGTGTACAACGCCGACAAGACCTACTTCGTGCTCAATGGCACCTCGGCCTCGAACAAGGTGGTGACCAATGCCTTGCTGACCCCGGGCGACGTGGTGCTGTTCGACCGTAACAACCACAAGTCCGTGCATCAAGGAGCCTTGTTCCAGGCGGGTGCCACGCCGCTGTATCTGGAAACCGCGCGCAACCCCTATGGTTTTATCGGCGGCATCGACGCCCACTGCTTTAACGAAGATTACCTGCGCGAACAGCTGCGCACCGTCGCGCCGCACAAAGCCGATGAGCCCCGGCCGTTTCGCCTGGCAGTGATTCAACTGGGCACTTACGACGGCACGATCTACAACGCCCGGCAGGTGGTGGATCGCATCGGTCATTTGTGCGACTACATTTTGTTCGACTCAGCCTGGGTCGGTTATGAGCAATTCATCCCGATGATGAAAGACTGCTCGCCCATGCTGCTCGAACTGGGCCCGGAAGATCCTGGCATCTTCGTCACCCAGTCGATCCACAAGCAACAGGCAGGCTTTTCCCAGGCCTCGCAGATCCACAAGAAAGACCGGCACATCAAAGGCCAGGATCGCTACTGCAATCACCATCGTCTGAACAACGCCTTCATGGCTCAGGCGTCAACCAGCCCGTTTTACCCGCTGTTCGCCTCGCTGGACGTCAATGCCCGCATGCACAGCGGACGCAGCGGCCTGCGCCTGTGGAGCGAATGCGTTCATGCTGGCATCGAAGCGCGCAAGCTGGTCATGGACAACTGCACATTGATTCGGCCGTTCGTGCCGCCAACCATCGACGGCCGTTATTGGCAGGACTACCCGACGGACGTGATCGCCAATGATCTGCGCTTCTTCAAGTTTCATCCCGATGAGCGCTGGCATGCGTTTGACGGCTATACCGACGATCAATACTTTATCGACCCGTGCAAGCTGTTGTTCACCACGCCGGGCATCGATGCAGTCACCGGCGCCTATACCGAATTTGGCGTGCATGCGGGCATATTGGCCACCTTTCTGCGCCAGTACGGCATCGTGCCGGAAAAGAGCGACCTGAACTCAATTCTCTTCCTGCTGACACCCGCTGAAGGCAAGGCGAAGATGCAGCACCTGGTGGCGCAGATCGCGCGTTTCGAGCGCTTCATTCATGACGATGCGCTGCTCGCGCAAGTGCTGCCCAACCTGTATCAGGCCAATCAGGTCCGTTACCAGGACTACACCATCGGCCAGCTGTGTCGCGAGATGCACCAGTTGTACGTGCGCCATGACGTCAAGCGTTTGCAGAAGGAGATGTTCCGCAAGGTCAGCATGCCGCCGATTGAGCTCAATCCACGGGATGCTCACCTGGAGTTTGTGCGCGGGCATTGCGAATTGATCGCCTTGCAGGACGCCAAAGGCCGCATCGCTGCCGAAGGCGCATTGCCGTATCCGCCGGGTTTGCTCTGCGTGGTACCCGGCGAAGTCTGGCAAGGCCCGGTGTTGGAATACTTCCTGGCCCTGGAAGACGCGATCAATCACTTCCCCGGTTTCAACCCCGAGTTGCAGGGTGTGTATCTGCGCGTCGAAGACGACGGCCGTACCCGCGCCTACGGTTATGTCATCAAGCAATGATCCATCTTGAGGGGCGCCGGCAATCTCTTGCCGGCGTTTTCACCGGAATACCGCGCTGTGTCAAAAGCGCAGGAGTGCGACATGGTTAGTACAGTCAAGAAAATGAACGTGGTCCAGCTGACAGTGCTGACGGCGATCAACATGCTGGGCTCGGGGATTGTTCTGTTGCCGTCCAAGCTGGCGCAAGTGGGGACGATTTCGATTTTCTCCTGGATCGTCACCGCGCTGGGTTCTCTAGCGCTGGCGTATGCCTTTGCCAAGTGCGGACGCTTCAGCCGCAAGCCCGGCGGCATGGGCGGCTATGCCGAATATGCGTTTGGCCGCTCCGGCAACTTCATGTCCAACTACACCTATGGCGTATCGTTGCTGATTGCCAACGTGGCCATTGCGATCACGGCCGTGGGCTACGCGACGGTGCTGTTCAACATGACGCTGACCCCGATTGGCGTCGCCATGGCCACCGCCGGACTGTTGGTGCTGACCACCGTGGCCAACTTTGGTGGTGCGCGGATTACCGGTCAAATCGGCAATGTCACCATTTGGGGCGTGGTCATTCCGGTATTGGGTGTTTCGGTGCTGGGTTGGTTCTGGTTCGACAAATCCTTGTACGTTGCGGCCTGGAATCCCCATGACATGCCGCTCTTTGAGGCAGTGGGTGCCTCCATTTCCATCACGTTGTGGGCGTTTCTCGGCCTTGAGTCCGCGTGTGCCAACACTGATGCGGTGGAAAATCCGGAGCGTAACGTGCCGATCGCCGTACTGGGCGGCACCTTGGGTTCGGCGGTGATTTACATCGTGTCCACCAACGTGATTGCCGGGATTGTACCCAACGTGGATCTGGCGGCCTCCAACGCGCCGTTCGGCCTGGCGTTCGCCACTATGTTCACCCCCATCGTCGGCCAGATCATCATGGGCCTGATGGTTATCGCCTGCATCGGTTCGCTGCTGGGTTGGCAGTTCACCATTGCCCAGGTGTTCAAGAGTTCGGCGGACGTCGGCTACTTCCTGAAACTGTTCGCCAAAACCACCGCCAAAGATGTACCCATCGTTGGCATGCTGGTGCTGCTGGCCTGCCAGGTAGCGCTGACCCTCATGACCATCAGTCCGGACCTGAGCAAGCAGTTCGACATGATTGTCAATCTGGCGGTAGTCACCAACCTCGTGCCCTACCTGATGTCCATGGCGGCACTGATGACCATGCAGAAGGTCGCGGGTGTCTCGCCACGCGATGCCATGTTCACCAACGCGATTGCCTATATCGCTGCGGCGTATAGCTACTACGCGCTGTACAGCGCAGGGGCCAACGCGATGATGCTGGGCGGTATCGTCACCATGCTGGGCTGGACGCTGTATGGCACGGTCAGCCGCCGCTTCATGACGATTGACGCCATTGTGGTGTCAGATCCGGTGATAAACGCGGATGCGGGGACAGCAAGAGGCCAGTAGACTGTGCGCCAGATATTCCATGGCGATTAACGTCAGTCACTCGGACTACAGCAGATCAATGAGACGTATCGTCAACGCTTTAACCGGGCTCGCCATGCTGGCGAGCCTCGCCGGTTGTATTTCCGCCCCGATTCCATTAACCGCAGAGACCTCCCAACGTCTCCAGTCACAAGCCCCGATCCGGTTTTTGCTGACCTTTGACGATGGCCCCAGCGCTTCGGGGTTCTCCAATCCCACGCTGACGGTCCTGGACAGCCTTAAAAACAATCCATTGCAGCCGGATATCAAAGCCGTGTTTTTTGTGCAAACCGGCGCTGCGCGGGCGGGCGGCAGCGAGCGTGGCCAGCGGGTGATGCATCGGGAGAACGCGGCAGGACATATCCTGGCGTTTCATACCGCAACGCCGGGGCACACCAATCATCGTTCCTTGTCACCTGAAGTGCTTGAGCAATCCCTGAGGGCAGGCAGTGCCGCCATCGCTGCGATCAGTGGCACGCCGCCTGCGCTGGTCCGCCCGCCGTTCTGGAATTACGACAAACGCACTTTTGCCGCTTATCAGCAGCACGGTATGCACGTCTTGCTGACCGACGTGAGCGCCAATGACGGCAAGATTTGGGGATTCAATGCGAGCCCGCGTCGACGCGCCAATATGCTCAGGCAGCTTTCCGAAGTTCGTGAGCGTATTGCTGCCGGCGATTTGCCTATCGTGGATGGCGTGGTTCCCGTAGTGGTGACCTTCCATGACCTGAATCGCTATTCAGCCCGACACACCCGGGAATACCTGCAGATCCTGCTGGATAGCGCCAAGGCCACAGGCGTCACGACCGCCGACAAGCCGTTTTACGATGACCAGTCGACGTTGCTGCGTGCAGCGTTAGCGCGCACGGTTCAGAACGGCGACGAGCCCGTGCATTTGCCCGGAATGTGGAACTGGATCTGGGGCGCCAATTCGCAGTGATGCGCGACGCGGTAATCATTGATGTGAAAAAGGCGACCTGTTGGTCGCCTTTTTTGCTGGATGGTGCGAGCTGTCAGTAGCGTTCAAGCCAGTGAGCGTAAGGGGCTGGCAAGGTCCAGGAAGCGCGCTCCACACCCAGCTCCTTGGCGGCGAAATAGGCCCAGTGCGGGTTGGCCAGGTGAGCACGACCGACCATGACCAGGTCCAGTTGCCCATCCTTGACCACTTGTTCGGCGATGGCCGGAGTACCGAAGCCCCATGCGGAGGAAACTGGAATGCCAGCCTCGCGACGCACGCGCTCGGCAATCGGGCCCATGAACGATGGTGCCCACGGAATATTGGTTTCCGGGATCGTGAAGCCGATGCTGACGCTGAGCATGTCCAGGCCGGCAGCCTTGAACTGGCGAGTCAATTCGATGGATTCCACCAGCGTTTGCTCGTCGCGGCCATCGAACTCAAGCACACCGAAACGGGCGGTCAACGGCAGGTTTTCCGGCCAGACATCGCGCACTGCCGCCAGGGTTTCCAGCAGGAAGCGGCTGCGGTTTTCGAAACTGCCACCGTAAGCGTCTTCGCGATGATTGGAGTGCTCGGAAAAGAACGTCTGCGCCAGATAACCGTGGGCGAAGTGCAGTTCCAGCCACTCGAAGCCCGCATCCCGCGCACGACGGGCCGCCGCGACGAAATCATCACGAACGCGGGCGATGTCGTCCAGGGTCATCGCTTTGGGTTGTTTCGGCAGATTGGCACCGAAGGCGATGGAGGAGGGGGCAATGGTGTCCCAGCCGCGCGCATCATCGGCGGCAATATGATCGTCGCCTTCCCAGGGACGGTTGGCACTGGCCTTACGACCGGCGTGGGCGATCTGGATGCCCGGCACTGATCCGGCAGCCTTGATGGCTTGCACCACCGGCACGAATGCCTGGGCCAGTTCGTCGTTCCAGATGCCGGTGCAGCCCGGCGTGATGCGGCCTTCAGGTGCGACCGCCGTGGCTTCCACGATGACCAGACCCGCGCCGCCGCGAGCGATGGCGGCCAGATGCACCTGATGCCATTCGTTGATCAGGCCATCGACAGCGGTGTATTGGCACATAGGCGGCACAGCGATGCGATTGCGCAGCGTGATGTCTTTAAGCGTGTAGGGTTGGAACAAAGCAGACATGGTCAGACCTCGGGTCAATTGCAAATTCGGTTGTTCGATACTATTCGAACAATGGCCGTCTGGCAAACCCTTGTGTATGATCCGTCCATGCGTCCATTCAAACATCCGCCAGTCAGTGATTTCATCCTCGAACGGGTCTTCTATGCCCTGAGCGACCCCGTACGCCTTGAAATCGTTCGCCACCTCGGCCGGGTCATCGACGCCAGTTGCGGTGAACTGGATGGCGGAAGACCCAAGTCGAGCATGTCCCATCACTTTCGTGTGTTGCGCGATGCCGGGCTGGTCAGAACCCAGAGCGTGGGAACCACCCACATGAACTCACTGCGCAGAGAAGAACTGGACAGTCGGTTTCCTGGGTTACTGGCGGTGATATTGGCGCAGCAGAGCTGATTGAAGTGGTATTTGCGGGCCAGAGCTGAAATTTTCAGGGCGAAAACAAAAAGGGCCTACCCGATAATTGCGGTAAGCCCTTGCTGTATTAGATGGTGCCCCGAGCCGGGGTCGAACCGGCACGTCCTGGAACGAGGGATTTTAAGTCCCTTGCGTCTACCAATTTCGCCATCGGGGCGGTCTTGCAGAAGAGCAGGGAGGATATACATCCAGCTTGCCTGAAGCAAGCTTGCAAACCCCTTATGTGAAACAGAATCTTGCTTCGCCCCCAAAATAAAAAGCTTGAGAATCATGACTCTACGCGGCTCGCCCAGGATAGACGAGCCGTTGCAAGCGTGACCTGCGTCTGATAATGCACATTCACATTTCGTTGTCGGCACGGACATTGCGCTGTTTTGTTTTGGGTCTCAGTGCTGTATAGCTTGAGCTCCCATTTTGTGTAGCACGGAGGCAACAATGACAGACGCACGCCAGAATCAGCAGTCGGACACGTCAGCCAGCGGTGAAATTGAGGACGCGCTTTCGCATTTGAAGTGGCAGGGCAAGCAGATCGATTGGCTGCTGCAGTGGCTGGTCAAATTTGTGGCAAACACCAAGGTAGAGATGGGTATCACCCTGACCGTCGGCGGCAATCTCGTTTCAGGTCAATTGATTTCCCATGACGCGTACTTTGAACAGTTGGCAGCCGATATTTCTGCGCCTTTCGCTCAGTTCAACAACGGCACCGAAGCCTCCATGAAGGAGATGATCCTGTCATTTCGCCCAGGCGAATCCACGGACGATACTCCAGAGTTTCACTTCATTCATTTGAAGGACTGCAAGACTTACTCAAATGAGCAGAACCCTATTTGCGCAGAGGGTGTTCTCTGGCGCGGGAAAATTGCCTCGGTGACCGGTTTCACTATTGGCCTCATCACCCGCAAATAAGCCATTGGTCCCTACAGGCCCCGACGTGAGCGGGGCCTGTCATCGCAACTGGACGTGAGCTGTCCTCATTGTCCCGCGAGCAGTTTCAATACCGTCAGGTTGCGTCGAGAGGGCTGCTGTGCGACAGGACGCACGATTGAGATCACTTTCCCAAGCCCCGAACAATGTTCAGCGCCCTCGTTCTCGATGGCTTCCAATAAGGTTTTAGCCAAAATAGTTGCTCCGTAAGGGCCTCTATAATCCGCTGGCCGGATCCCCGACACGCCATAAACAGCATGAGTGTAAGTGTGTGTTAACACGAGCGAGACCCTGTTGATATCAGTTTCTTTACACGACACCTTGTAATCGCGAAGTCGAGTTTCCAGCACATTGCCTATCTGGTGAATGGACAGCAGTTTCATAACGACTCCTTTTCCTTAAAGTACGAAAGGCATTACCTATGCTTAATCGTTATCCATTGAACATTGTTACCGCATCGATCCCGTCATGGAACGCAACGTTACGCGTTTCCGGGTTGTCATTCAAAACGCCATTCAGACGGAATAAAAGATGACTCATGAGCTGTTTGTCAGCACCTTCTATATCTCGATAGGCCGCTATGAACAATCGTTCACTGCCGGTGAGTTGCGACAGCCCGACCGACCGCTTTCCTGTGAGAATGAACAGCAAGTCAATTCCGGTGACCGCTATCGCAGCCAGGTAGTCACCACGAGGAAGTCGACGCCCACTTTCATACTTGACCTGCGCATTAGGTTTGACACCGCCGACGGCCGCAAATAGATACTGAGGCATGCCTACCCTGATTCGCTCGTTGCGCAGCCTGACATGCAAAGTCTTCATATCATGAACAGAGAAATGCGCGCAGCGGAGTTTGATTTTTCAACGCAGCAGCGTCCGGTTTCCAGCGGATGGCTTGCGGGTCGCGAGCCGGAACCGAGAAGATTTGAAGTTTGACATGTTTCGATTTCGGACAATAACAAGTGTGCCAGCCGGGCCACGGCTGACAGGCTGAGATAATTCATTTTGGCGACTCCTGAAATAGCATATATCTCCTGACTGTTAACATGCGTTAACACTAACTCCAATGTTCCATTTTTGAGAAAGTTGCACTGAACCCTGTAACCATGCAGCCGAAGGCGAAGGGCCATTGCCAAATAAGCTGGTGCTAATGAAATCATGCCATACGTCCGCGTCATTTGTTGCTAACTTAGCAAGACATGTTTTTTGAGTAAATAGCGTTGGCACACTGTTGTCACACGTGCCGAGTGCAATACAAGTACAAAAGCTCTCTAGCTTGGGCGTTATAGAGATTTAATGCCGTTATAAAATATTGCGGCAGCGAGAGTTGGCGCGAAAGTGAACTTAGCGTTCGAGTGAGGGAGTTGCGTGAGAGTGTGCGTTTGGATGTATCAGGAAACAGACAACAATCTCGATCAGAGGAATACCGTGGCCAACACCGTTGGAATGCTTGAACGGGTTGGCCTGGGTATCATTGCATCACCAGCGCCGCTCCGGAACGCCGGAGCGGACGAGCAACAGATCAATTGCGACGATGATTACGCTTGTTCTTGTGCTTGCGAGAGTGGCTTTTGTCGTTGCTGCTGCTACCAAGGTTGTTACCCACTGCGCCGCCCGCTGCGCCACCCAGGCCAGCGCCGATGGTAGAGCCGGTGCTGCCGCCCAATTGATTGCCGATCAACGAACCGCCGGCAGAACCGATGCCGCCGCCAATGGCTGCCTCAGTCCGGCTGCCTTTGCGCGCGCCTACAGCGCTGCCCGCAGCGCCGCCGACGCCAGCACCTACCGCCGCGCCGGTGCTGCCACCCATTTGTTGTCCGATGACATTACCCAACGCTCCGCCCAAGCCGCCGCCAATCGCTGCAGTACCGTCGCCAGCCGCCATCGCGCCTTGGGTGATGAGAAAACTAAGTGCCAATGTTGGAAAGATAAAACGCATGCCGTGAACCTCAGAAATACACACTGCGTGTAGTGGCGTCCTGATGGCTACCACTGTACAGGCCGCCACTCTACCACCAACTGATCGCAACGAATGTCCGATCAGATGGAATGCTGGCATTGATCTCCAATCGACTGCCGGACCGCCTTCCACGGCAGTCGGCAATCCAGCCCTTATCGCCCCAGCAACGGCTTGAGAAATGGCGCGGTTCGACTCGTCTTGACCTTCGCCACGGCCGCCGGTGTGCCGCTGGCAACGATGCGGCCACCTTCGTCACCGGCACCTGGGCCGATATCGATCACCCAATCGCTCTGCGCAACCACGCGCATCTCGTGTTCGACCACGATCACGGTATTGCCGGCATCCACCAGCGTGTTGAGTTGTATAAGCAGGCGATCAACGTCGGTCGGGTGAAGACCTGTGGTGGGTTCATCCAGAACATACAAGGTCGCGCCGCGTTGCGCGCGCTGCAACTCGGTGGCCAGTTTGATGCGCTGCGCTTCGCCACCGGACAATTCAGTTGCCGGCTGGCCCAATCGCAAATAGCCCAGACCGATATCCCGCAGCACCTCTAGAGCGCGCAGCACCGACGGCTCAGCCGCGAACTGAATCACGGCTTCGTCAACAGTGAGGTGCAGAACCTGCGCAATGTTCAGCCCTTGCCAGGTCACCGTCAGGGTTTGCGGGTTATAGCGGGCGCCATGACAAGTCGGGCAGGGCGCGTAGACGCTGGGCATGAACAACAATTCAACGCTGACAAAGCCTTCGCCTTCACAGATGGGGCAGCGACCTTTGGCGACATTAAAGGAAAACTGACCGGCATCGTACCCGGCGCTTCGGGCCTGGGGCGTTGCGGCAAAGATCTTCCGGACCTGATCAAACAACCCGGTATACGTCGCGAGGTTGGAGCGTGGCGTGCGGCCGATTGGCTTCTGATCGACCTGGACCAGGCGACGAATACCTTCAAGCCCTTCGGTGACTTTTCCGTCACTGGTCTGCGGCGCGTCATCTTCAAGGCTGGGTGCTTCCCGGGCTTGATCCTGAGCGGGACGTCCCAGATGCGCGCCTACCAATTCCAGCAGTGCGTGACTGACCAGGCTGGACTTGCCAGAGCCGGAAATCCCTGTCACGGCGGTAAAACAGCCAAGCGGGAACGCAGCGCTGAGGTCATGCAGATTGTTTCGCGTAACCCCTTCCAGGCGTAACCAGCCCGAAGGCTCGCGTCGGGGATGAGCCGGGAGTTGGTGCTCGGCAAACAGGTGCAACCGGGTCTGCGAGGCCTCGACATCGGCAAGTCCGGCGGGAGGGCCGCTGTACAGAACACGTCCACCTTGTTCACCCGCTGCCGGCCCGACTTCAATGAGCCAGTCGGCACGACGCATGGTTTCCAGATCATGCTCCACGACAAACAACGAGTTCCCTGCGGCCTTCAGGCGTTGCAAAGCGCTGAACAACGCCTCGCCGTCAGCCGGATGCAAGCCTGCGGAAGGTTCATCGAGTACGTAGATCACGCCAAACAGTTGCGAGCCCAGCTGGGTGGCCAGGCGCAGGCGCTGCAATTCTCCGGAAGAAAGCGTCGGGGTGCTGCGATCCAGCGCAAGATAACCAAGGCCCAGTTCGGTCAGGGTGCTGACTCTGGCTAGCAGATCCTCGGCGATGCGTTGCGCCGCCAGCCGTTTCTCAATGGATAAGCTGGGTGTCAGCCTTACGTCCGGGGCCGCCGAGTGGTCAGATTTGCCTTGGGCTGCGCGCTGTTTACGAGTCCGCCTGGACTCTTCTGGCGTAATGACTTCGGCCTCGCCGAAATTCTCGGTGAGGAATTTCTCGTCAGCCACGGGCTTCAATACCTGGGCCAGTTGCAACAACGGCATCTGCGACAGCTCGCCGATGTCCAGGCCGGCGAAGGTTACCGACAGCGCCGCGCGGGTCAGGCGTTTGCCCTGACACAGTGAGCACGGGCTGCCGATCATGAATTGCGCCACACGCTTCTTCATCAGCGCACTTTGCGAGTGGCTGAATGTGTGCAGCACATAGCGCCGAGCGCCGGTAAACGTCCCTTGATAGCTCGGCTCGAGTTTGCGTTTGAGCGCGACTCGGGTCTCTTCCGGCGTCAGGCCTGCGTAGACCGGAACCGTTGGCTGCTCGTCGGTAAACAGAATCCAGTCACGCTGCTTTTTCGGCAGATCGCGCCACGGAGTGTCCACGTCGTACCCCATGGTGACCAGAATGTCGCGCAGGTTCTGGCCCTGCCATGCGGTCGGCCAGGAGGCGATAGCGCGCTGGCGGATGGTCAGTGAGTCATCCGGCACCATCGTTTGCTCTGTCACTTCGTAAACCCGGCCCAGCCCGTGGCATTGCGGGCACGCGCCCTGCGGGGTGTTGGGTGAAAAATCCTCGGCGTAGAGCATCGGCTGCCCGGGTGGATAACTGCCGGCGCGGGAGTACAGCATGCGGATCAGGCTTGAAAGTGTCGTTACGCTGCCAACTGAAGATCGGGCGCTGGGCGATCCGCGTTGTTGCTGCAGCGCCACGGCGGGCGGCAGCCCTTCGATGGAATCCACATCCGGCACGCCAACCTGATCGATCAAGCGCCTGGCATACGGCGCCACAGACTCAAAGTAACGGCGCTGCGCCTCGGCATACAGCGTCGAGAAGGCCAACGACGATTTTCCGGACCCCGACACACCGGTGAACACCACCAGTGCGTCACGGGGTATGTCGACATCGACGTTCTTCAGATTGTGCTCGCGGGCACCCCGCACCCGGACAAAGCCTGTGTGATGGGTTATCGGCAGAGGAGGCAGGGCATGGTTGTCTGGCGTAGTGCGCTGTGAAGTCATCGTCCAGCCTTGTACAAATGAATAAACGGGCGAAACCCGATGCGTCAGTGTATGTGCGAAGGCGTACGGTCAGCGAGGGTTCGCCGAATCGGGCACTTTGGGGGTGTGGCCCTGGTCATCGTGATCGCCGCCGGTTTGCGCTTCCTCCTCGCGCGTTTCTTCGGTGCGCTGTTGATGGTCGGCGATGTCGGCCGGACTTGCATCGGGATCGTTGATGTTGTCGCCGCGAATAGTGCGTTTATCGTCTGACATCAGAACCGTCTCCTTGGGTTGATATGACTACGATCCAGCAACGGGCCGGATCGTTCAGTCCATATCTGCGACCTCCAAGGCACACTACGTCTTGGTCGGCCGGTCCAGTCGGCGAAAACTCACCACCCAGACCCAGGGATTTTCACTCCATGAATCAATGCCATGCAGCCGTTGCCAATACAGAGCGAACGCAATTACCGCTGTGATACTCATGCCTGTGCTGGGATGAGGCAGGTGATTGACAAAATACAGGTGAACGCCGTCATGCATGGGCGAAAAACCCTCTGCCTGCGCCTGCTCATCGGTGATGTCACGCAAGCGCTCGATGCGTATATCGGTGACTTCCAGATCAACCCGGGAAGCCCGCCGGGGCATGAACAGACTCGGCCGCAGCCACCACGTCGGGGCAGGGTCGGCGCGGGAGGCCTTGACGTAGTTCGCAGGTTCGCTGACAGAGTAATCGCGGCCGGAGTCGAGTGTCATATCGATAAAGCGCCAGTCGTTACGGCCGTTTTTTTTATTGGGATGCGTTTCCCATCGACCAAAAGCGTAAAAAACTTCTTTCAGCCATAACGTGGTGCCCGGTTGACCGTAGGGGCAAAGGTCTGAGGCACCTTCCGCGAGATGATTTTGCAGATCAAGTTGCGCCGGGCTATCGCTTGAGTCCTGCTGCGAACCGCCTGCGTAGTGCGCCTCAGGGCCGGCCTGATCCTTCGCAACCAGGCGGCGCAGAGGGAATTTCACGATGCGACGAGTTACGTTTTTTTTGCCGGCCAGAATCGCATTGACCATGGGGGCACTAAAGATAATAGGGCGTTCAGTCACGAGCTTTCCCTGGAGCGATAAACTACGTTTATCAAAGTTTTAATTTCAATAGCGTTTGTTTATGACTGCAACTAACGGCGCGCTGGCCATCAGAGAAATGTGAAGGGTTGGGATCTGGAACATCTGACCCTACTGTTGTAGCGTAGGAAACGGCTTATTGCCAAGTGCGAACGGTCCTACGGTAATGTTTGGTATCTGGAAAGCCCAACAGACCGTTTTAATCCGCCGATTTTTTTGAGAAACTTGCGACTCGTGATGGCGGGAGGATCCAGGTCCATGAGTGAAATAGGCACAAGACTGAGAGAAGAGCGCAAGCGCCTGGGCTTGTCCCAGCGGGAAATGGGCCAGCTAGGCGGGGTGGCAGCGAATGCTCAGGGCAAGTACGAAAGTGGTGAGCGTGTGCCCAAGGCGGACTATCTGGCAGCGTTGGCGAGCATTGGTGTAGACGTGCTCTATGTATTGACCAGTCGCCGCGCCACGGGGCTTGGCGTAGACAACTTGTTCAGCCGGTTCGAAAATCCAGCTGTGCAATCCGACGTACTACTTACCGAGGTCCAACACGCGGTCAAGCATTTCCTTGCCACGATCGAAGAGCTGTCCAACACCTACGACGTCAACGGCAAGCAGAGCAACATTGGCGTCTGACGCGTAGCGAGGCTATGCCAAAAAACATTGAGAAACTCACCAACTGGCCAGTGAGCGGATGCAACCCACTCACCGGCGGCGAGACACAGGCTCCGGGCTCACTCATCCTGCACAGCCAGCGCTGCGGCCTTATCCATAAGGTTCTGCAGGAAACCTGCCAGCGCAACCTCTTCGGCGCGCAGCCCCTTGCGCTGTCGGCTGCGGGGCAGCTTGGCAAGTTCTCCCTGTAGAAATCCTTCCATGACTGCGGGATGGATGTAGCACTTGCGACAAATGGCGGGGGTGTTGCCCAGCTGTCGGGAAACCGCTTTCACCATGTCAAGAATATGCTTTTTCGCATCGCCCTCAGGCTCCCAATCAAGTTTGCGCAGCGTCGCCAGGGCCAATGCACTGCCTGCCCAGGTGCGATAGTCCTTGGCGGTGAAGCCTGCGCCGGTCAGGTTTTGCAGATACGCATTGATGTCCGATGAACTGACGGTATGGCGCTCGCCGTTGTCGTCCAGATACTGAAACAGGTTCTGCCCCGGCAGTTCCATGCAGTGTTTTATAACCCTGGCCAGTCGCCGGTCCGTCACGCTGATCTTATGCTCCACGCCACTTTTGCCACGAAATTCGAAGAGGATCGAATTGCCACGAACCGCAACGTGCTTGTTGCGCAATGTGGTCAATCCATACGAACGGTTGTCCCGGGCATATTGACTGTTGCCGATACGGATCAAGGTTGCATCGAGCAGTGAAATAACCGTCGCCATCACCTTGTCCCGGCCAATACCCGGCTGCGCGAGTTGCGCCTCGATTTTCTTGCGCACCTTGGGCAAGGCCAGACCAAACTCGACCATGCGTGAATACTTGTTCTGATCACGAACTTCTCGCCAGCGCGGGTGATAGCGATATTGTTTGCGCCCCCGTGCGTCGCGCCCGGTCGCTTGCAGATGCCCCTGCGGGTCGGCGCAGATCCACACATCGGTGTAGGCGGGCGGTATCACCAGCGCATTGATGCGTTTGATTTCGGCTTCATCCTTGATGCGCTGGCCGTGCACGTCGAAATAGACGAATTTGCCGCGCAGGATCTTCCTGCTCAGGCCGACCTGGGTATCTTCAACGTAGTGCAAATCAGAGGGAAGTTGTGCGATGACAGTGGTGTCGGGCATGGCAGTCGATCCGAAGGGCAGTTAAAGGCATTGACCGCAGCCCTGCTCAGTGGTGCCGACTATTTGCATATGCCCCAGATTCGATAAATCAGGCAAGCACCGCTACCGATTTGATTTGAGCCCACAGCTGCTGGCCCACAGCCAGCTGCAACTGGTCGCGAGAATAGCGGGTGATTCGTGCCAGTAATGGCGTGCCGGCGGCATCGAGCCGCACCAACACATGGGCAGCATTGTCCGCATCAACTTCGCTGATCACCGTGACAGGCAAGCGATTGAGGATACTGCTGTGCTCGTCCGGTTGCCGAGTGAGGCTGACGTCACGGGCCTGGATCTTGAAACGCAGCGACGTGCCGGTTGCCAGAGGCGTATGCGCGACACGCATTAGAAGATCGCTGCCGGGCAGGCGCAGGCTGAGCAATTGGTAGTCGGCATCATAGGCGCTGACTGAACCTTGAACGACCACGCCGGCGTCGTCGCCCATGGCCAGCGGCAGGTCGAGTCTGGCCAGGGTTTCGCCAATCGGCCCGCTGGCCAATACTCGACCTTCGCTGAGCAACACCAGATGATCGGCCAGACGCGCAACTTCATCCTGGGAGTGGCTGACATACAGCATGGGGATGTCCAGTTCGTCATGCAGCCGCTCCAGATACGGCAGTATTTCACTTTTGCGTTTGGCGTCCAATGCGGCCAGCGGCTCGTCGAGCAGCAACAGGCGAGGACTGGTCAACAACGCGCGAGCAATGCCGATTCGCTGCCGCTCACCTCCGGAAAGCTTGTCCGGCCGACGTCCCAGCAAATGTTCAATGCCCAGTAGCTGGGTGGCTTGAGTCAGGTCGATGCGGCGCTCTGTTTTAGGGATTCGTCGCATGCCGAATTCGAGATTGTCCTGCACCGACAGATGCGCAAACAGGCTTGCCTCCTGAAACACATAACCCAGCGCGCGTTTATGTGGTGGCAGAAACACGCCGTTGACGCTGTCCTGCCATACCTCGCCGTTGATTTTTATGTAACCGCTTGGAGCTTTTTCAAGGCCGGCAATGCAGCGCAGGCAAGTGGTCTTGCCTGAGCCGGAATGACCGTAAAGCGCGGTAACGCCTTTGCCCGGCAGGGCTAAATCCACGTCTACGGAAAACTCCGGGTAGGCCACGTGCAAGCGCACCTGTATTTGCGAGGTCATCGGTCAGCTCCAGCCAGATTTGGTCTTGCCGCTGGAGTAGAGCGCCAGAAGAACCAGAAATGAGAACACCACCATGGCACCCGCCAGCCAGTGGGCCTGCAGGTATTCCATGGATTCCACGTGATCGAAGATCTGCACGGAGACCACACGGGTTTTCTCGGGAATATTGCCGCCAATCATCAATACCACGCCAAATTCGCCGACTGTGTGGGCAAATCCAAGAATGGCACCGGTAATGAACCCTGGTTTGGCCAGGGGTAAAACCACACTGAAGAAGGTGTCCCATGGATTGGCGCGCAGCGTCGCGGCCACTTCCAGCGGCCGTGGGCCAATCGCGGCGAAGGCATTTTGCAGCGGCTGCACCACGAACGGCATGGAGTACAACACCGAACCGATCACCAGACCCGGGAAGCTGAAGGTCAGCGTGCCAATGCCCAGGTACTGGGTGAACTGACCCACAGCACCATTGGGCCCGAGCAGTAACAGCAGATAGAAACCAATGACGGTCGGCGGCAACACCAAAGGCAGCGCGACAATTGCCCCGATCGGACCTTTTAGCCACGATCGGGTATGCGCCAGCCACAACGCGATGGGCGTACCAATCACCAGCAAAATTACCGTGGTCAACGACGCCAGCTTCAGCGTCAGCCAGATGGCGGCCAGATCAGAGGCGTCCAGTGGCATTTACAACTGATACCCGAACGACTTGATCACGGCTGCGGCTTTCGGACCTTTGAGGTATTCGATCAGCGCCTTGGCAGCTGCGTTGTCCTTGCCTTTGTTCAGAATGACGGCGTCCTGTTTGATCGGCTCATGCAGGTTGGCGGGCACAATCCAGGCCGAGCCGCTGGTGAGTTTACCGTCCTTGAAAATCTGCGACAGCGCGACGAAACCCAGCTCGGCATTGCCGGTGGACACGAATTGGTAAGCCTGGGTGATGCTCTGGCCTTCAACGATCTTCGGCTTGGTGGCGTCAGTCAGACCCAACTTGTCCAGCACCTGGGTAGCGGCCAGACCATAGGGCGCGGCCTTGGGGTTGGCGATGGACAGATGTTCAAACGTGTTGCTCTTGAGCACTTCGCCTTTGTCGTCAACATAACCGTCTCTGGCCGACCACAACGCCAGGGTGCCGACTGCGTAGGTGAAACGCGAGCCCTTGACGCTGTCGCCTTCCTGCTCAAGTTTGGCAGGCGTGGTGTCGTCGGCGGAGAGGAACACTTCAAACGGCGCGCCGTTCTTGATCTGGGTATAGAACTGTCCGGTGGCACCAAACGACGCCACCAGTTTATGGCCAGTGTCTTTCTCAAAGTCCTTAGCGATGGCCTGGATCGGCGCGGTGAAGTTGGCAGCAACGGCCACTTGCACTTCGTCAGCGAAAGCACTGCTCATTGCCAGGGCGGCAACCAGGCCAGTCAGGGATTTAAGAGCAAGAGTTGTGGGGAAAACGCGCATTGAAACAGCTCCAGAGGCAGAGACACGAGAATTGACTGGCCGGAAACTACCGGCCATTCGCTATATATCGAAATATATAGCGGTAGGTCGTATCAGGGGAAGCGAAGTTTCAAAGGCTTACAAGTTTTTCCAGCGCCTGCTGCGCCATGGTCTGGGTCAGTTGCGCGGCTGAATATTGATGTTTTATGCCTACGGCTTGTCCCGCCCAGAGGCTCATGAAGTCAGGATTGCCTTGGGCTTCGGCAATGGCCCGCAGTGGAATCAACGGACCGCCAGCCAGCGGAAAAGCCGCTGCTATCGGGCTGATGGGGCCCAATTCACGCATTACCCGGTTAACAATGCCGCGTGCAGGGCGCCCGGTGAAGATATTGGTGAGGGCAGTCTGACTTTCGTTGGCGGTGCGCAGTGCTTCCCGGTGCAATTTGTTAGTGGTGGATTCCGGGCAGAACAGATAAGCCGTACCCACTTGCACTGCCGAGGCACCGAGGATGAACGCCGCCGCCATCGTACGGCCATCGGCAATTCCGCCAGCAGCAATGACCGGCAGACTCACGGCGTCGACGATCTGCGGCACCAGGGCCAGGGTGCCGACTTGCGTGTACAAGTCGTCGCTCAGGAACATGCCACGATGTCCGCCAGCCTCATAACCCATGGCGATGATGGCGTCGCAACCGTGCTGTTCCAGCCAGATTGCCTCGGCGACGGTGGTTGCCGATGAGATCACTTTGGCGCCACTGGCTTTGACACGCGCCAGCAGCGCGGCATCGGGCAGCCCGAAATGAAAACTGACCACTTCTGGCTTGAGCTCTTCCACCAATTCGCAGCTGGCTGGATCAAACGGCGCGCGGCTGGACACCGGCGAGGGCGCGGCGAAGTCGGCGCCCAGTTCCTGATAGTAAGGCTGCAAGGCATCCTTCCAGCCGGCTACGCGCTGCGGGTCATCGGCGGGCGGTTGATGACAGAAGAAATTGAGATTCAGCGGCGCTTGGCTGTGCTGGCGAAAAACCGCGACTTCATCGCGGATCTGTTGGTGGCTCAACATCGCGCAGGGCAGTGACGCCAGCCCCCCTGCATTGCCGACCGCGATTGCCAGCGCGGAACCACTGGCACCCGCCATCGGAGCTTCCAGAATCGGAAGCTGGATATTGAACAGCTCAAGAATGCGACGATCAGGCCAGGCAGTCATGTGTGCTCCATTGCGCGCGAATGTGAAACCGCTATTGAGCGTGGATTCTGGCTATTTGGCAACCGAAGCCAAGGCCTTGTTGACATAAAAGACGATCGGTCTAATATCCAGCTCATGACTACAAAAGCTCGCACAACAGAAGTTCGGAAAACCCGCCGCCCTGGCCGTCCGCCCAAAGTGGATCGGGAAAATTTCGAAACCCGCGCGGCGCTGATTCGCTGCGGCACAGAAGTGTTCACTGAACAGGGTTTCATGGCGACCGGCATCGATTACATTCTCAAGCAGGTGGGCGTACCGAAAGGTTCGTTCTATCACTACTTCGAGAGCAAGGAAGCGTTCGGGCGCGCGGTGCTGGACAACTACGCTGAGTATTTCGCGCAAATGCTCGATCGCTGGTTGCTCAATCAGTCCCTGACTCCGCTGGAGCGTCTGGTGGGATTCGTGCAGAACGCCAAGGCCGGGATGGCCAGGCATGATTATCGCCGGGGCTGCATGGTTGGCAATCTGGGGCAGGAAGTCGGCATGCTCCCCGAAGGTTTTCGGGAAACCCTTGAAGCGATTTTTCTTACTTGGCAAACCCGTTTGAGCCAGTGTCTGCGAGAGGCTCAACAGGCCAGAGAACTTGCCAAACACGCTGACTGCGACGAGTTGGCTGCGTTTTTCTGGATCGGCTGGGAAGGGGCCGTGCTCCGCGCTCGACTGGTCAAAAGCGATGTTCCCCTCAATACATTCATCAGCGGATTTCTGCGCGGACTGCCGCAGTGATTCTTTCGGCGCATTTAAAGACGATCGGTCTAAACAGGAGGCACCATGGTCAGCGGTACTGAGTTCAGAGGCATCTTGATCGAAAAAGACGACCCGGCAAGCCGCGACATGGCGGGTTACCGCGTTTCTCTGGCGAAGCTCACCGACAATTCGCTACCTCAAGGCGACGTCAGCATCGACGTTTCCTACAGCACGCTGAACTATAAAGACGCGCTGGCGATTACCGGTGCCGGTCCCATCGTGCGCAGCTTTCCCATGGTGCCGGGTGTGGATCTGGTCGGTACGGTTAGCGCCAGCAGCGATGCTGATTTTGCCACCGGCGACACAGTGCTGCTCAACGGCTGGGGCGTGGGTGAAGGGCATTGGGGCGGTCTGGCGGAAAAAGCGCGCCTGCAAGGCAAGTGGCTGATCCCGCTGCCGCAGGCGTTTACGCCTGCCCAGTCCATGGCCATCGGCACCGCTGGCTACACCGCGATGCTGGCGGTCATGGCACTGGAGCATAATGGTGTAACGCCAGACAAGGGTGACATTCTCGTCACCGGCGCCAACGGCGGCGTGGGCAGCTTCGCCGTGGCCATTCTTGCCAGATTGGGCTATCGGGTCGTGGCTTCGACAGGGCGTTTGAACGAGAGCGCTTACCTTGAAAAACTCGGCGCAGCTGAAGTCATTGACCGGGCAACCTTGTCCGAACCGGGCAAGCCATTGACCAAGGAACGCTGGGCGGGCGCTATCGATTCTATCGGCAGCCACACCCTGGCCAATGTCTGCGCCGCGATGCGTTATCGCGGCACCGTTGCAGCGTGCGGGCTTGCTCAAGGCATGGACTTTCCCGGTTCAGTGGCACCTTTCATTCTGCGCGGCGTAACCCTGGCGGGCATCGACAGCGTGACCCGGCCACGGGCCGACCGCATTGAAGCCTGGGACCGCCTGGGTCGAGATCTGGACCTGGCGTTGCTGCCGCTGATCAGTCATGAAATCGGCTTGAGCGAAGTGATGGAAACCGCTGCGCAACTGCTCAAAGGTGAAGTACGGGGCAGGGTGGTGGTTGACGTCAGGCGTTGATGACTGGCATCTCGGGCGATTTTGCTTCCCGATCCAGCAACTCCCGCTTGAGCTCGACGCCCCAGCGATAGCCTGAAAGATTGCCGTCGCTGCGGACCACTCGATGACACGGAATGGCCACGGCCAGGCGATTGGCGCCGCATGCCTGAGCCACTGCGCGAAATGACCTGGGCGCGCCGATGCGTTGGGCAATCTCGGCATAACTGGCTGTGGTGCCTGGCGGGATCTCTTTCAATGCGCTCCAGACGCGCTGCTGGAAGACTGTTCCGCGCAGGTCCAGCGGCAGATCAAGCCCCATGGATGGGGCCTCGACGAAACCCACGACCTGGGCCACCAGCAATTCAAAGTCAGGATCGGCGCCAATCAGCGTGGCGTTGCGAAACTGGTGTTGAAAGTCATCGATCAAGGTGTGCGGATCTTCACCCAGGAGGATCGCGCAGACGCCCAAGGCGCTTTGCGCGACCAGAATCGCCCCCAGTGAACATTCCCCCACCGCAAAGCGGATTTCAGTATTGGCACCTGCGTCACGATACTGTCCGGGTTTCATACCCAATAGCGTTCCGGATGCTTCATAGAAACGGCTGTTGGAGTTGAAGCCAGCGTCATAGAGGGCATCGGTAATGGAACTGCTGCCAGACAACTTCTGCCGGAGTTTCTGGCCTCGATGCGCATTGGCGTAGCCCTTGGGCGTCAGGCCGGTGACTGCCTTGAACACCCGGTGGAAGTGATAAGGGCTCAGCCCGCCGACCTCAGCCAACTGCTTGAGGCTCGGCACCTGTTCGGCCTGTTCGATGGCGCGGCAAGCGTTGGCGACCAGCACCGCGTGCTGCGCGGCAACCAGGGTTTGATCCGCCGCAGCGCGTTTGCTCGGGCGATATCCAGCGGCTTCGGCGTCGGCCGCGCTGTCGAAAAACACCACGTTTTCCCGCCGTGGCAGGCGTGAAAGGCTGCTGGGCCGACAGTACACGCCGGTGGTGCGCACCGCATAGACAAACTGCTCATCCGCCGAAGCATTGCGAGCCAGCACGGCACTCCAGCGCGGATCGTCTTCGGCAAGGGGATTGGCATTCACAAGGGGGCTGTTCATGGCTCGGTTACCTGTTACTGAACTCGATTGACCTTAGAGTAGGGCGATGCGAGTCCGCGAGAACTCCGAGTCTTGCGCTCAAACTCGAGAAACTCAAGCAGCCAGCATCGGCGGTAACGTTCCCAGCAACGATACGGCAGCAACGGCGGCGAAACCGAATGCACACTCCAGCGCAATGCTAATGCGTAGCCTCTGCAAACGAACCTCTTTGCCTGCAAGCATCATCCGGTTCAGAACCGCCAGCGACACCATGCACAGCACCAGTCCGACTTTGATGGCGAGGATCAGACCGAACCCGGAAAACGCCGGGATTGGCCATGGCGCGCCACTCAAGACCCGAACGTTGATCAGTCCAGTGGCGATAATCAGCGCCACCAACCCGTAGCCGATGCCACTGAACCTGAGCAACAGTGCGCGCATATCCAGCTTTTCAGGCCGTAAAACCAGCGCCAGCAACCAACACAATGCGCCGAGCCAGGCAGCAACGGCACTCAGGTGCAGCATTTGATTGAGGATCAGCAGCTGGCCGAACAGGCCACTGAACATGGCTCCATGGCCAACCGGGGCCAGGGTTGCCAGCAGCAGCGCGCTGACGATCAGCCTTGGGCCGGGAAAAGCAGCGGTCGAGCGCGCTAGCACCGCGATCATCAGCACGCCAATCCCCAAATGCCAGCCCCAGACCTTGCCGAAAAACGTGTTGCCTAGAACCAGCAGCAAAGTCTGCGGATCGATTGCATCGATCCAACTTCCTGCCATGCTCGCAGCGCTCAGCGACAGCCATACGACGGCGCTGGCCAATGCCACTGTCGCAAGCCATAGCATGGCGCAGCGCAATTGGCGGTCCAGCACTGCGAGGCGCGCCGAAACCAGGCTGGAGCGGAAAATAACGTCTCGCGACAGGCATAGACCGAACAACACCAGCACCACCGAAAAATGCACAAATCGGCACAGGATCAGCGCGGTCGCCATGAAGTTAAGGGCTTACCGAAAAGCTGTAAGTGCCTTCGCTTTTATGGGTGTCGACCGACACGGCGTGCCATTCGATTTTGTATTCGCCAGCAGTCAACGGCGCAACCGGGGTGACGATCAGGACTTTGTTGTCCGCAGGGTCGGTGGCAATTGCGGGAACCGCTTCAACCATGGTTTTGCCGCTGGCGGCCGTAGACGTGATGCTGACTTTGGTGAATTTCTCTTCAACGCCTTCGGAAAAGTGCAGGCGCAGCTCTTTGGGTGCAGTGACCGTGCTGTCTGCGGCGGGGAGTTGGCTTTCCAGATGAGCATGGGCAAAAGCCAGGCTGGTCAAGGACGCCGAGGCGAGGAGACTGAGGGAGACGACGATGTGTTTGAAGCGCAGGGCAGACATTGAAGGTACCTGTTTGCTTGAACTGAATTGGTGCGTAAACGGCAGTTAAGCGGGCTACTAGACCAGAAACTGCCGATTGACTCCAGTATTCAGGTCAAGATCAGGGCAACAAAAGCGAGCACAATCCTCTGAAGCGGCGTTAGGACTGGGCTCGTGTCTGCGCAAACCGGCACTTAAAACCGGCACTTAAACCTTGAAGAAGCTCACCCGTTCAGTCAGCACATCGGCCAGGGTCGACAGCTCCTTGCTGGAACGTGCCACCTGATTGGAACCCTCGGCGGTTTCCATCGCAGCGTCGTGAATACGATTGATATTCAGGCTGACGTCCTGGGCGGCAACGCCTTGTTGCGCGGCTGCCGTGGCGATTTGCGCGTTCATGTCATTGATGGCCGCGACCTCGTGACGAATCTGGATCAGTGCAGCTTCCGCCAGATGGGTTTGCTCAACGGTGTGCTGGGCCATTTCGCGGCTATCACGCATCAGATCCGCGGTTTTCCCTGCGCCAGCCTGCAACTGGCCGACCATCTCGCGTATTTCACGGGTGGAGTCCTGGGTTCGGGTTGCCAACGAGCGTACCTCGTCAGCCACCACCGCAAAGCCGCGACCGAATTCACCGGCGCGGGCGGCCTCGATGGCGGCGTTCAGCGCCAAAAGGTTAGTGCGCTCGGCAATCGAATTGATCACTGCCACGATGGTTTCGATCTGCTTGCTGTCTTGCGACACCTGGCCCACCGATTGCGCAGCATTTTCCAGAACCTGCGCCAACTCGTCCATCGCCAGCGCTGTGCCTTCGACCACGCGCTTGCCTTTTTCCACTTCCTGGTCGGCGGCCTGTGAAGCGTTCGCAGCCCGGCTGGCATAGCCGGCTACTTCATGAACCGTGACCGTCATCTGGGCGATTGCCGACGCCATGCGCTCGGTTTCGCCGCTCTGCAGGCGCATTTGCTCGCTGTTGCTGTCGGAACTGGCCCGCAGACGGGACGAAGACCCCATCAACTCCATCGCCGCTGAGCGAACCTGAGTGATCGTGCCGGACAAGTGCGTGGCGGTTGTCTTCAACGCACCCATGACGCTGTCGGGATAGCGGGTGTCGATCTTGTCGTTGAGTTCACCGCTGGCCAGCCGGCGAATCAGCCGCGCGACTTCATTGGGCTCGGCACCCAGGGTCGACTTGATGCTGCGGATAATCAGTAACGAGGCGATGACGCCAATTACCACAGCCACTGCGGTCGCCAGCGACATCAGCCAGGCGAAATTGGCGGCGGTCACCCGCACGAAACTCACATCGCTACCGATGACCGCTTCTTCGTTATCAATCAGCGCGTTGATTCGCTTCAGCCACTCTTTGTAGGCTGCGGACACGTCAGTCATCAGCACCGCTTGTGCGCCAGCCATATCGCCTTGTTGACGCAGATTCAACAGCCGCCCGGTCAGCGCAAGCGTGATGCGTTCGCTGCTCTTGATGCCGTCCAGCAGGCGTTTTTCGTCGGCGCTGGCGCCTTTGGTGGCATAGATCTGGTCCAGACCCGTGGCCGAGGTCTGGTAAAGACCGTTGAGCCGCTCAATGTCGCGGAGCTGAATCGCCAGGTTTTGATCATCCTGCACCAGCACCGCATCACGAATGGCAATCGCCCGGTCGTGGACACTGCCACGGAAGTTGATCGCGTAGCGCTGTTTGACGCTGGCGTCTTCGCTGACCCGGGTCAGGCTGCTTTCGATCAACCCGACGCGTTGCACACCGATAGCCGCCACCGCGATCATCAGGGCCAACACCAGGCCGAATCCCAGCCCAAGGCGTTTCGCTATTGTAAGTTGTCCGAGCATGACGAAATTTCCTGAACCGAGTAGGGGGGCTTCGTGTGATATCACGCAGCTATCATTGGTTCAGTTTGCACTAACAACTGTGAATATCTGTCGTCGTTTACATTAATGATGGTTATATAAATTAATGATGGGCTGCTGGATGATACTGGATATACATACAGCTTCATTGTAGAGTGGCGCTTTTGAGCGATTCGCGATCCAGTGAATACCACCGATTCCGTTTCTCTGGGCAAACACCCGTCACCCTTGACGCTTTACCTGGCGCGACTGGCCCCTTCGAGCCGCGTAACGATGACGTATGTGCTGCAGGACGCAGCGGATCGGCTGGGTCTGGCCGACATCGACATTCACGACGTACCCTGGCATTGGCTTGCCGGCAGGCCAGGACGACGACGCGTTTCTATTCAACCGGATCCGCCGCGGCAATCACATCACTCGTGAGCGGATCACCAAACATGCCATCTACTTGATCGCCAAGCAGCGCGGTCGACAGATTGGAGTGGAAATCATGCCTCACGACTTCCGCCGTTCCTTCATCACGCGGGTGATTGAGGAGTTCGATCTTTCCATCGCCCAGAAACTCGCGCACCACACCAATATCGCCACCACGACCGCCTACGACATGCGCGGCGACAATGAACGACGGCGGGTGGTGGATCGATTCGACCTTTAATCAGCCGGCAGTTGGACGCTGCGGTTGAACGAACTTGAGGTTTTACTTATGGTTCGGCTTTTGCCGACGCCGTGTCGTCGGCTCTTTCACCGGGCAGGGAGGCATGAGTATGCGTTTTTCACCGTTGGTTGACCGGATTGGTGGCCATGGCGTTGCAGCCTGGGACATTCATTACGCCGCCTGCGAAGCGCAAGAGCGGGGCGAGGACGTGATCCTGCTCAGCGTGGGCGACCCTGATTTTGCAACGGCGGATTTCATTACCGAAGCGGCGGTCACTGCACTGCGCGCCGGCGACACCCATTACACGCACATTGCCGGGCGTGCCGAGTTGCGTAAGGCGATTGCAGCGCGTTATTCAAAATCCCTGAGTCGCGAGGTTCGCGCGGAAAACGTGATCACCATGGCCGGAGCGCAGAACGCTTTGTTCGTTGCATCGCTGTGTTTGCTGCAGGCAGGGGACGAAGTGATTTCCCTGGATCCGATGTATGTCACTTATGAAGCGACGCTCAGGGCGTCTGGTGCAACCCTGGTGCGCGTGGCCTGTGATCCGGACGCGGGGTTTCGCCTTGATGCTGCGCGACTTGCCGCTGCGATTACCCAGCAAACCCGCGCGATATTTTTGTCCAACCCGAACAACCCGACTGGCGTGACGCTTGATGTTGCCGAACTGCAAGCCATTGCCGATCTGGCGATAGCCCATGACTTGTGGGTAGTCGTCGACGAAGTCTATGAAAGCCTCTGTTATGAGCGTGAGCACGTCAGCCTGGCGAGTCTGCCGGGCATGGTCGAGCGCTGCGTCGTGGTCAGCAGCCTGTCCAAATCTCACGCAATGACCGGCTGGCGCATGGGCTGGATCGTCGCGACGCCAGCACTGATCCGCCATGCGGAAAACCTGTCGCTGAGCATGGTTTACGGCTTGCCCGGTTTCGTCATGGAGGCTGCCTTGGTGGCGGTGACGGCCCACGCTGAAGTGACGGTCGGCATGCGCGAGATTTACCGGCGTCGGCGCGACCTGGTGGTAACAGGTTTGCAGGACTGCCCGGCGATATCCGTGCTCAAGCCTGACGCGGGCATGTTCGTGCTGCTGGACATTCGCGCCACGGGGCTCAGCTCCCTGGACTTTGCCTGGCGATTGCTGCGCGAGAAGGGTGTCTCGGTACTCGACGCTGCAGCTTTCGGTGAACCATCGCAAGGTTTCGTGCGGCTGGCCTTTACCGTGAGCGACGAACATTTGACCCAGGCCTGCCAGCGCATCAAGGCATTCGTGCGCAACTTGACACTGTAGAGCGAGCAAAAAAAAAGCCACCGCACTTACGTGTGGTGGCTATAAAGTTCTAACCAAAGGAATGATGAAGTGGAGCAAGTATTCGATTGCTTTCCGATGCGGAGTCGGAAAGTGATTGAAACGTTGTGCTTCATCGCCGCAAACACTAACACCGGAGCACAGGCTTCAACTATTACAATAATCGATAATGACTATTATCAAACTAACATGATGGCACTTGGCGAAAGATGCTAAAAAATCCGGGCATGGGAGCACACCATGCGCAGTAAACGGCAGTAGGCTAATGAAGTGGATCACTAGAATCCTTGCTCAATCCTGCCTGTCAACCATCTAAGTTTTTTAAAGATTCTGCCGATCACATGTTCATTTATCGTTGAGTTCGGTGGCGTTCAAGGCACCCTGCAACTCGCGAATTGCAACGATAAAAATTATTCGGGATACAGGGGAAAACAATGAAGTTTGTAAAGTGCAATGTCTTGACGCTGGCCGTTTCACTGGGCGTGAGTCAACTCGCAGCTGCGGCCGCGGTCAGTGATCAATCCGAAGCCACCGGTTTCGTCGAAGGCAGCAGCCTCAACGTCCATCTCAAGAATTACTACTTCAATCGCGACGGCAAGAACGGCGGTGGCGATCGTAAGGACTGGACTCAGGGCGTGCTGGGTAACTTCAGTTCCGGCTTCACCCAAGGCACCGTCGGTTTTGGTGTAGACGCTTATGGTTACTGGGGCATCAAGCTGGATGGCGGTGCAGGCACCTCCGGGACCGGCAACTTGCCGGTACGAAACGATGGCTCACCCGAAGACCAATACGGCACCGCAGGCGGTTCGGTGAAGGTTCGGCTGTCGAAAACCGAGCTGCATTGGGGCAATCTGCAACCCACAGCACCGGTATTCGCCGCTGGCGGCTCGCGTCTGTTCCCGCAAACCGCTACAGGATTCAACCTGTTGAGCAGTGAAATTCAAGGCCTGGACCTGGATGCGGGGCATTTCACCAGCAGCAACGGCCCGGTCACCACCAATAACAGCCAGGAACTATACGCCTCTTACGCGGGTGTCACGGCCAAGAGCATCGACTACGCGGGCGGTAAATACGCCATCAACGATAATCTGACCGTCAGCCTGTACGGCTCGGACCTGGAAGATGTCTGGAACCAGTACTACGCGAATACCAACTTCACCCTGCCATTGTCGGATCAACAGTCGTTGAATCTGGATTTCAATATCTACCGCACCAATGATTCTGGTCAGGCAAAAGCAGGCGATATCAGCAACACTACCTGGTCGCTGGCGGCTGCTTATTCTTTCCTGACTGCGCACACGGTGACCCTGGCATTCCAGAAAGTTCATGGCGATACGCCATTTGACTATGTTGCCTTCGGTCATAACGGACCGGGCGATACCGCTGACTCCATATTCATCGCCAACTCCGTGCAGTACTCCGACTTCAACGGGCCCGGCGAGAAATCCTGGCAGGCACGCTACGACTTGAACATGGCAAGTTATGGCGTACCAGGCCTTAGTTTCATGGCGCGCTATATCACGGGTGATGATATCGACGGTAGCCATATGGACGCTAACAGCCCTTATCGCAACTACGGTTATGGCGATGACGGCAAACACCACGAAACCGATGTGGAAGCCAAGTACGTCGTGCAATCCGGCCCGGTCAAGGATCTGGCGTTGCGCATGCGTCAGTCATTCCACCGCGGCAATGCGGATCAGGCCGAAGGGGATAACAACGAAATTCGCCTGATCGCCGATTACCCGATCAACATTTTCTGATCGGCTGCACTTGATCGGTTGAAGGCTGCCAGGCCGCTTGCAACGAGCGGCCTGGCTTGACGGACAACAATGGAATTACGCCTCGCGAATCGAGAAGTTCGCCATGTGCTCCAGTCCCTTGATCAATGCCGAATGATCCCACTGGCTGCCGCCCAAGGCCGCGCAGGTGCTGAACACTTGCTGAGCATTGGCGGTATTGGGCAGGTTCAGGTTCAACTCACGCGCCCCTTCAAGTGCCAGATTCAGATCCTTCTGATGCAGAGCAATGCGAAATCCTGGGTTGAATGTGCCTTTGATCATCCGTTCGCCATGCACTTCGAGAATCTTCGAACTCGCAAATCCGCCCATCAATGCCTCACGAACCCTGGCGGGGTCGGCGCCATTCTTTGCTGCGAACAGCAGCGCTTCGGCAACCGCCTGAATGTTCAGGGCGACGATAATCTGATTGGCGACCTTGGCGGTCTGGCCATCGCCGTTACCACCCACCAAGGTGATGTTTTTGCCCATGGCTTGCAGCAAGGGCAGGGCGCGCTCGAACGTGTCCTGATCACCGCCGACCATGATGCTCAAGGTCGCGGCCTTGGCCCCGACTTCGCCGCCCGACACTGGCGCATCCAGATAAAGAGCGCCCGTGGCATTGATTTTCTCGGCGAACGCCTTGGTCGCCGAGGGCGAGATGGAACTCATGTCGATAACGACTTTACCTTCAGAGCTGCCTTGCGCGATTCCGTCTTCGCCGAACAACACCAACTCGACATCGGGTGTATTGGGCAGCATGACGATGATGAACTCAGCCGCCTGCGCAACCGCCTTGGGGCTGTGCAGTACTTGCGCGCCGCTGTCTCGCAGCGATTCGGGCGCTGGCGAGTGATGGTCGGACAGCAACAGGCTGTGCCCGGCCTTGATCAGGTTGACGGCCATGGGCAGACCCATGATGCCGGTGCCGATAAATCCGATGGTAGCCATGGAAATGCTCCTTTCTAGGGTGATTGAACACACTGGCAATTAAACAATGTTGTGGGATTTCATCCAGCCCAGGCCCGCTTCGGTGCTGGTCAGTGGCTTGTATTCGCAGCCAATCCAGCCTTGATAACCGATGCGGTCCAGATGGCCGAACAGGAAGTGATAGTTGATTTCGCCAGTGCCCGGCTCGTGGCGGCCCGGATTGTCGGCCAGCTGCACGTGCTGGATCACAGGCAGATTATTTTCAAGGGTTCGCGCCAGATCACCCTCCATGATTTGCATGTGATAGATGTCGTATTGCAGCGCCAGATTGCTGCTGCCAACCTGGCCCAGAATGTCCAGGGCTTGCCGCGTGGTGGTTAGATAAAAGCCCGGAATATCCCGGGTGTTGATCATCTCCACGATCAGACGAATACCCGCCGCTTGCAGTTTGTCCGCCGCGAACTTGAGGTTGTTGACGAATGTCTGTTCGGTCAACCTGGCGCTGGCACCCGCTACTGGAATCCCGGCCAGGCAGTTGATCTGGGTGTTGCCCAGTACCTTGGCGTAGGCAATGGCCAGATCGACCCCGGAACGAAACTCCTCGATCCGATCCGGGTGGCAGGCAATACCGCGTTCGCCCTTGGCCCAATCTCCGGCCGGTAAATTGAACAACACCTGGGTCAGCCCATGGGCGTCCAGTTCGGCCTTGATCTGCGCCGAGCTGAACTCGTACGGAAACAGGTACTCGACGCCGCGGAAGCCGGCACGGGACGCGGCTTCGAAACGTTGCAGAAAGTCCACTTCGGTGAACAGCATGGATAGGTTGGCGCAAAGACGTAGCATGTCAGTTCCTCGTGAATGTGGGGGTCAGTCCATCAGGCTGACGGAAGTCGGTGCATCGGCGCGGGTTTCAGCCAGCGCTTCGAATTCGTTGATGGCGTTTATTTCGGTGCCCATGGAGATGTTAGTGACGCGCTCCAGAATGACCTCGACGATCACCGGCACGCGGTGCTGCTGCATGAGCGACCGGGCTTCGGCGAAAGCGGCTTGCAGATGAGCCGGATCGGTCACCCGAATCGCCTTGCAACCCAGTCCTTCGGCCACCGCCACATGATCGACGCCGTAACCTTCCAGTTCGGGGGCGTTGATATTGTCGAACGCCAGCTGCACGCAGAAATCCATGTCAAAGCCGCGCTGCGCCTGACGAATCAGGCCCAGGTACGAGTTGTTCACCACCACATGGATGTACGGCAGCTTGAATTGCGCGCCAACGGCCAGCTCCTCGATCATGAACTGGAAGTCGTAGTCGCCAGATAACGCCACCACGTTACGGCCCGGATCAGCCTTGGCCACGCCCAGCGCGGCGGGAATGGTCCAGCCCAGCGGACCGGCCTGGCCGCAGTTGATCCAGTGCCGAGGTTTGTAGACGTGCAGGAATTGCGCGCCGGCGATCTGCGACAAGCCGATGGTGCTGATGTAGCAGGTGTCCTTGCCGAAAAAGCGATTCATCTCTTCGTAGACCCGCTGCGGCTTGACCGGCATGTCGTCGAAGTGAGTCTTGCGCTGCAGGGTGCGTTTGCGTTGCTGACAGCTGGCCAGCCAGGTGCTGCGGTTTTTCAGCTTGCCAGCGGTGTGCCATTCACGGGCGACCTCGATGAACATGTCCAGCGCAGCGCCTGCGTCGGAGACGATGCCCAGGTCAGGCATGAGTACCCGGCCGATCTGGGTCGGCTCGATATCGATGTGGATGAACTGCCGACCATCGCTGTACACCGACACCGTCCCGGTATGGCGGTTGGCCCAGCGGTTGCCGATGCCCAGCACCAGATCCGATTCCAGCAGCGTGGCATTGCCGTAGCGATGGGAGGTTTGCAAACCGACCATGCCGGCCATTTGCGGGTGATCGTCAGGGATCGTGCCCCAGCCCATCAAGGTCGGGATCACTGGAATGCCCGTCAGCTCAGCGAACTCCACCAACGCTAACGATGCATCCGCATTGATGATGCCGCCACCGGCCACGATCAACGGACGCTCAGCTGCGTTGAGCATGGCCAGGGCTTTTTCGATCTGCTTGCGGCTGGCCTGCGGCTTGACGATGGGCAGCGGTTCGTAGGCGTCGATATCGAATTCGATTTCTGCCATCTGCACGTCAAACGGCAAGTCGATCAGCACCGGACCGGGGCGACCGCTGCGCATCAACTGGAAGGCTTTCTGAAAAACGTAAGGTACCTGGCCCGGTTCCATGACCGTCGTCGCCCATTTGCACACCGGCGCGGCGATGCTCGCGATGTCTACGGCCTGGAAGTCTTCCTTGTGCATCCGCGCACGCGGGGCCTGGCCGGTGATGCACAGGATCGGAATCGAATCTGCCGAGGCCGAATACAGGCCGGTGATCATGTCGGTTCCGGCCGGGCCGGACGTGCCGATGCACACGCCAATATTCCCCGCCACCGCGCGGGTATAACCTTCGGCCATATGCGACGCGCCTTCAACGTGGCGGGCCAGCACATGATCGATGCCGCCAAGTTTTTTCAGCGCGGCGTATAACGGGTTGATCGCCGCGCCAGGAATACCGAATGCAGTATCGATACCTTCGCGACGCATGACCAGTACAGCGGCTTCGATGGCTCTAATGATGGTCATTTGCTAGTCTCCTGAGCTCGATAGTTTTTGTATGGGCCTAGACTGCTTTCAATCCATATAGAGGGGAATTGCAGTGCTGGGCATTTCTGTCGGTATCAGGAGTATCGAATGGATCGTTATACCGAACTGCGCAGCTACGTTCTGGTCGCCACCCGGGGCAGCTTCGCCGCCGCCGCGCTGGTCGACGGTGTGACGCCGGTAATCATGGGTCGGCGTTTGAGTGCGCTGGAGGCGAGGTTGGGGGTGAAGTTGATTCACCGCTCGACGCGCGGCCTGACCCTGACAGAGTTGGGCGAGTCGTATCTGGAAAACGCCAGGGCGCTGCTACGCAACTTCGATGAGCTGGACGCCAGCGTCAGCGAGAATGAAAGCGCAGTGCGCGGGCATCTGGTGGTGTCGGCCCCGGCCGGTTTCGGGCGGCAGCACGTCGCGCCCCATGCGCCGGAATTCCAGGCGCGATTCCCCGAGCTGAACCTGTCGTTCAACCTCACCGATAACGTGATTGATCTGGTGCGAGAGGGCTACGACATGAGCATTCGCATCGGCGAAGTGCTCGATCCCAACTATGTCGCCATCAAGTTGTATGAAAACCAGCGAGTGGTCTGTGGTGCGCCGTCGTATTTTGCCGCCCACGGTTATCCGCAGACCCTCGAAGACCTGACCGATCACAACTGTCTGGCATTCAACCTGCAAGGCGGGCAGCACCGGGGCTGGACGTTTCTACGCGATGGCAAGCAGGTCGCGGTGAAAGTGGCGGGGAATTTGTATTGCAACGATGGTGAGCTGTTATTCGACTGGGCCAAGCGCGGATTGGGATTGAGTTGGCGTTCGGTGTGGGAAATCCAGAATGAGCTGAAAACGGGCGAATTGGTAACCGTGCTGGATGAGTTCGCGTTACCCAACTACGACATTCAAGGCGTGTATCCACAGCAGCATTATCTTCCGGCCAAGGTCAGATTCTTTATCGCGTTTCTCAAAGAAGTTTATAACCGGCCAGGTTATTGGGTTCAGCAATAACGCAATGTAAGAGCCAACTTCGCGAAACCCTGGGCTACGCCAACACGTTGGCTCCTACATACGTGATGCCTCAACCATTCTGGCAACCGCTGCCAGCGCGGGTGTATTCAAGATTGTGGCGAACACCCTGGCTGTCGAGGTAGATCATGTGCGCATCGACCTGGCCGCAAACGTTGTCATTGTTGGGTGTGATTTTGATAACCTTAGCAATATCAAGGTGTTGTGAGTAGTCGTATTGCACGGCAGGGGTTTTTTGCTGTGCTGCGTTATCGGCATTTGGCACCTGGCCGTTAGCCGAGGCGAATACCGAGAATAACGATAAAGCGGCAAACATTGCATAAGTTTTCATGAGTGGCTCCACATATATTGATTAACAAGTCTGCAAAGCTTCAAGGTTGCTTTGCTGTTGGCGTGGATTCTAGGCGCCAATCCAATCGCGCTGAAATGGTGGTTGTCGATATACGTCATCATTGATAGTGATGCCCATTTAAAAAATCGATATGTGATGTGGGTTATATCTATGGATGAGATAGCCGGAAACTATCGCTGGTTGCATGCTGGCGGCCATCTAAAACGTACGGGCCAGACCATGCATAAGTTCGCCATACACCGATCAACCGATTTCACCGGGCTCGTCCATGAGTACGGTCTGGACGGCAGCCGTCTGTTGCCGTGGCAGGGCTATCCGATGCCATTTGCCGGAGGCTGGTGCGTGGTGCGCCCCGGTACGCGCAGTGAGCCGCACACGCAGATCGATCAGGAGCTCTTCATCGCCATCAAAGGCCGCGCCCGGTTGATCGTCGGCGAGCGTGAAATGGAGTTCGGCGTTGGCGATATCGCGGCAATTCCGAAACATACCACTCACTACATCATTAATGACTCGGACGAGGACTTTCATTTCTACGTCATCTGGTGGGACATGAATTACGTCAACGGCTTCGTTGCCCAGCACGATGAAACAACGGGGTGTCTGGATGACTAAGTACATCGTCACCATCACGCCGCCAACGCCCAACGGCGACCTGCACATCGGACATATCGCCGGCCCCTTTCTCGCCGCCGATGTTTTCACCCGCGTGCAGCGCCAGCGCGGTCATGAGTGCGTGATGGTTTCCTACTCCGACGACTATCAGTCGTACATGTTGCGCAAAAGCCTGGAGCAGGGCGTCGAACCAATGCTGTTGGCCAGGCGCAATTCAGACCGGATTCAAGCGTCGCTGGCCGCGATCAATATTCAGCCGGACAACTGGCTGCGGCCTTTCCAGAACGTATTTTTTGCGGACGCTGTGCGCGAAGTGTTCGATAAGGCCCGAAATGCCGGGGTTATCGAGTTTCGCGATTCCCAGGAAGCTTATTGCCCGGACTGCGCGGTCTGGGGCTACGAGGCATTCGCCCGGGGCCAGTGCAACTACTGTGGCATGGAGTCCGACGCCAGCCAGTGCGAGAACTGCGCCCAGGCCCCCGACGCGCAATACATGACCGATCTGCGCTGCAAGCTGTGCAGCCAGCCTGTCCAGTGGCGAAACGCCCATCGGGGTTTTCTCAAGCTGGCGCAGTTGAAACCGGCGTTGCGCGACGCGCTGCTCAATCGGCAATGGCGCCAGCCGCTGGATGCCTGGCTGCTCGATACCCTTGAGCACCTTCATGACTGGGGTGTGACACGCCCCGGCGATGCCGGGCTGGATCTCGCCGCCGATGGCTCTTGCCGGATTCATACCTGGTTCATGGGCCTGGCCGGGTACATGGCGGCCTTTCGCGAATATGCCGCGCAAGCGGGCAAGCCAGAGCTGTATCAACAGTATTGGCAATCGGGGCAGGGCACGCTGGTGCACTTTCTCGGTTTCGATTGCGTGTTCAGTCACGCCATTGTTTATCCGGCGCTGCTTTCGACGATGGACGACGTGCGCGTCAGCCAACACTTTGTGCCCAATCAATTCCTCAAGCTGGACGGCCTGAACCTGTCGACCAGTCGCGATCACGCCATCTGGGTCGCGGACCTGGCGCGTCAGGCCTGCGCCGACAGCGCACGCTTGTATCTGGCCAGCATCGCCCCGGAAGAAAGCGAAGGCGATTTCCGCTTACAGCAATTCCTGGCGTGGCGCGAAGAGCTGTTCGCCGAGTTCTTTCCGGCCTTGCTCAGTGTCGGCGCGCAAGGTGGCGACAGTTGGTGGAGCGGCATGTGCGGCCAGGACGCCGCGTTGCTCGAAGCGCTGCGCCTGCAATGGCTAAACGCCTCGCAGCCAGATCGATTCTCCATGAAAGACATGGCCTCGGTGCTGCTCGGCGTAATCGCCATCACTCGAACGCGTCTGGCCGAAGGTCGAGCGGTCAGCCATTTCGCCGCGTTCATCGCCGTCATTGGCCTGGCGCTGATCCCGGACACCGCGCAGCGCATCGCCGAGGCGTTTTCGCTGCAGATGGATCGGGTCAACGCGACGATTCTCAATGGCTGCGCAGCCGATTACTCCATCTGACAGGCTCGAACACAATGTTCATGGATTACGAAGTCGCCGTCATCGGTGCCGGCATTGTCGGCGCGAGTATCGCGGCCAGGCTGTGCAGCGCCGGAATTTCCGTAGCGTTGATTGACAAGGACGGCAGCGCAACGAGCGGTGCCAGTGCGTTATCCGGTGGGCTGGTGCGTTTGTACGACCCGGATCCGCTGCTGATGGAGTTGGCCGCATATTCCATTGGTGTGATGCGCGAGGGAATTTTCGCCGCCACTTATTCCCGAGCATTGCGCCGTAGCGGCGTGCTGTATCGAGCTGCGCCGGACCAGCAGGACAGGATTTCCCGGGCCATTGAACAACACGCCACCGCTCAGTACCCGATGCGTCTGGTCGCCAGTGACGAGCTCAATGGTGTGCATTTCCCCCGTTGCCCGAGCGCGGAGCGGGTGAATCTGTATGAACCTCAGGCGAGCATTGGCAATGTACGTCTGGCGACCACGTTGCTGGCCAATTCAGTGCGGCAAGACGGTTTGTTGCTGGAGCATTGCGAGGTCAAAGCCATTGAGTGTCGCTCTCGGCATGAAGCACGCGTTGATCTGGGCACAGCCACTTTGCGTTGTCGGGCGGTAGTGGTGGCAGCAGGCGCCTGGACTCGGCGTCTGCTGCCAAACCTCCCCCTGCATACCCGGTCGATTCCGTTGGCGCGGGTGGTCACCGGCACCGATTGCCGCATGCCGATCATCGACAGCGAAACCCAGGCGTATGCCCTTCCGCTGACGCGCCATCTGGTGCAAGCCGGATGTGCACTCCGGGAGGCGGGGGAGTTTCCTGAAGACTTAGGGTTGCCCGATGTGGGCAATCAGCAAAACGCACGGGAACGCGTGCAACAGCTGCTCGACGCCACTGACTCGGTGGTGCTCGACGTACTGCCGGGGTTCGATAGCTACAGCCCGGACGGCAGACCGCTGGTGGGTTTTTGCGACGAGCAAAGCCCGGTTTATCTGGCGACGGGTTTGTGCGGCCTCGGCTTCAAACTGGCGCCGGGGATCGCGCAGATTGCCTTCGAGCAGCTCCAGTGTCACTTGCAAGGGCAGCAGGCAACTTCAGGCTGGGCGGCATTTTCACCGGCTCGCACGATGAGCTGCGCGGGCAGCCTGTCGAGTGTGCAGCCATGAGCCGGTTAAAGGTCGGCGTCAGCGCGTTATTCGATCCGGCGGACACGCCGCATGCCCGAACCTTCCTGCGGGCGATGACCGTGGCCCGCAACGGCATACCGGGTTTTGACCGGGTGCACTGGCAGTTTTGCGATGACGGCGCGAATCCCGCATGCGCAGGGCAAGTGGCACGGCAGATGGTCGCCGCCAAAGTGGATCTGGTTATCGGCCACTTTTCCTCCGACGCGGCAATGGTGGCTGCGGGTATCTATCGGCAGGTCGGCATCGCGTTACTGACCCCCGCAGCCACTATCGACTGCCTGACCCAGGACCACCCCAATGTATTTCGCTTTTGCCCTGCGGACCGGCATCTGGCGAACGATCTGGTTACCTGGCTCAGGTACAGGAAATGGACCTGCGTCCATATCGACGCTGATCCCAGCGCCCATGGCCAGGCGCTGGCCAAGGTCATTGCTCAGGCTGCCAGCGATTGCGGGATACGTCGCACAGTCGATCGCGAACAGGCGCAGGTGGAAGTGTTCGCCGGGCGTCTGGCCAACAGTCGCGAGCACTGGCATGCACGCCGCCGCAGCGGTAGCCGACGGCCACTGGTGCTCACCGACGACGCCGCTTCGCCGTATCTGGGCAACGCCGCAGCACACGACGCGAACATCTACGTCATCGGTTTCGGCGCGGTTGCGTCAACGGCCAACGAATCCGTCGCTCACCGCGTGCAATTCGGCGCCGAACCCGAAACGTATTTTCGCGAAAGCCTGCTGATGTTTCACGTATTGGCCCGGTTGGCCCAGCGCTCATGGCGACCGACTGAACTGCTGCATGCCTTGAACCACGAAACGTTCGCGACGCCGCTGGGCGCGGTCAGTTTCGATCATGGCGAGTGTCGAGGTGCTTGCACGCGCCTTTGGCAGGTGGGCATCGCGGGGCTGATGCCCATCGCCGACTGACCTGGCTCTGATATTTCGATCACAGCTCCAACACAACTTCAACTCAATGGATGGGTACTTTTATGCTGGATTCACCCGTTGGCGTCGTTCACGCAGACGCCCTTTGTATTGGCTTCGGACCCGCAGGCATCGCGCTGTCCTGTGTTTTCGCCGACGCCCAGGAAGTGGACGCGCCGTTGGCGAAGCTGTCCGTACGCTATCTGGAAGCCGCGCACGATACCCAGTGGCACAGGGAGCTTCTGCTGGCCGGCACCGACATCAATCACCACGTTTTTCGCGATCTGGTGACGCCGCGCAATCCCCGCAGCCGGTTCTCTTTTGCGATGTACCTGAAAACGCGCGGGCGCCTGTTCGACTTCGGCTTGCTCGGTCGCCCGGCCAGCCGCCATGAATGGTCGGATTACGTCAGCTGGGTGGCGCAACAGGTCAACGGCCACACCCATTTCAACGCGCCGGTGAGTGAAATCCTGCCGATCATTCGCGATGGCCGCCTTAGCCAGGTTCGTATCGAAACTGCGCAGGGCAGCTTCGTGACCCGCAATGTCGTGCTGTCGAGCGGCACCGCGCCACGAGTGCCGGAGCAGTTTCAGGCGCTGCTCGGGCCAACGCTCTTTCATACCTCGCAGTTCCTGACGCGCCTGCAAGCCTTTGGTCAGGCAATGCCCAAACGCTGGATGGTGATCGGTTCGGGGCAAAGCGCCAGTGAATCGGTGCTGGAACTGACTGGACGGGACAGCGCCATCCAGGTGCATTCCGTGCATCGCTCGGCGGGTTTCAAGCTGACCCAATTGGGGCAATTTCCCAACCGGGTGTTCGCCCCGGACCACGTGGATTACTTCCACAGTCTCGATGCTGCGGCCCGGCAGCAATTCCTCGACTGGAGCCGCTCCACCAATTACGCCGGAATTGACCCGGATGAAAGTCAGAAGCTGTTCTCACTGATGTACGAAGACTCCATCACCGGCCGTCAGCGTCTGCAAACCTACGGCTATCGCGCCATCACTGAGGTCGAGCACTGCGAAGCGGGTTATCGCGTGACCCTGACCGATACCTTCAGCCAGCGAAGCGAAGTGCTGGAAGTCGACGTCATCGTCCTCGGCACCGGGTATCAGCAGTACCTGATGCCGCCGCTGTTGAGCAACCTGCAACCCTGGCTCAAGGCCGACGTGGACGACGGGTTGGTCATTGATCGTGATTACAACGTCGCCACTCAGGGCGATTGCGACGTGAGGGTGTGGGTCAACGGCCTCTCCGAACGCAGCCACGGCATCAGCGACAGCCAGTCATTTTCGCTCATGGCCTTGCGCGCCGAGCGTATCGCCGATGGCCTGCAACAGGCTGTCCGGGCACAAAACCACCCTCAACCTGCGCGGGCTCAGTGAGTGATCGCCATGGACGAAAGCATGTACGAAAACATCTCCGATATCGTTCACGACCGGGCCTTTCTCAAAGTCGCCGGACTGGGACACGAGTTTTTCCTGAAGATGGAGTCTCTGAATCCGGCGGGCTCGATCAAGCTCAAGACCGCAGTCGGCCTGATCGATGATTTGCAGGGCAGGGGGCTGATCACGGCGGACACCCGGCTGATCGAATCGTCATCCGGCAACCTCGGCGTGGCGCTGGCGATGATCTGCGCCGAGCGTGGCATCAGGTTCACCTGCGTGGTCGATCCCAATAGTTCCGATCACAACATCCGCATGATGCGCTGTTATGGCGCCGACGTTATCCAGGTGGACGAGCCGGACGCCAACGGCGGATTTCTCGGCACGCGCATCGCGCTGATCCGTCGCATGCTCAGCGCCAATCCACAGCTGGTCTGGCTCAATCAATACGAAAACGCCGCCAATCCGCGTGTCCATGCACGCACCACGGCGCGTTCCATTGCCCAGTGTTTCGGGCATGTCGATTATCTGTTCGTGGGTGCAGGAACCACCGGTACGCTGATGGGGTGTGTGCAGTATTTCCAGAAGCATCACCCTACCACCACGATCATTGCCGTTGATAGCGTGGGCTCGGTGACATTCGACATGCCTCCCAGTCGCCGCTTCATCCCCGGTTTGGGCACCAGTCAGCGGCCGCCGATTTTCACCGCCGAAGGCATTGATTATCTGGAGATGGTTCCGGAAGCACGCACCGTTGCAATGTGTCGCCTGCTGGCGCGCAATAAAGGGCTTTTGGTCGGCGGTTCTACGGCGACGGTAATCGCTGCTGTGCATGCGTGGCGCGAGCGTATCGAGCCGGGTTCAGTGGTGGTGGCCTTGTCGCCGGATTGGGGCGAGCGCTATCTCGACACCCTGTATGACGATCAATGGGTCGAGCAGCGCTTTGGCAAAGATGTGTTGCAGATGAAACTGGATGACCTGCACATCGAACCCGCCTGGACCACTGACCTGCGAACGGCGCGTAGCAAGCAGGCGCCGTTCCATGTGGTGGATGGCAAGGTAGTTGCGCAGATTCTGGCGGATGATCCTTGCGCCTGCATAGCGGATGTCGAACGCGCCTATCTGGAGCACGAAGCCGGGCGCTCGATCAATCCGGACAGCTACTTCTTGCGGTTCCCCGGGGCACCTGCGAACCGGATCATTGCTTTGCCCGCCAGCGTCTCGGGCGCCCAGCAGGTCAGTGGCATCAAGTGGATTTCCAGTTTCCCGGGCAATGTCGAATCTGGCCTGCAGCGGGCGTCGGCGGTGCTTATCCTCAATCGGCCGGACACCGGTTACGCCTACGCCTGCCTTGAGGCTTCGCGAATCAGCGCAATGCGCACAGCTGCGTCGGCGGTATTGGCGGCGCGCTGGCTGAACCGGCAACAACGTAAGGTCAACCGCCTGGCCATCGTCGGTGCCGGGTTTATCTCCCGGACCATCCTCGACCTGTTCGTCAGCGATGGCTGGGAGATTGGCAACGTGCAGGTTTGCGATCTGCATGCCGAATCGGCGGACGCGCTGTTGCTGCATGTCTCCGCGCAGCATCAGTTACCTGCCCAGCGGGTTGAACTGCAAGAGGCCTTGCTCGCCGATATCGTGCTGTTCGCGACCACCGCACCAACGCCTTATGTGCTGCAGCACAGGTTTCGCCCGGAACAGCTCGTGCTGAATATTTCCCTGCGTGATCTGGGGCCGGAGATCATTGCCCAGGCCAATAACGTGCTGGATGACATCGAGCATTGCCTGAAGGCCCAGACCTCGCCGCACCTGGCCGTGCAGCAGCATGAGGATCGCTCGTTCATTACTGGCACCCTTGCGCAATTGATGCTCGGCCAGGTGGAACTCAGTCCTGATCGGGCGACGATTTTTTCGCCCTTTGGCCTTGGCGTGCTGGATCTGGCGGTGGGCAAGCGGGTCTACGACACGGCTATCGCCCAAGGTAAGGCGTTGCCGATTGCGGACTTCTTCTTTGAGTCGAATCGCTGGTGAGCGCCCATCGTGTGGCAATCGTCGGCATGGGTTCCCGAGGCCTGAGCATCCTGGAACAGCTGATGGGTCTGGCGCAGAGAAACCCGGAGCGGCCCCTGCTGATCGAGGTCTTTGACCCGCAGACACCGGGCAGCGGGCTGCATCTGCCCGAGCAAGCGGATTATTTGATGCTCAACACCATGGCCGGGCAGATTTCGGCTTTCTCTGCCGCGTTTCCCGCGACGCTGCCGAATGAGCCCGCAGGCCTGACATTCCTGCAATGGTGCGCGGCTCAAGACGTGCGACTTGATGAGCGCGGGCATCTCGACGCGCAGGGCAGACCTGTCGAATTTGGCGACTTCGTGCCGCGTCGCTTGCTCGGGCGCTATTTGCGTGACAGCTACCGCTACTTGCTTGAGTTGTGCCCGGCCCATGTCCAGCTGCGCCATCACCCGGAATTGATCGTCGGTTGCTGCCCGAGAGCAGGGGAGTCCGGTTTCCTGCTGACCTGCAGCGGCGGGCAGCAGCTAGTTGTCGATGGGGTGTTCTTGACCACCGGCCATGCACCGCGCCGACTTGATTCTGTGACTGGAAAACGGGTAGCCATCGAAGGCCTGGGCCTGACGGCGATGGACACTCTGGCAGAGCTGACGCAGGGACGCGGCGGCCATTATGTGCGTGACAACAGCCTCAGCGGCTGGCGGTATCTGCCTTCGGGCCGCGAGCCACAGATTTATCTGTTTTCGCGTACCGGCCTGCCGTTTCATGCGCGGCCCCAGTGGCAGCCTGATCAACTTGCGCCGCAACCACCAACGTTTTTTTCCCCTGCGGCAATCCGTTCCTTAAGACGGGAAAGCGTCGATGGGCGTCTGGATTTCGTCAGCCAGGTGCTGCCATTGATCGAAGACGAGATGCGCGCGAGGTGCGGATCGTTTGATCCCCAAGCCTATTTGCGCATTGGCCAATGGCAAGGCGAGTCCGGCGCTTATGAGCAATGGTTCCGCCAATGGATCGAGGCCGATTTGCTGCGCAGCCGCCTGGGCAGGGCCGCGAGCCCACTGACGCAAGCGCTGGAAGTGTGGCGCGATTGTCGCGATGTGTTGCGTCTGGCGGTGGATCACAACGGGCTGACTAATACCTCGACCCAAGCGTTTTATCGCGTCTGGGCGGCGCTTGGCAATCGGCTGGTGGGCGGTCCGCAGCAAGAACGCTATGAAGATTTGCTGGCGCTGATGGACGCCGGGATCGTCAGGCTGCTTTCGCCCATGCAAATCAATGGGCCCGATGCTCAGTTCGATGCGGTGATCAAGGCGCGGACGGCACACAGCGGCCTGTCGGGCAGCCGGTCGGCGGTGCTTGCTGATTTGCTCAAGCAGGGATTAGTGCGCCCGGCCCACCCGTATCCGGCCGACGGCATCGAAGTCGACCGGCAAAACCGCGCCGTCGGTAGCAACGGCCAGGTCCAGCCGCGCCTTTGGGTTCTGGGGCCGGCCGTAGAGGGCAGCACGTTCTACAACCATTACGTGCCGACACCCGATCCCGCCTGCCGGGCACTGCTGCAAGCGCGCAGCGCCGTTGAGTCGTGCCTTGCTGCATTGGAGGTCGACGTCGCCTTCGAACAATTCACCACCTGACTGAATTCCCGTACCGCAACCACCTTAACCACTTACTCGAAAGGATCATCTCTATGTCCGAGATCACTTTGCTGCTGGCGCTCGCCGGAGCGTTCATCGTCTTGATTATCAGTCCCGGCCCGAACTTCCTGGTCATCACCCAACTGTCGTTCAGTCAGTCCCGGCAACAGGGGATTTGCGCCGGCCTTGGCGTTGCTTCGGGCAGCATCATCTGGGCATTGCTCGCGGCGACAGGTCTGGGCCTGATGTTTCAGCAGTTGCCCTGGCTGCAACCGGCCTTGCAGCTGCTTGGCGGCGTTTATCTAACCTGGCTGGGCAGCAAAAGCCTGCGCAATGCCGGTAGCCAGCCCGCGCCACGCAATATCGCGGCGCTGGGCATTGGCAGCCTGCGTCGGGCCTATCACTTCGGCCTGCTGACCAATCTGACCAACCCCAAGGCACTGGCGTTCTACACCAGCGTATTCACCACCGTTACCACACCGGGTCTGCCGATGTGGGTGCGCACGGCCGGGGTATCGATCATCGCCGTGCTGGCGATTTCCTGGTTTGTCTTACTGGCGACGCTGTTTTCGATTCCGGCTGTGCAACAGCGCTATCAGCGCATGAAAAAGGCCATCGACATCATTACCGGTCTGTTCATGATCGCGTTCGGTTTGCGCCTGCTGATCGGTCTGTTGCCTGCCGGCCTTATTGGCTGATTCAAGTGACTTCATTCAACTGATTCAAGGATTGCAACCATGCACAGTAATGACTGGAATTACCCGACCTCCATTCGCGTCGGCGCAGGGCGGGTCAGCGAACTGGCCCAGGCGTGCCAGAGCGTCGGCATGCACCGGCCGCTGTTGGTCACCGACCGGTTTCTGGGGACCACCGACATGATTCAAAGCGCGTTGGCTGACTGCCGCGCAACCCTGGGTGATTGTGGTTTTTTCGACCAGGTCAAAGGCAACCCGACCGGAGGCAACGTTGCCGATGGTTTGGCGGTTTACCAGGACGGCACCTACGACGGTGTCATCGCATTCGGCGGCGGATCAGCGCTGGATGCCGCCAAGGCGATTGCCTTGATGTCCGGGCAGAACCGTCCACTGTGGGATTTCGAGGACATTGGCCAGAACCATTTGCGCGCCGATCCAGCGGGTATCGCGCCGATCATTGCCTTGCCGACCACGGCGGGCACTGGTTCCGAGGTGGGCCGAGCGTCGGTGATCACTGATGAAGAGGCGCGGGTCAAGCGCACCATCCTGCATAGCCGGATGATGCCGAGGATTGCGATTCTCGACGCCAATCTGACCCTGGGCTTGCCGCCACATCTAACGGCGGCCACCGGCATTGATGCGTTGACGCATTGTATGGAAGCTTATTGCTCGCCGGTTTATCACCCCATGGCCGAGGCGGTGGCAGTCAAAGGTATGCAGCTGATCAAGCGGTTCCTGCCGCTGGCGGTCGCGGATGGAGCAGACCTGCATGCGCGCCAGGAAATGCTCGTGGCTTCAAGCCTTGGCGCCGTGGCATTCCAGCGCGGCCTGGGCGGCGTGCATGCCATCGCCCAGAGCTTGGGCGCGCTTTACGATCAGCATCACGGCCTGCTCAATGCGATCCTGCTGCCTTATGTGTTGCAGGCCAATCAGGCAGTGCTTGGCCCGCAGATGCAGGCGCTATCGATTGCGCTTGATTTGCCGAAACCGGGATTTGCTGGTGTGCTGGATTGGGTTCTGGCCTTGCGCGAGCAGATCGGCATTCCCCACGCCTTGAGTGCGCTGGGCATTGATGGCCGAGATGCAGAGCTGGTTGGGCGAATGTCGTTTTCCGATGGCTGTTCGCACACCAATCCGATACGGCATTCAGCGCAGACTTACGCCGGGATTTTTTGCCGTGCTGTCGCGGGCGACTGACCGATGCCGAGGATCAAGGCTGCGAGGATCAAGCGACTTTCCACGGTCTGGCAGGAGTTTGTCGAATCGGGACGCATCGTTGGCGGGATGTTACTGGTCGCCGAGCAGGGCGAACTGCGCTTCGCTTCAGCGCGGGGCTGGGCAGATCGGGAACACAGGCGACGGGTGACACCACACACGCAGTTTCGCCTGGCGTCACTGACCAAGCTGCTGACCTCGGTGGTAGCGTTACGGCTTTGTGAATCAGGGCGGTTATCGCTGGATGAACCGATCACCCGTTGGCTTGTGGACTTTCGACCACGCCTGGCCGATGGCGCAAAAGCGACCATCACCTTGCGCCATTTGCTTACGCACACGGCAGGGTTGTCTTACGGATTTGAGCAACCCGTTGGGAACGCCTATGAACGGGCAAGGGTGTCGGACGGGCTGGATCATGTTGATTTTGACCTGCAACATAACCTGACCCGCCTGGCTGGCGTGCCATTGTTGTTCGCGCCCGGCGAGGCCTGGGGTTATTCCCTGGCGACGGATGTGGTCGGCGCGATGATCGAGCAAGCCAGCGGCGTGCCACTCCCGCAAGCCATTGAACGCTGGGTGACGCAGCCGTTAGCGATGAATGCGACCGGTTTCGTTGCCAGCGATGATCATTCGTTGGCCGTTGCTTATCGGGACGCAGCGGGTGGGCCGATCCGCATTGAAGGTGCTGATGTGCTGAAACTGGACAGTGGCGAAGCACGGCTGTCATCAACGCGCGTGGCAGACCCACAGGCTTATCCATCCGCAGGAGCGGGCATGATCGGCACTGCTGCGGATTATCTGAAGTTGTTGGAATGCCTGCGCGAAGGCGGCGCGCCGTTATTGCGTCCAGCCAGCACCGCCAGCCTGCTGAGCAATGCCATTGGCGACCTGCCAATCAGTAACAGGGGGCCGGGATGGAAGTTTGGTCTGGGCCCAATGCTGCTGACCGATCCCAAACTGGCAAAACACAAGCAGGCGCCTGGAACCTGGTCGTGGTGCGGATTGTACGGCTGTCACTATTGGGTCGATCCCGGCGCGGGTATCAGCCTGGTCGCGCTGACCAATACCGCAGTAACCGGCGCCTGGGGTGTGTTTGCCGATGCACTTGTCGATGCGCTGTACGGCGAAGGCTAAACCTCAGACCCTGGCGAACTGCTTGCGATAGCTGCTGGGACTGACGCCAACCAGATTGCGAAAGTGCCGACGAAACGATTCCTCTGAACCGAAACCGGCAACGTCCACCAGTTCGGCCAAACGCATGTTGGAAGACTCCAGCAGCTCCTTGGCGTAGGCGATTCGTTCGCCCAGAATCCAGTCATACGGTGTCAAACCGGTGCTTTCCATGAAGGTTCGGTGCAGCGTGCGCGTACTGATGGCTGCTCGATCCGCCATTTCCTTGATGCTGTGGGCGTGTTTGAGATCGCCGCGAATCCAGTCCATCAGGTTCGATATCGGCCCGTCGCTGGCCGACACCAACTGGCGTGACGCGTATTGCGACTGTCCGCCTTCACGATGGGGTGGAATCACCATGCGCTGCGCGACCATGTTCGCCACCCGGGCACCGTGATCGGTGCGTACCAGGTGCAACATCATGTCCAGACCCGCCGCCGAGCCGGCCGCCGTCACGATCTGGCCTTGATCGACATACAGCTCATTGGGCTGGATGGTCAGTTCGGGGTACATGCTGGCCAGCATGTCGGTATAGCGCCAGTGCGTGGTGACCCGCTTGCCCTGCAGCAATCCGGCGGCCGCCAGCACGAACGCGCCGGTGCAGATCGAACAGATCCGCGCGCCCCGCGCATGCGCAGCCTGCAATTGAGCGATCAACTTGGGCGGTACTTCGCAGTCCACGCCACGCCAGCCCGGAACGATGATGGTATCGGCGTTTTCCAGCAGCACTTCGCCCGGCGTTGGCACGATAGTGATGCCCCCGGCAGCGGTGATCGCGCCTTCATCCACCGAGAAGGTTGCGAACTCGTACCAGGTCACACCCAGCTCGGGCCTTTTCAAGGCAAACACTTCCACCGTGCAGCCAAATTCGAAGGTGCACAGCTGGTTGTAGATAAGCGCGACGACAAGATGATTTTTCATGGCGCGATGTTACCGGATATTGGCATTTCCGACAGTAGTTGAGTGCAAATGGACTGGTTAATCTGAGTGTTGCAATCAGGCCAAAACCTGACCCTTTGATCAAGGTCGCGCAAGCCGCCCGGGAGTCCATTTCCGTGACAATCAACATCGGTATCTACGTCTACGACGACGTTGAAGTCCTCGACTTCGCAGGTCCTTACGAAGTATTCACCACCGCCGCCCGCATGCACCAGCGCAATAGCCGTGACGAACGCCCGCTGTTCACGGTGTTTACCATAGGCCGTACTTTGTCGCCGGTCCGGGCTCGTGCAGGTTTGAAAGTCGATCCCGATTACACCATCAATGATCATCCGGTCATGGATTGCCTGGTAGTACCGGGCGGGGTGATCACCTCCGAAATGGAAAAACCTGACGTAATCCGCTGGATCAGCGGTCAGGCAGCGCCGGAACGGGTGATCGCCGCCGTCTGCACCGGTGCGTTCCTGGTGGCCAAGACCGGCAAGCTGGCTGGCAAGCAGGTCACCACGCACTGGGAAGACATCAACGACCTCAAGGAAATGTTCCCGGCCGTGGATGTGCTCAGCACGTTGCGCTGGGTCGATGAAGGTGCGTTCGTGACCTCTGCGGGCATTTCGGCCGGTATCGACATGAGCCTGCACATGGTCGAGCGCATGCACAGCCGCGAGTTGGCGGAGCGTACCGCCTTGCAGCTGGACTTCGACTGGACTGAAAACGACTGATTGATTCAGTCATTGATCTACAGGGCTGACAGGGACCGCCAGCCTGTGGATTGACCGGGGCAACCTCACCCGACGAATTCATAACCTCCGATCAGCCTTACGTTTCCCACCGTTTTTTCGGAAAGTGCCGGTATGAATGCTTGCCGCCGCTGACAGCCGTACCGCGTTCGCCGCGCGTTCAATAGCGCTGGTACCGAACAAGGCGATCTGTCAGCCGTGTTGTCACGCGCGCAAGTCTCTCCTGATAAATCCCCGACCTGCCGAAACAAAGACAGTCCGCCGTTCCTTTCTGGCGGCGCCTGGCGGCTGGAAACGTGACCTGCGCCTCGTGCAATCGCGCCCGCGCCAACCATCGCTCACGCCAGAGTTCAGGAAAATGAAAACCCACTTCTTCAAAGTCGTCCAGACCGTCGCCTTGCAGGGATCTTTTTCGGAGGCCGCCGCCATTCTGGGTTGCAGCCAATCGAACATCAGTTATGCCATCAAGGAAGTTGAGGCGTTCTTCAACAAGCGTCTGTTCATACGCAGCCGCACCGGCTGCACGCTGACTCCGGACGGACAAGTCATCACTCGCACTCTGGACATGATGCTGGCGACCCTTGAGCAACTAAAAAAAATGAGATCAATGGTCGCGTAACGGTTCACTATTTCACCCACATTCAAGAAACCACACTGGCGGAGTGCATGGCCGCGTTGGGCAAATTCCACCCGCAGGTCTCACTGTCTGCGGTGCATGGCAGCGAGCAAAACCCTTCGCTGGACTATTTGAAACGCGACGTGGCTGACATCGTGATCATGCCGAGCACCATTCTCGACGACCATTATCTGGAACATCTGCATTGGTTCGACACCTACGTATTGGTGACCGCGAAACACCCACCCGGCGTTCAGCCGACCTTTGCTCAGCTGGCCGAGACCGTGCGTTATGTGGCCTGGCGGCATGCGGGTGTCGAGGCGCTGCACACTCAGTTGAATAACGCCCAGGTCCGTCTCAGCCATCGTGGCGAACTCAGCTGCGTAGAAACGCTGCTGGATCTGGTCAAAAAAGGCCAATGCATGTCGATCCTGCCCCGCACGCTACTGCCGCTCAACGATGGCAGTTTTGATTGCCTGCCGCTGCCCGTGACAGTCGAGCGGCGGATCAGCGTCATTGCCCGGCCTGTCTCGCTGATGTCCAACGCGGCGAACGCGGTAATGGATGCGCTGAGGCAAGCCACGCGCCCGGCGGGTTGAAAACTAAAATGCAACGTTTGGCGCTGACGAGGCTCATAGCAATAGGTATTTGGAAGCAGAATCGGCGTTTCGGCTCGGTTCACTTGAAACGGATGATTGGAATTTATGACAACACCGGACAAGCAATATGTGGATTGGCTCGTAGAGCAATCGATGCTGAACGCGGCAAAACAACGGGCCAAATTGTATTCGGGGCAGGGCAGGCTTTGGCAGCGCCCCTTCGCCGAGGCCCGGCCGCGCGACGCGTCAGCCATCGCCTCCGTATGGTTCACAGCCTATCCGGCGTCCATTGTCACCCGCGAAGGCGGGTCCGTTCTGGAAGCCCTGGGTGATGAGACCTTGTGGCATGCGCTGTCCGAAATCGGCATTCAAGGCATCCATAACGGTCCGCTGAAAACCTCTGGCGGCTTGCAGGGACGCCAGCGTACGCCAAGCATCGACGGTAACTTCGACCGCATCAGCTTCGGCATCGACCCGGACCTGGGCACCGAAGCGCAGTTGTTGAACCTCAGCCGCATCGCTGCCGCGCATAACGCGGTGATGATCGACGACGTGATTCCTTCGCACACCGGCAAGGGCGCGGATTTCCGTCTTGCGGAAATGGCCTATGAGGATTACCCCGGCCTTTACCATATGGTCGAGATCCGTGAGGAAGACTGGCATTTGCTGCCCGATATTCCAGCTGGTCGCGATGCGGTCAATCTGATGCCGGAGGTCGTTGATCAGCTGAAAGACAAGCACTACATCGTCGGCCAGTTGCAGCGGGTGATCTTTTTCGAACCCGGCGTCAAAGAGACCGACTGGAGTGCTACCAGCATCGTCCAGGGCGTGGATGGCAAGGCGCGGCGCTGGGTGTATCTGCACTATTTCAAGGACGGCCAGCCTTCACTGAACTGGCTCGACCCAAGCTTCACCGCGCAGCAGATGATCATCGGGGATGCCTTGCACGCCATCGATGTCATGGGTGCACGGGTATTGCGTCTCGACGCCAACGGCTTCCTGGGCGTGGAACGCAAGGCCGAGGGCAATGCCTGGTCGGAAAGCCATCCGTTGTCCATCACCGGCAACCAGTTGCTCGGTGGCGCGATTCGCAAGGCGGGCGGTTTCAGCTTCCAGGAATTGAACCTGACGCTGGACGACATCGCGTCGATGTCCCACGGCGGCGCGGATCTGTCCTACGACTTCATTACGCGTCCGGCCTATCAGCACGCATTGCTGACCGGCAATACCGAGTTTCTGCGACTGATGCTGCGTCAGGTGCATGCATTCGGCATAGATCCGGCGTCGTTGATTCATGCGTTGCAAAACCATGATGAATTGACCCTGGAACTGGTGCATTTCTGGACGTTGCATGCCCATGACACCTATCACTACCAAGGTCAGACCTTCCCCGGCAACATCCTGCGCGAGCACATTCGCGAAGAGATGTACGAGCGTCTGACGGGCGAACACGCGCCTTATAACCTGAAGTTCGTCACCAATGGCGTGGCGTGCACCACCGCGAGCATCATTACCGCAGCTTTGGGCATTCGCGATCTGGACACCATTACCGACGCGGACATCCTGAAAATCCAGCACATTCACTTGCTGCTGGTGATGTTCAACGCCATGCAACCCGGTGTCTTTGCCTTGTCCGGCTGGGATCTGGTGGGTGCGCTGACACTGCCGGCCGAGCAGGTCCAGCACCTGATGCAGGACGGCGATACGCGCTGGATTCATCGCGGCGCCTACGATCTGGTGGATCTTGACCCCGAAGCGGAGTTTTCCGCTGGCAACATGCCGCGTCCGAAGACGCTGTATGGCAGCCTTGTCGATCAACTCAAGCGTCCGGATTCGTTCGCTTCACAGCTCAAGAAAATCCTCGCCGTGCGCCGCGCTTACGACATCGCCGCAAGCAAGCAGATCCTGATTCCGGATGTGCAGCATCCAGGCTTGCTGATCATGGTCCACGAGCTACCGGCCGGGAAGGGTACGCAAATTACCGCCCTGAACTTCAGTTCCGAGCCCGTCGTCGAGACGTTGCACCTGACTGACGTAGCGCCGGGCCCGGTGGTGGATATCATCAACGAGCGGGTTGAAGGCGATCTGACCGAGCAAGGTGAGTTCACCATCACCCTGGACGCTTATGAAGGTCTGGCACTGCGCGTGGTCAGTGCACTGCCGATTTAAAGCGCTTGCGCAGCGCGGCTTCAGTGTTCACTGAGCCGCGCCTGCCAACAACAATTCATGCGTTGACGAAATAACGACATTCCCCCTCTGATAATGCGCGCCTGGTTTTGGCTCAAGCGTCATGCATTCATCGGAAATTTCATGGATATCAAACACAGTCTCAAGCAGCGGATCGTGATCGTGTTCACGCTGATGAGTACGCTGGTGGCTATCGTCTTCGCCGCTGGCATCGTGGTAACCGTTCATTTTGTCGAGAAAAAACTCACCGTGTTATCTCTCGGCGGCGACCTGCATCGCCTGTTGGTCATGGAGGATGCCGCCAATTGGAGCCATCGCCCGGACAAGCTTTCGCGGTTCTACGTTGAAGGCGGGGCAGGTGATCTGGCCATGACCGATGACCTCAAACAGCTGACGCCAGGCTTCCACACCTTCGTGCGGGGGAAAAAATCCTATTACGCCATGGTCGACTCGGTCGACGGGCGCAGCTATGTCTTGTTGCGAGACCAGCGCAGCAGCGTGAAACGCGAACGCATTCTATTCGGTGTGGTGCTCGTGGGCTTTGTGCTCAGCGTTTTGCTGGCATTACTGCTCGGGCGCCTGCTGGCACAACGCGTCATGGCGCCTGTCGCCAAGCTGGCTGGCCAGGTGCGCCATCGGGATCAGATACTGGAGCTGGCGCCGTCCCTGGCACCCGAATACGCCAAAGACGAGGTCGGCGAGCTGGCCGTTTCCTTTGATGAGACTCTGGGGCGACTGCGCGCCGCGCTGGGGCGCGAAAAGCTGTTCACCAGCGATGTCAGCCATGAATTGCGCACGCCGTTGATGGTGCTGGCCAGCTCCTGCGAGCTGCTGCTGGAAAACCCCAATCTGGACCCGCGTTCACACGCTCAGGTAACCCGCATTGCTCGCGCCAGCGAAGGCATGCGTCAGTTGGTGGAAACCTTTCTGTTATTGGCGCGGATCGAGAGCGATAACAGCGGGCGGGGGCCGCGCTCGACCCTGAAAGCGACCGCCGATGAGCTGGTGGATATGTGGCGCAAACCCATTGAAGAAAAAGGCCTGGTTCTGCGCTACGAGCCTGGCGAAGCTCTGCCCGACCTGTACAACGCCACGTTGCTGCATTCGGTCATGAGCAATCTGCTGCGCAATGCCTGGCACTACACGGACGAGGGGTTCATTTGCCTGACACTGGATCCGCACGGCTTTAGCGTTCAGGACAGCGGTATTGGCATTCCGGAAGAAAAACAGCAGGCAATGTTCCAGCCGTTCGTACGCGGCGATGAACAACGCGGAGAAGGCCTGGGGCTGGGGCTTTCCCTGGTGCAACGCATTTGCGCTCATCAAGGCTGGAGCGTGACGCTGCACAGCCGGGTGCCCCACGGTTGTTGCTTCGACGTGCGGCTTTGAACGCACCGAGTTAGAACGAGGCTTGTACTTTCAATCGATTTTCGAACCGGAAAAATCGCCTTCGCGGGCAAGCCTTCAACGGATCTGCACGTACAGCCGATGCATTTGCATCTACTGGAATGCCGTCTTCCCGGCTAAAGCCGGTCCCACAGTGGGACCGGCTTTAGCCGGGAAGACGTCGGTTCAGACAATACGTCTGGCGCCTGGCGGTTGCCCCCGGACATGAAGTTTGGGGTGTACTCAGTTTGGTTTTTCATCAGGGCGAAATTTACAACCGTGGAAGCGCCGGCCGAATAACCAACAGAAAAATCATTTCTGGATGAAAGGTCAATGACCCTCGCGAAGGCTCAAGCTCGCGGGTTGTAGCGTTTCCACGTTCAAATCGCTCAAGATTGTCCAGTCGTCATACCATCATCCCAGTATACAAATGAAAAAACCCATGCTAAAAATTCAGCCAGGTCAGATCGCATCGTTCGGTGCTGACCCAGGTTTGGAGGCTGCCTTATAGCGTCCATAATAAGAAATCATCTCATCACATAAGCCTTGAACCGCGCTTGCGACAGGCCGTAGATGAGCCGGAGAAATGACATGCCCACGGTCTCCGCATCTCCCAGTATCGAGAAATCAGCTATCCGCAAAATCTCACTGCGACTGGTTCCGTTTGTTGCTTTGATGTTCTTCATTAACTTCCTCGACCGCACCGCAATTTCCTTCGCTGGCCCCAACGGCATGACCCAGGATCTGGGGTTGACCATTGCCCAGTTCGGCCTGGCATCCGGGATCTTTTTTATCGGTTACATCCTGCTCGAAGTGCCGAGTAACCTGGCGTTGCACAAGTTCGGCGCGCGCAAGTGGCTTGCCCGGATCATGGTGTCCTGGGGGGTCGTGTCGCTGTTGTTCACTTGGGTCAGCAGTCTGGAAGGGCTGTACACGCTGCGCTTCCTGCTGGGGATTGCCGAGGCAGGTTTCTTTCCGGGCGCGATTCTGTTCTTGAGTCTGTGGGTGCCTTCACGCTATCGCAGCAAGATTCTGGCGCTGTTCTATCTTGCGCAGCCACTGACCGTGGTGATCGGCGCGCCGCTGGCGGCCTGGTTGATCGGCCACGACGGTTTGTTCGGCCTGGCGGGCTGGCGAGTGATGTTCCTTGGGGTCTCGTTGCCAGCGATTCTGGTCGGTTTCATTGCCTGGTTCTACCTGGTTGACCGTCCTTCCGAAGCCAAGTGGTTAAACGCTGAAGAGAAGAATTGGCTGGTGGCTGAACTGGAAGCGGAACAGCAACAGACCCAAGCCAAATCCAGTCATCTCAGCGTCGGCCGCGCCATGCTCAATGGTCGGGTGTGGGTGCTGTGTTTCATCTACTTCGGCTTTATCTACGGGCTGTATGCACTCGCATTCTTTCTGCCGACCATCATCGGCGGCTTCCAGGCTCAGTTCGGCACCACCTTTACTGTGCTGCAGAAAGGCCTGATCACCGCGATTCCTTATCTGCCTGCGGCCGTCGTCCTGTACCTCTGGTCCCGGGATGCAACACGTCGCGGTTGCCGCACCTGGCACATCGCGCTGCCAGCGTTGACCGGTGCCGTCAGCATTCCCCTGGCACTGGCGATGGGTTCGCCAACTGCCACGGTGGCTGTCGTAACCATCACTGCCTGCTCGATCTTTGCGGCGCTGCCTAACTTCTGGACACTGCCTACCCAGTTTCTGACCGGCGCATCGGCCGCCGCCGCAGTGGCGTTGATCAATACCGTGGGCAACGTTGCCGGGTTCTCGGCTGGCTTTATCACCGGAGCGCTCAAGGAATCGACCGGCAGTTACACCGTGCCGATGTTCGTGGTCGGCGGCTTGATGCTCATGTCTGCGGTGCTGATGGTTGCCCTGGGCAGCAAGCGTCGCTTATCGGTCGATGGGCTGACGCCTGCACGTCCCGCGCAGCAATAAGGAGACAACCAATGACTCGTTTATTCAATCAGCCTTCTGCGTTTGCGGGCGAGCTTGTCGAAGGGTTTGTCGCCGCCCACTCGAGCATGGTGCGCCAGGTCCCTGGAGGCGTGGTGCGCAATACTCGCAGCACGGAAGGCTGCGTGGCCGTCGTCATTGGTGGCGGCTCAGGCCACTATCCGGCGTTCGCCGGGCTGGTCGGGCAAGGCCTGGCTCACGCCGCAGTGATGGGCAATCTTTTCGCATCGCCTTCGGCGCAGCAAATCTACGGCGTCGCCAAACTTGCTCAGCGTGGCGGCGGGGTGTTACTCGGCTATGGCAACTATGCGGGAGATGTCCTGCATTTTGGCCTGGCCAAGGATCGTCTCAACGCCGAAGGCATTCCTTGCGAAGTCATCGCGGTCACCGACGATATTTCCAGCGCGGCGGTTGATGAGATCCACAAGAGACGCGGCATCGCCGGCGATCTGGTGGTTTTCAAGGCGGCCAGTGCAGCGTCAGAAGCGGGTTATGAGTTCAGCGACGTGGTGCGCATCGCCCGGCATGCCAACGAGAGAACCCGCTCGCTGGGCGTGGCTTTTTCCGGCTGCACCTTGCCGGGCGCGGAACATCCGCTATTTGAAGTGCCCATCGGCAAGATGGCGTTGGGCATGGGCATTCATGGCGAGCCGGGTATCGATGAGGGCCCGGTGCCAACGGCTGATGAACTGGCGGAATTGCTGGTCGGTTCGTTGCTCAAGGAATTGCCTGTCGGTATTACTCAACCTCAAGGCCAGCGAGTCGCGGTCATCCTCAATGGGTTGGGCAGCGTCAAATACGAAGAACTGTTCGTGGTTTACCGGCGTGTGGCGCAATTGCTGGCCAACGTCGGCCTGAAGGTGATCGAGCCCGAAGTGGGCGAACTGGTCACAAGTTTCGACATGGCCGGGGTTTCACTGACCCTGTGCTGGCTTGATGAAGAGCTGGAACGCTTCTGGCGCGCCCCCACCTCAACTCCGGCTTATCGCAAGGGCAGTCTGCAAATCGCCGAAGCATTGAATGAACTCGACTTGCAGCCCATCGAGCAGCAGATCATTCCTCAGGCCAGTGCCAGGTCCAAGCGTTCGGCACGCTGCGTGGTGCAAGTGCTGGAAATCGCAAAGCACACGGTCTTGACCCACGTCGACGAATTAGGCCGTATCGATGCCGTCGCCGGTGATGGCGACCATGGCATCGGCATGCAGCGCGGTGTCAGCGCAGCGGTTGCCAAGGCCCACGAAGTCCTGGAACTGGGCGCTGGAGCTGGGACTGTCCTGCGTTTTGCCGCCGATGCCTGGGCGGACAAGGCGGGCGGGACGTCCGGAGCGATCTGGGGCGTTGCACTGACGGCATTGGGGAATTCCCTGGGCGATGTGCGCAGCCCGGATGCGACATCGGTCGCCGAAGGAATCCGCAAGGCCAGCGAAGGCATCATGCATTTCGGTAAAGCCCGGGTTGGCGACAAAACCCTGGTCGACGTGCTCGTGCCGTTCTCTCAATCGCTGGTGGATTCTGCTGCGCTGGGCCTGGAGCTACCTGAGGCCTGGAGCATCGCAGCCGTGGTCGCCGAGCAAGCCGCCGCAGCTACCGCGCAACTGCGACCCAGGATCGGTCGCGCCCGCCCGCTGGCAGAAAAAAGCCTGGGCACCGTCGACGCTGGCGCGTTTTCCCTTTCCCTGATTATCAATGCGATCAAGCCAGCAATGCTGGCTGGCGCGCCTGCCGCTTCCAGCCGCATCAAGGAGACAGTCCATGAGTGACAAACTACGAATCGTGATCGGTTGTGACGACGCCGGCTTTGAGTACAAAGAAGCACTCAAGCGTGATTTGCTCAGCAATCCGCTGGTGGAATTGATCAAGGATGTGGGCGTCGACAGCCAAAGCCATACGTCCTATCCATTGGTGGCCATCGCCGCTGCAGAGATGGTCGCCGCTGGCGATGCTGACCGGGCGCTGTTGATCTGCGGCACGGGCCTGGGTGTCGCCATTGCCGCGAACAAGGTGCACGGCATCCGCGCAGTGACCGCCCACGACAGTTTTTCCGTCGAACGCGCCATTTTGAGCAATAACGCTCAGGTGCTGACCTTCGGCCAACGCGTCATCGGTCTGGAACTTGCGCGCCGCTTGCTCAAAGAGTGGCTGACCTACCGCTTCGACGAGGGCTCGGCCTCTGCGCAAAAAGTGCAGACGTTGAACGAATACGAGCGAGTCAGCGCCCGATGAACACGCCCATCGTCACGCTGGGCGTCAGCCTGAAGATGTATTTCGGTTACCAGCACACCCTGCAATGGTGCCGATCCATCGCTGCGCAGTTGGAGCATGAGCCGAGCGTCCGCAATGGCGCGGTCCAGGTGTTTGTGATCCCCAGCTTTCCGATGCTGGCTCCAGCGCTGGAAATCTTTGAAGGCCTGGCACGGGTCGGCGCGCAGAATCTGTTTTGGGCAGACGAGGGCGCCTATACCGGAGAAGTCAGCCCCAAAGTACTCAAGGAAATGGGCTGCAACGTGGTGGAAATCGGCCATGCCGAGCGTCGCCGATACTTTGCCGAAACCGACCAGCAGATTGCCGACAAAACGGCCGCAGCCTGGCGCAATGGCTTGACCCCGGTGTTGTGCATCGGCGAAGACCAGCAATGTGCGCCTGCCGAGGCGGCCAGACTCTGTGCGCAACAGCTGACTGCGGCTTTGGCCGTAGCTCAAGGCGCAGGTCTGGCGGGTGATTTGATTGTTGCTTACGAACCGCAGTGGGCGATTGGTGCGGCACAACCCGCATCGCCGCACTACATCGGCGCGGTTTGCGCGGCGATGCGTCAGCACTGCATCGATACCGGCCTGCAAAATACCCGAGTGATTTATGGCGGCAGCGCCGGGCCAGGCCTGCTGACGCAGCTCGGGGCTCACGTCGATGGCTTGTTCCTCGGCCGCTTTGCCCATCAACCCGATGCCTTTGCCTCGATCCTCGGTGAAGCGCGGTCATTGGCACAGTCCCGTCGAGTATTGATAGAGGAGGGCGCCCAATGGCAATCGGCCTGAGCACCTATTCGTTCTTCTGGCGCGCCAGCGAGCGCGTGCCCAATCCACTCGATCTGCCCGCGATGCTGCAACAAACCGCAGCGCTGGGCGCGAGTGTTTTCCAGATCTGCGACTACAAAGGGCTGGAAGCTTTTTCGGTCACGCAACTTCGTGACCTGAAGCAGCAAGCCGACGAACTTGGCCTGACACTGGAATTGGGCACACGCGGACTGGAAACGTCCCATCTGCGCAAATACCTTGAATACGCAGCGATTCTCGATGTTCGTCTGCTACGCAGCATGTTCAACAGCAATACCAGCAAGCCGACGCCTGATCAGGCTTGCGCTCTGCTGGAGGCGATCATGCCAGCGTTTGTCGAGCAGAACGTCAAGCTTGCCCTGGAAACCTACGAACAGGTTCCGACCCGCACCATTCTCGACGCGGTCGAACGCGTTGACAGCCCGTGGCTGGGTATTTGTCTTGACCCTGGTAACTGCGTTGCGGCGCTTGAGCACCCGACCGATGTCATCGACATGACGGCCAATCGGGTGCTGAACCTGCACGTAAAGGATTTCAGTTTTTCCCGGCGCGACGGTTGGGTCGGCTTCACCTTTGCCGGCTGCCCGATGGGCGAGGGATTGCTGGACTACGACTACATGAAAGCCAGGGTTCGCCCGAACGAACGACACATCAATCAGATCATCGAGCACTGGCTTCCCTGGGAGCAGGATGCGGCGACTACCTGCGCGCTCGAAGATCAATGGACTCGACACAACCTGAACTATCTAAATACAAAACAGAGTGAGGAGTGACCCCATGACATACGAACTCAAAAAAATTGCCATTGTTGGCGCTGGTGGCAAGATGGGCATGCGTATTTCCGCCAATCTGCAAACCAGTCATTACAGCGTGACCTATTGCGAGAACTCTCCCCGAGCGCAAGAGCAAATCGTGGCGGCAGGACGCGAACTTTCCGTCACCAATCAAGTAGTGCCACAAGCCGACGTGGTGATACTTGCTGTTCCGGATATCGCCCTTGAGGCCGTCTCCGCGCAGATCGTGCCACAAATGAAAAGTGGCGCAATCTTGCTGACCCTTGATCCCGCCGCTTCTTATGCCGGCTTGTTGGCCCAACGGGAAAACATTCATCAAGCCGTGGCGCATCCCTGCCATCCTTCGGTATTTCTGGAACGCACCACCAAAGAAGAACATGCCGACGCCTTCGGGGGAAATGCCGCCGTGCAGGATGTTTGCGCAGCGTTCGAAACCGGCAACGACAAACAGCGTTCGGAATTGGCCAATATCATCGCGGTCATGTACGGGCCAGTGGGTGTCGTGCATTGGGTTACGGTAAAACAACTGGCGTATCTTGAGCCCACACTGGTGGAGACAGTCGCCTGCATGGTCGGCACCTTCATGAAAGAAGCGCTGGATGAAACGATCAACCGTATTGGCGTCCCCGAGTCCGCTGCCAAAGCCATGCTTTACGGACATATCCAGATTGCCCTGGCGGTCGCATTTCGCAGTACCAATCCGTTTTCCGATGCCTGCATGATTGCCATCGACTACGGTCGCGAAAAGATCATCAAACCGGACTGGAAAACCATTTTTGATGAGGAAGAACTGGACCTAATTATCGCGCGCATGCTGAAAATTGATGCCGTGCGCAAGGTCAAAGCTGACGCGGCTTGATCCAGTCAGTCAGGTGCAACACCACTCGGCCCGATGACAAGTCGTACGGGACCGGGTGGTGATTGACTGCAATGCTGTGCTCAAGGCTGGCTTATAATGGTGGCCGTCGTGTCTACCGTAATGCCTTTGCCTGGAGCTACTTTTCGCAATGCCTGAGATTAAAAAGCGCCTGATCCAACGCAAGAAGCTCTCCGATGTGGTCTTTGAACAGCTGCTTAGCCTGATCGAGGAAGAAAATCTTCAGCCTGGCGACCAAATGCCCGCCGAGCGAGAACTCATGGAGACATTCGGGGTAGGGCGCCCGGTCGTTCGCGAAGCAATGCAGCGTCTGGCGGGCATGGGCATGATCACTATCCAGCATGGCGAGCGGGCCAAAGTCGGCCAGGTCGACATGCACTCAATGATCGGTCAGATTGACCTCGCGGCACGTCATCTGCTGTCAAGCTCGGCATCCAATGTCGACCATCTTCGTCAGGCACGGACATTTTTCGAGACCGGCCTGGTCAAAATTGCTGCACAGAAGGCCACGCCGGCGGATATCGCGCGCCTGGAAGCCATTGTCGCGAACATGCACAAGTTCCAGGACAGCCCGGACTTCATTACCATCGACATGGAGTTCCACGGCGAAATCGCCCGTATTTCAGGCAACCCTATTTATGCGGCAATCTCTCGCGCCATTCTTGAATGGATGGCTGATTATCGTCAGGAAATGCTGAGAGCCAAGGCGCGAGAACTGACCATCGCTGAACATGAGGAGATTCTCAAGTTCATCAAACAAGGCGATGCCAATGGTGCCGAACAGGCGATGCATGATCATCTGGTGACGCACGTCGGCGATTGAGGCCGGTAACGTGAAACATGTAGGTGCGAACTTGTTCGCAAGCCGGAATACCGGAAACAGCGCCTCGCCAACAAGTGGGCTCTCATCAAACACCGCAGAAGTATCTGACCTATGAGGAACCAGTGGGACCGGATTTATCCGGGAAGGCGGCATTTCTGACGACGAAATGCAGTGAATGAACCGGCCTCTTCCCGGATAAATCCGGTCCCACATGTTCGGTCTTTGCCGGGCGACAGTGTCGTGCCAACAATACGGCGAAATCTCCTGCCTAGCTCGATAGGACGAGTCGGTATTCGTCCTCCGGCTGGTTTTTTTCGGATGAAGGATCAAGGATAAATCCGCACCGAGTGAGTACTTTCCTGGAGCCGACGTTACCTTCGTAGACCTTGGCAATAAGTTGCGTAAGCCTCCAGCGCGTCTGCGCCTCTTCGATCAGATGTTTCAGCGCCAGTGTTGCCAGCCCTTGTCCGCAAAGGCGTTGATCAATCCGATAGCCGACCTCTGCGCAACCGATTGGAGCGTTGATGTTTTTCAGATTTGCCCGACCAACTATTTGCACACTGCAATCTTCGATAATAAACGGGTGCCAGCTCCCGATAACAAAATCGGCCAGATAACCCGCAATATGATCGGCGACACCCTGCAATGAATAAAAAGCAGGCGCACGGGCATCGATATGCGATTCGAACCAGTCACGGTTACGGACTTCAAATGCCAGCAACGCCTCGACGTCAGTACTTTCCAGCTTGCGAACGTTGAATGTATTCATCGAGGGCTGCTCCTTGCGCGCTTTATTCTGCCAACAATACCGCCGCATCAAAACCCATGCGCAGATTGCCCCAATGGCGGCCGTCAAAGAACAATGGCACGTCGATTTCGGTCATGATTTCCCCGGTGTCGCGCAGGTAAGTCTGGAGCAGGAAACGCTGGACATTACTCGCTGCCCGCAAGCCGATCGGGTCGCTGAACATTCGCTTGTTACGGCAGACGGGCAGGTCGACAGTGCGGTCGCCGGTTGGCGGTTTCGAAACCCAGCTGTTGTTGACCGGGCAATAGCCCTTGTTGTCGACAATGAACGAAACCTTGCCACCTTTTGTGCCCTTGGTCAGCTTGTCGCATTCTTCCTGACACGCCTGCGCGAAGCGTTCGGTGTAGCTGGTCATGTACTGCTTGGGATCCGTGTTGGGAATCAGCTTATAGCTCTGGTCGAACAGATTGAGCCCTTCGCGGTGCAGTACCGCCAGGCGCTGCTGAAGGATGTCGCGGCATTCGCTCGCGCGGGTAATCGCTGCGTCCAGCGCGCCATGGCCGAGGACAAACTTGCCCAGCAGCGTCTGCACCCGTTCGGCAACACCTAACAGGTCGCGGGTCGCCGTGGCTGAAAGCACCATGCGCTGATCAATGGACTGACTGTCGGCGTAGATCTGGGTGACGCGCTCGTTGATTCCGGTATTGCTCTCGGCAAACTGCTGAATGTGTTCGGCAATGTCGGCGAGCTTGCCGTTGGTTGACTCAAAGTCGCCGATCATGCTCTCGAAATGGCCAGAGGCGCGTTCGACGACCTTGCGGGTTTCCCGGGCGCTATGGCTGATGTGGGCCGTTTGCTCATGGGTGGAGCCGACTTCCAGCAGCATGGCATCGATGTTGTGCGAGATATCGTCAGTGGCCTTGCTGACGTTCTGCGCCAGCGTGCGCACTTCATCAGCCACTACAGCGAAACCGCGCCCGCTTTCACCTGCACGTGCCGCTTCGATCGCAGCGTTGAGTGCCAGCAGATTGGTTTGCGAGGAAATCTTCTGAATCAGGCCTACGATGGATTTGATGCTCGACGAACGATGGTTCAATGCGGAGACAAGGGTGCTGAATTCGTTGAGGTTGTTGGAGATTTCACTGATGTTGCCGGTGACTTCCAGCAGTTCGGCATAGGAGTTGCGGGCCATGCTCAGGTTCTGCGCAGTCGTACTGGATATCCCCTGGGTCTGTTGCGAAACCTCCTGGATATTGCCCACCGCCATGTTGCTTTGGTCCATCACTTCCTTGGCGAAACGGGCCTGATGGGTTGCGCTGTCGCTGGAGTCGCTGATGTTTTTCAGGGAGCGCGCCGACTCGACAGCAATTTGCACAGTCAAGGCCTGGATCGTACTGATGATTTCCCGTTGTTTGCCCAGAAAGCGGTTGCAGGTACTTGCCAGCCCGCGGATCTCATCATGGGTCAGCAGCGGTAAATCTTTGGACAAGTCGCCGCTACCGCTGGCAATTTCTTCAAGGACCTTGGTCATATGCGTGACCGGGCGCACGATCAGGTGACGAAAATACCAGACCAGGAAGCTGATCATGCACAGCGTGAACACAGTGCTGAGCAGAATCGCGCCGCTGAGTGCGTCCAGGCTGCCTTCGATCTGGGCCAGTACGCTCGCATCCAGTTTTGAGTTGCGCAGCTGCTGGAGGATGTCGGCCTGAATCCTCAAGGCAACCCAGTACAACAGCCCACTGACCACGACAAGCAGGAAAAGGCTTGAGAGCTTTTTGGTGAGTGAATCGAAAAATTGCATCTCGATGGACTCATACAAAGCCTTAAACATCCGCATGCCGCTGCTCCTTCGCAAGGTTATAAAAACCATTCTTCAATGGGTAGTCGTCGACCGCAAAGGGCAAAGCTTTAATTAAAGCTGCTGCTTCACACTGATCCTGAAAACCATCAGCCTTGGCTACAGGACAAAATCATCGCCATTTCCACGGAAAAGTGATCGTTAATCGCACGCTTTATGAGCTCCCGACATCAAATACCTATTTGGATGTTGACCGAATTAACCGGTTAGTACATTTTTAGCGACATACCTTGGTCATCATCGCCAGGACAACAATAAAAAATAATAGAGGCCTTCCCATGCAGCAGGCATTGCTCGCTTTTACCTCCCCTTGTGCTCACCTCCCAACCACGCAGCATGTCTCGTCATGTCGCCGTTCGCCCGCGGACTTTTCTTAACCCAGGCATAAAGGCTGGTTCAGCCAGTATTACGCGCGGCGCAGCCACGGGAGCCAAACCCGTTTGCCTTTGCAAAGTCGCGTCAAGCGTGTCGGTTTCGAGGCAGTTTCGAGGTAACAATGACAAGAATTGTTGGGCTGTATTTCAAACTTCTGAAGTCGCTGATTGTGCTGTGCATGGTCGCGATGATCGTGCTGGTCTTCGGCAACGTGGTACTGCGTTATGCGTTCAATTCCGGGATCAGCGTCTCTGAAGAGCTGTCGCGCTGGTTTTTTGTCTGGATGATTTTTCTTGGCTCGCTGGTAGCGCTCAAAGATCGGGCGCATATGGGCCTGGACAGTCTGGTCAGGCGCTTGCCACCGCGCGGCAAGCGCATTTGCCTGGTGATCGGTCATGTCTTGATGCTTTACATCTGCTGGCTGGTGTTCAGCGGTAGCTGGCAGCAGGCGGTCATTAACCTGGAAGTGGTGGCGCCCGCATCGGGTTTGTCCATGGCGCTGTTCTATGCCGCAGGCCTGGTGTTTGGCGCCAGCGCCGGCGCAATCCTCATCTATGAGTTGTACCTGGTGGTAAGCGGCAAGCTGGGGGATGACGAGCTGGTGATGGTCAGAGACAGCGACGCAGCGGAGGAGATCGACGCTATCCAGAAACAGCAGTCCACCACCAAGAGAACGCACCCATGACCCTGGCCATTTTCCTCGGTTCGCTGATCGCCACCATGGCCTTGGGTATCCCGATCGCCTTTGCCTTGTTGCTGGTCAGTGTCGCGCTGATGCTGCAACTGGACCTGTTCGATGCGCAGATCATTGCGCAGAACCTGCTCAACGGGGCCGACAGTTTCCCGTTGATGGCGGTGCCGTTCTTCATGCTCGCAGGCGAGATTATGAATGCCGGCGGCCTGTCCAAACGCATCGTCAACATCGCCATGGCGTTAGTCGGCCACAAGCGCGGCGGTTTGGGCTATGTGGCAATCATTGCCTCGTGTCTTCTGGCGTCCTTGTCAGGCTCGGCGGTGGCCGATGCGGCCGCGCTCGCCGCGCTGTTGGTGCCGATGATGGTCCAGGCCGGGCATAACCGCGCGCATTCGGCTGGTCTCATCGCTGCGGGCGGGATCATTGCGCCGGTAATTCCGCCAAGCATCGGGTTCATCGTTTTCGGTGTCGCGTCCGGCGTATCGATCTCCAAGTTGTTCCTGGCGGGAATCGTGCCGGGGCTCATGCTTGGCGTCGCGCTCGCAGTGGCCTGGTGGTTTGTTTCCCGCCGCGAGAACATCGCACCGCCTGCCAAACAAAGCCTGGCCCAGATCATGCGGGCGTTGGTCGAAGGCAGCTGGGCGCTGGGCTTGCCGCTGATCATCGTTTTCGGCCTGAAGTTCGGCATCTTTACCCCCACTGAGGCGGCCGTGGTTGCAGCGGTTTATGCCCTTTTCGTGTCGCTGGTGATCTACCGGGAGTTGAAGATCAACCAACTGTATGACCTGATTCTGGCTTCAGCAAAGACCACATCGGTGGTCATGTTTCTGGTCGCGGCGGCCATGGTCTCGTCGTGGCTGGTGACCATCGCCGAATTGCCGGATCAACTGGCGGGGGTACTTGAACCCTTCATGGATAACCCGACCATGTTGTTGATGGTCATCATGCTGCTGGTGATTCTGGTCGGCACGGCGATGGACATGACCCCAACCATCCTGCTGCTGACGCCTGTATTGATGCCGGCGGTGGTCATGGCAGGCATTGATCCGGTTTATTTCGGCGTACTGTTTTTGATCAACTGCGCCATTGGCTTGATCACGCCCCCCGTCGGCACGGTGCTCAATGTGGTGTGCGGAGTTTCCAAGATAAGCATGGATGAGATCATCCGTGGCGTCTGGCCATTCATGCTCGCCCAATTCGTAGTGTTGTTTCTGCTTGTGCTGTTTCCTTCGCTGGTTCTCGTACCGTTGAAGTTTTTCACCGGTTGATGTCGGTGAGCATCCCAGTAACTCGACTTCTAAAAACAATATGGAGAGTGACATGCAAACAATCATTAAAACCCTGCTGGCCGGAGCCTGCGCAACAAGCCTGTTGCTGGGCAGCATGGCCAGCCACGCAGCGGAGATTCGAGAGAGAACCCTGCGCTTTGCGTTCCAGAACGTTCAAGAGCACCCGCAGGGGCAGGGCGCCAAGAAGTTTGCCGACCTGCTGGCCGAGAAAAGCGGCGGCAAGATCAAAGTGAAGCTTTTCCCGGGTGGCACCCTGGGCGGCGATGTGCAAACCGTTTCCGCATTGCAGGGCGGCACGCTGGACCTGACCGTGCTTAACTCCGGCATCCTGGCTGCCCAGGCCAAGGACTTTGCGATGCTGGACTTCCCATTCCTGTTCAACAATGTCGAAGAAGCTCACGCCGTGATCGATGGCCCAGTAGGTCAGAAACTGGCCGCGCAACTGGACAGCAAGGGGCTGATCAGCCTGGGTTACTGGGATCTTGGTTTTCGCAACATCACCAACAACAAAGGCCCCATTAACAAACTGGAAGACATGAAAGGCCTGAAGCTGCGCGTCATTCAGTCGCCGATCTATCTCGCAACGTTCTCCGCGCTGGGCGCCAACCCTGTGGCGATGGCTTTCCCGGAGGTGTATACCGGTCTGGAGCAGGACACCATTGATGGCCAGGAAAACCCGTTTACGGTGATCGAAGGCAGCAAGCTCTACGAGGTTCAAAAATATCTGTCGGTGACTGGCCACATATTCAATCCGCAGTCGTTCATCATTGGTAAGAAAACCTGGGATCGTTTGAATGATGATGAAAAGAAAATAATAAAAGATGCTGCGCAAGAGGCCCAGGTGTTCCAGCGCGATGTCACTGCGCAGAGCATGGAAAAAGCGCGCGGCAATCTGGAGAAGCGCGTCACGGTGAATGACATTTCTCCTGAAGAGAAAGACCGTTTTCGTGAGCGTGTGCAGCCAGTTATCAAGGCGTTCTCCGAAGGGCTTGATAGCAGCCTGGTGAAAATGATGTACGACGAAATCGCCAAGGTTCGCGCTGGACAGTAAAGATCTTGAGTGAGTGGTTAGTTGGCCGTGCAAGCCCCGTCGCACTATTGCTGCGGCGGGAAATGCCCGTCAATGCATCACTCTCCGGATGACAGGTCCGCCATTCCCTTGAGCAATTCGATAGGCAACGGAAAGACGATGGTCGAACTCTTGTCCCCGGCAATCGAGCTGAGGGTTTGCATATACCGCAGTTGCATGGCGCCGGGTTGCCGGCCGAGCATTTCCGCAGCTTGCATGAGTTTTTCCGAAGCCTGCAATTCGCCTTCAGCGTGAATGACCTTGGCCCGGCGCTCTCGTTCGGCTTCGGCCTGTCTGGCAATGGCGCGGATCATCGATTCGTTGAGATCGACGTGTTTGATCTCAACATTCGCGACCTTGATACCCCACGCGTCAGTCTGAGCATCCAAAACTTGCTGAATGTCGAAGTTCAGGCGTTCCCGTTCAGCCAGTAATTCATCGAGTTCATGTTTACCCAGCACCGCGCGCAGTGTGGTCTGGGCCAGTTGACTGGTGGCCATGAGAAAGTCTTCGACCTGGATGATGGCTTTCTGAGGATCCAGGACGCGAAAGTACAGCACGGCATTAACCTTGACCGAGACGTTATCCCGGGTGATGACGTCTTGCGCAGGGATATCCAGCACCACCGTGCGCAAATCAACCCGGACCATCTGCTGGACCACCGGGATCAACAGGATCAAACCGGGCCCCTTGACCTGCCAGAACCGCCCGAGCTGGAACACCACGCCACGCTCGTATTCGCGCAGGATGCGAAAGGCCCCTGCGGCCAGCACAATCGCCAGCAGGAGCAGCGCGACAAAACCCAGTTGCAGGCCCATGATCAGTCTCCCTCCAGCGCCAATTCAGCGGCGGTCACTTCCAGCAATAGTCCTTTGCGCGCCGTTACCTGGACACGCTGCCCCGTTTGCAGTGGCGTAGCGCTCAGCACCTGCCAATGCTCACCTTGCAGAAGCACCCAACCGCTGTAGGCATCGTCGGCTTGCAACCGGGTAATCCGGGTTACGCTGCCCAGCAGTCCGGCATCGCCACTGACAATTTGGCGCGGCCGGGTTTTCAACGCACGGACCAGCAGGAAGGCCAGCAACAGCGCGCTGATCAGCCCCAGACCTACGATCAAGGGCGCGGGGACCTCGGTGTTGTTCAGAATGATCGCGCCTACGACAAACATCACTATCCCGCCCAGCCCGATCACGCCGTAGTTGGGCACTGCCGCTTCGGCGATCAGAAACGCAACACCAAAGGTGATCAGCCAGATCCCGAGAGGATTGGGAGGTATCAGCACGACGGCGTCGGCTGCGAACAGCGATGTGCTTATGGCTAACAGCATCGCAACAAGAAAACAGCGGGTGTTCACTTGACCCTCCGGGAGAGTCATTTTGGCTCTGTTTAAAGTCTAGTTGAATCTTGCCAGAGTGGGTTCGCGACTACGAAGAGCCATCTGTATGCGAACGGTATGATCCCTGTGCGCACGCCTCGAATTAGTAAAGAAGAGGGCAGTCGAAAGTGCCCGCGAAGTGTTGCGAGTGGTCGAAGCCGGCAGGGCCTGGCAATGGGAACCTTGCTGGACGTGCCAGCGTCCAGACAGCGGCAGTTGATGGCTGCGGACTTCGATCACTCAGGCGATAATGTCAATTACTCCCGGGGGTATTCGGGTAACCATCGCCGATGTTTCTGGATGCCTCTACTTCATCGTCAACAAACTGCTCTGCTGCTACAGGCGCATTAGGATGCATCGAATGTGAACCGCTTCTTCCGATTGCCTGGACGTGGTCGTTTGCCTTGTCGTAGTAGCTGGCAGGCGCTGAGTATGTCGAGGACGGTCGGGAAGTAGTCTCGCTAACGGTGCTGGTCCCGTTGTGTTTTCTCGGTGGGTCTGCAAGCGCTGTCAGGCAGGCTGCGGTTAGCAGAGCTGCTGTAACTGCGCTCAGTGAGGTGATACTCATTGTTGTACGCCTCCTTATTAGAGTCGCACATTAAAGTGTGGACTAAATGGCAAAAGCAGCGTGCATTAGCGACCAACGGCCTTACAGGCGCGAGCGTGTCACCTTAGCCGATAAGATGAACCACCAAGTTCAACAGTGCGTTGCTTGTATAGTGATTTTAATTTGATTTGCGACTTGAAACTGAAGAGCGCCTCGAATGCTACCGACTAAACCTACTAAATAGCTCAACTTAAGGCATATTTAGTTTAGTTATAATTTAATCGAATATTAAAGGGCAGGGCACCGCAAAACTATAACGGTTTGAAGCTCGTCATCCCAGCAGTTTTGCACGTTGATACACAAACAATCACCTTGCGCTGGAACACAAACTGCCCTTAGCCGGCCGGTGCTGTTTCCGGTGTGATAACCGCAAAAACATACAATCCCGAAAGAGCCCGTGACGCTCATAGGCAGCCACGAGATCGCGCTGGGCCAGCATCCACTCATGTCATTTAGCTGCGATGGGTGCCAATGCCTATCTCGGCGGCCCAGATCAAACCAAAGAGCAGAGAAAGGTCCGTTGCGTAGCGGAGTCGTATTTGCCACCGGCAATAAATCTTTGCAGCAGAAACAGCGGGTGATCGAAATCATCATGTCGGCGACTAACCAACTGATGGAAAACAGCGTGGGTGAAGCATGACTGCAAATGATGGCCTTTGAGCACTATTTGTGGGGCTTAGAGTAGACGGCTTCACATACCGTCATTGGGACATGGATACGGTCGGGGCAAGCCATAATCATCGGACTAGCCCCGGTCATCGATTTCAATCCTGATTTGCCAACTTTTGCTCCAAGTAGTGAATGTTCACACCACCTTCACAGAAGCCCTCATCACGAACCAAGTCTCGATGCAGCGCAATGTTGGTCTTGATCCCGTCGACCACGATTTCGTCCAGGGCATTGCGCATGCGGGCCATGGCTTCGTCGCGCGTTGCGCCCCAGGTGATCAGCTTGCCGATCAACGAGTCGTAGTTGGA